>NZ_QODK01000002.1:0-373051 GCF_003324485.1 Cohaesibacter intestini | reverse complement strand
TGTAGGGGATTGGCGCAATGGGAAGCGCAATGGGCAAGGCAGCTATCGCGACAGCAAGGGCAATCTGTTGCGCGGCTATTGGCGCAACAACATGAAGGACGGCCCTTTCTATATTCGCTATCAGAAAAACGGCAAGTTCAGCATCTTTTGCGGCAAATATAGCAACAACAACAAGGTTCGGATTGAACGCTACCAGGGGGGGACCGTCGCCAGCTGTTTTCAGTGGGCGCGCACCTTCTAATGCTGGGCCTATCTGCCTTGTAGACTAAAGCTGTTTGAGTGGGGACTGGTCATACTGGACCAGATCCCACCGGTTGCCATAGAGATCTTCAAAGACCGCCACCGTGCCATAGTCGGCCTTTAGTGGCTCGCGGACAAAAGTGACACCGCGATCCTGATAGAGCTTGTAATCGCGCCAGAAATCGTCTGTTTCAAGGAACAGAAACACCCGACCGCCGGCCTGATCGCCAATATACTGGCTTTGATGGTCATTCGAGGCGCGGGCCAGCAAAAGAGCAAAATCCCCGCCGCCTTTGGGCCGGACGGTGACCCAGCGTTTGTCCTGCTCTGGCTGATAAGTGTCTTCGATCAGCTCAAAGCCCAGCGTGTTGACATAAAAGCCAATGGCTTCGTCATAATCGCGCACAACTATGGCGACCAGCGACATGGACTGGGGCATGGTCTAGTCCTCGATTTCTTCGCTCATTTCCAGCCATTTCTCCTCGATCTTTTCGAGCAGGTCTGACAGATCAGAGCGGTCTTTTGACAATTTCGCGCCTTTTTCGGGGAATTTGGCAAACAGGTCCGGGTCGGCGAGCATGTCGTCGATCTTGGCCATGCGGTCGCGGATCTTGTCCATGTCGCGCTCGGCTGCCTGAATTTTGCGGCGCAGAGGGGCTTGTTCCTTGCGCTTTTCTGCTGCAGAGCGGCGTTTTTCGATGGCTTGATTGCTCTCGCCACTGGCGCTTTTGGCTTTTTCCGTGCTGTCGGGATTGTTGCGGGTGGCAAGCAGCAGGCGGCGATAATCCTCCAGATCCCCATCATAGGGCTTGCAAGTGCCGTCATGGACCAGCCACAGACGGTCGACACAGGCCTCGATCAGATGGCGGTCATGGGAAATGAGCAACACTGCCCCTTCATAATCATTGATCGCGTGGACCAACGCTTCGCGGCTGTCGATGTCCAGATGGTTGGTCGGCTCATCGAGGATGAGCAGGTGAGGGCCGTGGAAGGTGGCCAGACCCAGCAGCAGACGGGCTTTTTCACCCCCTGACAGGCTTTTGGCCGGCAGGTCCATTTTCTCGATGCCAAGACCCATATTGGCCACCCGCGCCCGAACCTTTGCTTCTGGTGCGTCGGGCATCAGCGGCTGGACGTGATCATAGGCGCTGTTATTGGGGCGCAATTCGTCCAGCTGGTGCTGGGCGAAGAAGGCAATGTCGAGCTTGTTGGCGCGGAAAATATCGCCAGCATCGATTTGCAGACGGTCGGAAATCAGCTTTGCAAAGGTTGATTTGCCGTTGCCGTTGGCACCCAACAGGGCGAGGCGATCGTCCGGGTCAATGCGTAGGCTGAGATTGCGCAGAACCGGCTTGCCTGGCTCATAACCCACTGAGGCCTTTTCCATCCGGATGATCGGCGGAGCCATGGTCTTTTGCGGGTTGGGGAAGGTGATGGGGTGGATGTGGTCTTCCATAACGGCGGCAATCGGAGCCATTTTCTCCAAGGCCTTCAGGCGACTCTGGGCCTGCTTGGCCTTGGTGGCCTTGTAGCGGAAGCGCTCGACAAACTTTTCCATATGCGCCCGTTGTTCCAGCTGCTTGGTGCGCATTTTCTGCTGCAATTCAAGCTTTTCGCGGCGGGTGCGTTCAAAGCGATCATAGCCGCCGCGATAGGCGGTGAGCTTGAGCTGATCAAGATGGGCGATGTGATCCACCGCCTTGTTGAGCAGGTCTCGGTCGTGGCTGATGATCATCACGGTATAGGGATAGCGTGCGATATAGGCCTCAAGCCAGAGGGTGCCTTCCAGATCGAGATAGTTGGTCGGCTCATCGAGCAGCAACAGGTCTGGCTCGGAGAAGAGAATGGCGGCGAGCGCCACGCGCATCCGCCAACCGCCGGAAAAATCCTTGGTCGGGCGGGCCTGTGCCTCTGCATCAAAGCCCAGACCGTGGAGAATGGTGGCCGCGCGCGCTTCGGCCGAATGGGCGTGAATGTCGGCAAGTCGCAACTGGATTTCCGCAATGCGGTCCGGGTCGGTGGCCGTCTCACTTTCCGCCAACAGCGCGGTGCGTTCCTTGTCTGCCTTAAGGACGAACGACAGCAGTGTCTCGTCGCTGGCAGGGGCTTCCTGTGCCACCTGTCCGACGCGGGCACCCCTGCGGATCGAGGCCGTGCCGCTTTCGGGACTGAGTTCGCCAACGAGAATTTTGAACAGGGTTGTTTTGCCCGTGCCATTGCGCCCGACGAGGCCGACTTTTGCGCCTTCGGGGATGACGAGGGTGGCTTCCTCAAACAGAGTGCGGCCAGCGATGCGGAAAGTGAGATTATTGATATGAAGCATAATTCCTGCCTTGTGCCCCATTTCCCGCCCCTTGGCAATCGCACAACTGGGGTGGTGGCTTTTATCCCGGAACATTTGTGCGGGACGTGGTGAGGAAAACACACGGACGTGAGTGGGAAAATGTCCACTTACCGGAAAATTACTGGTCATCGGCCATGGCGCGTTGCAAACTCTGAGGCCAATAAGGCCCCGATGCTCGAACCAGCCATCGGGGTCAGACGTCTGGAGACAAGAGCATGACCATCAAACTTTATGACCTGTGCGGCGCGGACCGGGCGTTTCGGTTTTCGCCCGCTTGCTGGCGCACAAAGATGGCGCTGGCGCACAAGCAATTGGAATGTGAGACGGTGCCAACCCTCTTTACTGAAATCGGAACCATCGAAGGGGGCGGGCAAACAACCCTGCCGGTATTGGTGGATGAAGACAGTGTGGTGCGGGAATCCTTCGAGATCGCCGTGTATCTGGAAAAGGCCTATCCAGATGCTCCCAGTCTGTTTCGTGGTGAAGGCGGCATTCGAACAGCGCAGTTCATGCATTGGTGGACCAATGCGACAGTGGATGCCCAGATTGCCCGATTCACCTTGCTCGATATCTATGACGGGTTGAACGAAGCGGACAAAGCCTATTTCCGACAGAGCCGAGAAAAACGCTTTGGCAAACAGTTGCATGAAGTGGTGGATCGCACGGAAGATGCCATCCAGCGTTTTCGCGACAGCCTGTTGCCTTTGCGACTGACCGTTCGCAAACAGGATTTCATCGGTGGTGACAGTCCGATCTATGCGGATTATTGTGTCTTTGGCTCGTTCCAGTGGGGGCGGATGGTCTCGGACTTTGCCTTCCTTGAAGCGGACGACCCGGTGGCTCAATGGTTCGAGCGTTGCCTTGATCTTTATGACGGTCTGGGTCGAAAGGCAAAATTCACGTGAGATGCGACGAAATGCTGCGAAAGGCGCGAAGGCCTCGACTATATGGCATAAATCCGTTGAGGAGTGGCGGGCGACCGGGCTGAAATGGGAAAGGGGCTTGCAGGCCGATGCTCAGGCGGCTATATAGCGGCCAAATTCGGCCCGCAAAATAGGCAGAAATCTCTATGGAATTCTGTTCTTGTGATGGGGCCTTTCGCATATCTGATATCTCACGAGGATTCTTTCGATGGCTATTGAACGCACTTTTTCCATCATCAAGCCGGATGCAACCAAGCGTAACCTGACCGGTAAAATCATCGCCAAGTTTGAAGAAGCTGGCCTGCGCATCGTTGCTTCCAAGCGCATCCGCATGTCTCAGGAACAGGCCGAAGGCTTCTACGCTGTTCACAAAGAGCGCCCTTTCTTTGGTGAGCTGGTTGAGTTCATGATGTCCGAGCCTGTTGTTGTTCAGGTTCTGGAAGGCGAAAATGCCATCGCGAAAAACCGCGAAGTCATGGGCGCGACCAACCCAGCAGAAGCTGCTGAAGGCACCATCCGCAAGGAATTCGCTCTGTCCATCGGCGAAAATTCCGTTCACGGTTCTGACGCTCCAGAAACCGCTGCAGAAGAAATCAAATTCTTCTTCTCCGACGACGAACTCGTTGGCTAATCGGATTTCCGATTGATCTTTTGAAAGGCCGTCTGCGTGATGCAGGCGGCTTTTTTTGTTGGTTGGTGCTTGGCTAATCGTGAGCAGCCAGTATGCTTTAAGGATTCATACTGAAAAGCCGAGACGGGGGGCAAAATGAATACAGGAAGATGCAATTGCGGCAAGGTGCGGTTTGAGGTCGAAACGGTGCGTAAAGAACTCAATGTGTGCCATTGCACGATGTGCAGACGGTCGAGCGGCCATATTTGGGCGGCCACCCATGCACCGTTTGATCAGGTCACGTTCATCGAAGAAGAAGGGCTGACCTGGTATGAGTCCTCTGATTTCGCCAAGCGTGGTTTTTGCCGGTTCTGCGGCTCAAGCCTGTTTTATCGGATGAATGATGAAGAGGGCATTGGAATCGCCGCTGGCTGCCTTGACGCGCCGACTGGCCTAGAGATTGGCAAGCATATCTTCGTCAAGGACAAGGGAGATTATTACACAATCGATGATGATGCGCCGCAAATCCAGAAATACTAGGCGGCCTTAGCGGCTGGCTGCGGCCAAAGCTGCACCAAAGCTCATGAAGGTGGCGCCGATGCCGCGGCGCAGATAGCGCATGCGCTTGGCATTGGAGAAGAAACCACGTAAGCGGCTGGAGAGCATGACGACGCTGAGATGGCTCATCAGGCACATTAGGGCATAGGTCACGGCCATGATTGCGCCATCGCGATGCAGGGTGGTGGGATCAGACAGGAAAGGCGGGATGATCGCCAATTGTACGGCTATGGCTTTTGGATTGGTCACCGCCACGCCAAGAGCGGTCAAAAAGATTCCGCGCCGGCTGGGAAGCTTGACCATTTCCGAGGTCATTTCGAAAGAGGACTTGTCGCGCCAGGTCTTGATGCCGAGCCAGACCAGATAGCAGCCGCCGATGATTTTCAATACCAGAAACGCGGTGCTAGAAGTGGCCATCAGGGCGCCGAGGCCGAAGGTCACGCCAAGACCGATGATGGCCATGCCGATTGTGTTGCCCGTAGCCGACCAGATTGGCAAAACTCCACCAAAACGTAAGGCGTTGGACAGGGTCAGCAGCAGGCTCGGACCGGGGCTGAAAGCAGGCAGGACAGACAGGGCGACAAACAGCAGCCAGGTTTCAATGCTCATGGACAATTCTCGAAAGATCGGTCGTGCGTTCGATGTGAAACGCGCGAAAATGGGATTGCATTTCACTGGTAGATCGGATTTTTGCCCATGGCAAGTGGCGAGCTTGGGAAAATACTCATATCTTGCTTTGCCTGTGAGAGTGGAATCTCTAAAGTGATCGTGGTTGACGTTGGGAAAGTATGAAACCCAACTGTTGCGGGTGTGATGCTCTGAGCAGCCAGAATTTGCTTTCTGGTGGTTTGAATGATTGGTGGAGAGGATGCCTCTCCCAAGTGATAATGTTGAGGCCGAGAGGCCAGGAGTTTGTGATGTCCAGAATGCTCAGCAATGTTTGTGTTGCTTTGTTTGCTGTTTCCACCCTGTCGATGTCTGTCGCAGGAGCCAGTGCTGACGATCGGGTTTTGTCGGTGGATGATTATCGCGCCCGTGTGGTCGACTATTGCCTCTATGACCAATGGAAGCGGGCCAAAAATGGCGAGACAAAGGGGATTTTGGGCGACTGCCGCTGTGCCGCCAAGGCCTATGTTAAAAGCCTGTCAAAGGAAGAACTGACAGAGGCGCGCAGTGATAGTGATCTTTCGCGCGCGCAGAAGAAGATCGTTCTGACCAATTATGCCAAATGCAGCAAGTGAATGTCGTCTGACGACTGCTGACAGACAATGAACAAACAAAACCCCGCCTGACAACGTGTCGCGCGGGGTTTTTGATCTGACAAATACCAATCAATTGATCAGCGCGATGGATCCGTCGAGTGCGTCGTCATTGATCTGCACGCGCATGCCTTCGACCGAGACTTTGCCAGCCGCGACCAGCGCGACTGCGCGCGGATAGATCTGGTGTTCGACCTTGAGGATGCGGGCGGTAAGGCTGTCTTCGTCGTCGCCATCGAGCACTGGCACCACCCCTTGGGTGATGATGGGGCCGGAATCCATGTCGGCACGAACGAAATGCACGGTGCAACCAGCAACCCGGCAGCCGGTATCCAGCGCCCGCTGTTGGGTGTGCAGGCCCTTGAAGGCTGGCAGCAGGGACGGATGGATGTTGAGCATCCGGTCTTCCCACTTGGCAACAAAGCCTGCGGTCAGGATGCGCATGAAGCCAGCCAGCACCACCAATTCGATATCATTGTCTGCCAGAATGCGATGGATCTCGGCGTCAAAGGCTTCGCGGTCGCCCTTGAAGGGGCGATGATCGACGACAGCGGTTTTGATACCGGCATTTTGCGCCGTTTCCAGCCCCTTGGCGTCGGGCTTGTTGGCCAGCACCAAGGCAATGTCGGCGGGATAGTCGGCCGCGCGGGCCGCTGCCAGAATGGCTTCCATATTGCTGCCACGGCCCGAAATCAGGATGGCTGTGCGTTTCTTTTGAGCGCTCATGATCAGCCTCCGAAGGAGATCATGCTGTCATAGATGACCGCATCGCCTTCGCGCGGGGCCAGAGAGCCGAGGGCAATCGGGCTTTCACCGGCGGCCTTCAGGCTGTCCATCACCGCGTCTTCATTGGCTTCATCAGTGACGACAATCATGCCAACGCCGCAATTGAAGGTGCGCAGCATTTCCTTGTCGGCAACGCCTCCGAGCTTTTGCAGATAGCCAAAGACGGCAGGTGGCGTGACCGCAGCAAGGTCAAGGTGAGCGGCCAGATTGTCCGGCAGAACGCGTGGGATATTTTCAGGGAAGCCGCCGCCGGTGATGTGCGCCAGCGCCTTGATGCCATCGCTTTCCTTGAGAGCTTTGAGGATCGGCTTGACATAAATGCGGGTTGGCTCCAACAGAGCTTCGCCAATGCTCTTGCCTTCGGCGAAAGGAGCGGGATCAGCAAAAGTCAGGCCGTTGGTCTCCAGAATGCGGCGGACCAGCGAAAAGCCGTTGGAATGAACGCCGGAAGAAGCCAGACCGATCAGCTTGTCTCCAGCTTCAACCTTGCGCGGCAACAGGCTGCCACGTTCGGCAGCACCCACGGAAAAGCCAGCCAGATCATAATCCTGATCCGCATACATGCCCGGCATCTCAGCCGTCTCGCCACCGATCAGCGCGCAGTCAGCCTGCTTGCAGCCCTCGGCAATGCCGCGGATCACATCGGTGGCGGCCTCGACATCCAGTTTGCCGGTGGCGAAATAGTCGAGAAAGAAGAGCGGCTCAGCGCCCTGAACAATCAGGTCATTGACACACATGGCGACGAGATCGATGCCGACCGTGTCATGCTTTCCGGTTTCAATGGCGATTTTCAGCTTGGTGCCGACACCATCATTGGCAGCCACCAGAATGGGGTCCTTGAAGCCTGCACCCTTCAGATCGAACAATCCACCAAATCCGCCGATATCCGTGTCCGAGCCGGGACGCGCGGTTGCCTTGACAATGGGCTTGATGGCCTGCACGAGGGCGTTGCCTGCGTCAATATCCACGCCCGCATCGGCATAGGTGAGATGATTGGACTGAGCCGGCTTGTTCGTCTGGTCTGACATGGTAGCATCCTGAAAGAATGGGCAGAGGCAAATAGCATTTTCCCTGACACACACGAATTTGCAGTCAAAAGCAAGTCTTGTTCAAAAAAAGCACGATTTGCACCTTTGGAAGGTGGATTAACGCTTGGAAATCACTCAGCAAGTGCCCAAATAGGGAGAGGTGTTGCCGCCATTGTTCGCATATTCAGACCAGCCCTTGGGTTGGCTGGTCGCCTCGGTGCTGGCGCACTTCCTGCCCTCGCTCGGTCTCCGTGACAAAAAGAAATATGACAAGACAAAAAGAGTTCCAATTTTGACCCTACCCAATATCATTACGATTGCCCGGATGCTGATGGTGCCATTGCTCGTCTGGTTGCTGGTGGAAGGGCGCTATGATCTCGCCTTCTGGACCTTTCTTGTGGCTGGGGCGTCAGATGCGGTTGACGGAATATTGGCGCGCAAATTCAATATGCAGTCGGTGCTGGGGACCTATCTGGACCCGCTGGCCGACAAGGCGCTGATGGTCAGCATTTATGTGACGCTCGGATTCATGCTGGAAATTCCCACTCATGTGGTGATCGCGGTGGTCAGTCGCGATATACTGATTGTCGGCGCTGTGGTTCTGTCCTGGATGCTGGATCAGCCCGTGCCGATGAAGCCGCTGATGATCTCGAAGGCCAACACGACTGTGCAGATCCTGTTTGCGGGTCTGGTGTTGGCGGAGCTTGGGGCATTCCTGTCGCTGAATGGGGAACGTGATATTCTGGGCAATGTCGTGGTGATTTTCACGGTCACATCGGCGATTGCCTACATGGTGGACTGGGTTGGTCACATGGCGCGGGCCGAGTGATCGTTCATGAGGGCTGGCGGCGACTTTTTCGGAATAAGCCTGACAATGGACTTGCTATGGCCATGGTGGATGGCTAGAGACGAAGCTACCGACTGTCCGAAAGCCCTTTGAGCACATGTTTCGATTGGAGCGACATTCATGACTTTGCAAAAGCAGTTTACCGTCTGGCTCGTCGCGCTGGTGGTGATGATTGTCAGCCTCTATGTCTTTCGGGGCATCCTGCTGCCTTTCGTTGCGGGAATGGCTCTTGCCTATTTGCTGGATCCGGTTGCCGATGCTTTCGAGCGTCTGGGGATGAACCGGATGTGGGCGACGGTGTCGGTGTTGATGGTGTTCGTTCTGTTCTTCATCATGATGCTGGTGGTGCTGGTGCCGACACTTGCCAACCAGATGGCCGGGTTTGCCGAGAAATTCCCCAGCTACATGGCTTCCTTGCAGAAACTGATCCTCACTTCGAGTTCCGACTTTCTGCCGCGTTTCCTGTCTGACTTCGATGCCGCCAGCGTGCAGAACAATATCAAGGACCTGATGGGGCAGGGGGCGAAATGGATCGGGACGTTGATTCAGTCCTTGTGGAATGGCGGTCAGGCGTTGATCGACATGCTGGCTCTGTTGGTGATCACACCGGTGGTTGCTTTCTATTTGCTGTATGATTGGGACCGGATGGTTGCCACCATTGACGGGTGGTTGCCACGGGATCACCAATATACGATCCGTCGTCTGGTCAATCAGATGGACGAGAGCGTTTCGGGCTTTGTGCGCGGGCAGATTACCGTTGGTCTCATTCTCGGGGTCTTCTATGCGGTCAGCTTGTCGCTGCTTGGTTTGAATTTTGGCCTGCTGATCGGCCTCGGGGCGGGCGTTATCAGCTTCATCCCCTATGTGGGGGCGACTTTGGGGCTGTTGGTGGCCGGTGGGGTGGCGATCGTGCAATTCTGGCCGGAACCGCTGCCGATTGGCTTGGCCCTTGGTATTTTTGCCATTGGCCAGTTTTTGGAAGGCAACATCCTGCAGCCTCGCCTCGTGGGGGAACGGGTCGGGTTGCATCCGGTCTGGCTGATGTTTGCCTTGCTGGCTTTTGGTTCGCTGTTTGGATTTGTCGGCATGTTGATTGCTGTGCCAGCAGCTGCTGCTGTCGGCGTCATCATTCGCTACATTCTTGAGCAATATCTTCAGTCACCGCTCTATCGAGGCACCAAGGGAAACCTTGTGTTGAAGCCACAAGAAGAAACCGAAGACGAGGCTTGAGAAGCCTTCCACTCTTCTCGCACAGGAGCATGAAGCTGAATGCAGGGTGATCAAATGTCATTGCGGCTGCCGCATGAGACGGCAATGGGGCGGGAGGATTTCCTGCCCGGGCCATCGAATGCGGCTGCCTTCGACATGATCGACCTGTGGCCGGATTGGCCCTCGACCTGGTTGCTGCTGGCCGGGCCTGTTGGTGCGGGAAAATCGCATCTGGCACGCATCTGGCAAGAACGCTGCAATGCGCGGATTGTAAGCCTAGAAGAGCTCAACAGCAGTGATCCGACGGAGCTGGTCGCGGGTGGGGCAATCGTTGTGGAAGATGCTGATGGGCCGGAGCGCGATGATACAGCCTTGTTTCACCTGTTGAACTCGGCCCGCGAGGCTGGGGCCTATGTATTGATCACAGCACGGGAATGGCCCGATGCGTGGGGTGTGGCCCTGCCGGACCTGATGTCGCGTCTCAGGTTGACCACCCCGGTTGAAATTTTCGAGCCCGATGATGAGTTGCTGCGCTCGGTGCTGGTCAAGCTGTTTGCTGATCGGCAATTGGCACCGGACCCGGCGGTGATCGAGTTCATTGTCCTCAGGATGGAGCGATCGATTGCCGCAGCCTTGAAGGTGGTTGATGCCATTGACCGGGAGGCGCTTGCACGGCGGCGTACCATCACGCGCCCCTTCGCCTCGACAATTCTCAAGGAACTGGATGACGGGGTGATCTAGGCTCCGGTCTGTCGTGTCTTTCTTTTCGATGCAATGGCAGCGTTGAGAGGTGCCGCTCGATGCCTGTTCACAATGCTGCTTTGGTTTCAATGGGATTGAGGCAAACGTCACAAGAATGCTATGCTAGGCCTATATTGGCTGGGTCCGGTTGCGCACGTGATTCACATGATGAATCCGAGGCGTGACTTGGATCTGGCGTCGTCGCTGTCTGCTGTCTTTCCTGCCGTTTTTTGACCCATTCGGGTCGGCGATTGGCGGGTGGTGGTGGCTGCGGTGGCACACTTGCTTTTCACATGCCAAGGGTCGGTACTTTGTTGAAATGATCGATCCATGGCGCTTGGGTGGGGAACCGGACTGCCGGGTGAAGCTTTTGCTTCGGACGGTTTGTTTCGGACGAGACAGCAACGGGCAGAGGTTTATGTCTGACACATTCGAAACGACTTCTGAGACTATCGACCAAAACAACAACGCTCCAGAGCCGCAGCAGGCCAATGACGCTGCAGGCGAGGGTGCATTGGATGACCTGCTTCCCACCGAAGAGGAAATCGAGGCGCTGATGCGCAGCCCCGGGCGTTTTGTCAACCGCGAGCTGTCCTGGCTTGGCTTCAACAGTCGGGTGCTCGAAGAAACCGAAAATCCCGCACATCCATTGCTGGAACGTCTGCGCTTTCTGTCCATTTCGGCCAACAACCTCAATGAGTTTTTCATGGTGCGCGTGGCCGGTCTGAAAGGCCAGGTGCGTGCCGGTGTCCATTCGGTCAGTGCCGACGGGATGGAGCCGAGCCAGCAGCTCGTCAAGGTCAATGCGGCGGTGACCGAACTGGTCAATCGTCAGCAGGAGCGCTACCGTGCCCTGCGGCAGGAGCTTGAAGGCGAAGACATCTATATGGTCGAGCCAGAGGATCTGACGGCGTCTGATATGGAGATGCTGGAAAAGGTCTTCCTTGAGGGGATTTTCACGGTTCTGACACCGCTTGCCGTTGATCCGGCGCATCCGTTCCCCTTCATTCCCAATCTGGGCTTCTCACTGGTGCTTAATCTCGAAGCCACCGATGATCATGAGCATCTGACCGCCATCGTTCGAATGCCGCACACCCTTGACCGGTTTGTCATGTTGCCGAGCCTTGAGGATCGACCATCGAGCAATCGATCCATCCGGGTCGAGCAGGTGGTGTCTTTGTTCATCGACAAGATCTTTCCGGGCTATAATGTCAAGGGACTTGGCGCGTTCCGGATCATTCGCGACTCGGACATCGAGATCGAGGAAGAGGCGGAAGATCTGGTGCGGCACTTCGAAACCGCGCTGAAGCGTCGCCGCCGCGGATCGGTCATCCGATTGGAAATCGAAGCCAGTACCCCACCGGAATTGCGGGCCTTCATTGCCCGGGTTATCGATGTGGTGGAAGACGAAATGGTTGAGATCGACGGGCCTCTGGCGCTTAATGATCTTTCAGATTTGGTTGATATCGATCGCCCGGACCTCAAATTCAAGCGCTACATTGCCCGGTTCCCTGAGCGAATTCGCGAGCATAATGGCGACTGCTTTGCGGCGATCAAGGAAAAGGATCTGATCATCCATCATCCGTATGAGAGCTTTGATGTGGTGGCGCAGTTCCTCACGCAGGCCGCCCGTGATCCGGATGTGATGGCCATCAAGCAGACGCTCTATCGCACATCGAAAAACTCGCCAATCATCCGCGCTCTGGTGGAAGCGGCCGAAGCGGGCAAGTCTGTCACGGCTCTTGTTGAGCTCAAGGCCCGGTTCGACGAAGAGGCCAATATCGGCTGGGCGCGCGATCTGGAACGCGCCGGGGTGCAAGTGGTGTTCGGCTTCATCGAGCTGAAGACCCATGCCAAGCTGTCAATGGTGGTGCGTCGGGAAGGGGGGCGTCTGGTGAGCTATTGCCATACGGGCACTGGCAACTATCACCCCATCACCGCCAAGATCTATACCGATCTCAGCTTCTTCACTGCCAACGAAGAAATCGCCATGGATGTGGCCCGGGTGTTCAATTTCATCACCGGCTATGCCGAACCGGCCGAACTGAAGCATCTGCTGGTCTCGCCATATACCTTGCGTAGCACCCTGATTGACTATGTCGAGAAGGAAATCGAACATGTCAGACAGGGACGTCCGGGGCGGATTTGGGCCAAAGCCAACTCGCTGGTGGATCCGCAACTGATTGATGCCTTCTATCGCGCAAGTCAGGCCGGGGTGAAGATCGATCTGGTGATCCGCGGTATTTGCTGCCTGCGGCCACAATTGCCGGGCCTGTCTTCCAACATCCGGGTGAAGTCGATTGTGGGTCGCTTCCTTGAACATTCCAGAATCGTCTGTTTCGGCAACGGCAAGGAATTGCCAAACCCGGATGCAGTGATTTATATGGGGTCGGCTGATTTGATGCCGCGCAATCTGGACCGTCGTTGTGAAACCTTCATTCCGGTGGAAAATCCGACAGTGCATGCGCAGGTGCTGGATCAGATCATGGCAGCCAACCTGATGGACAACCAGCAGAGCTGGGAAATCCTGCCGGATGGGTCGTCGCGTCGCATCCGGGCAGCGGAAGGGGAAGAACCTTTCAACGCCCATAAATTCTTCATGACCAATCCCAGCCTGTCGGGCCGAGGTGACTCACTAGAACATGACGCTCCAACAGCATTTACCGACCGGGTCCAAGGGTAACAATCCCTTGGACAAGTTCACCATTCAGGGCCGGATCGCCGGATCCGTCCCTGTCGCCGTTATCGATATCGGGTCCAATTCCGTGCGTCTTGTCATGTATGAGCGCCTCGCACGGGCGCCTGTGCCGATGTATAACGAAAAGCAGCTTTGCGGCCTTGGCAAGGGCTTGGCCTCCAGTGGCAAACTCGACAAGAAGTCGGTGGAAGCGGCGTTGAATGCGCTCAGGCGGTTTCGCTTCATGCTGGATCATTCCGGGGTTCGAGACGTGCATGTGCTGGCCACTGCTGCGGCGCGGGATGCCAAGAATGGCCCTGCCTTTCTGACTGCGGTCGAAGAGATATGTGGTGTTGCGCCACAGGTGCTGTCCGGTGAGGATGAAGCCCGCAAATCCGCTCGCGGTGTGATGTCTGCGATGCTGGAGCCTGATGGCGTGGTCGGTGATCTTGGCGGCGGCAGCCTTGAGCTGATTGATGTCGCCGGGCACGCACTTGGTACCGGGTCAACCTATCCGCTGGGTGGCTTGCGCATTCGGGAAATGGCCAACGGTTCGACCAAGAAGGCAATGGAGATCGCCCGCAAATCTCTTGATGAATCTGCCGAACTGGCCGACCTCAAGGGCAAGACCTTCTATGCCGTCGGAGGTACCTGGCGCGCTTTGGGCAAGCTGCATATGGCCTCCATCGCCTATCCGCTCAATGTCATGCATCACTATGAGATCGAGGTGAATGAGGCGATGGAATTCTGTCGCCAGTGCATGCGCGGTGATATCGAGGATTTTTCCGGTATCGGAGCGGTTTCCAAGGCAAGACGCAATCTGCTGCCGTTTGGTGCGGCGGTGATGTATGAGTTGCTGCGCATCGGCAAGCCCAAGCGAGTGGTCATTTCCTCCCTTGGGGTGCGGGAAGGGCATCTGTTTGAACAATTGACCGACGAGCAACGTGCAGAGGATCCCTTGCTCACCGCGTGCGAGGAACTGTGTATTCTGCGGTCTCGGGCACCGCTTTATGCCCATGAGCTGGCAGACTGGATGGACCAGGTCTATGGGACGCTGAAGGTGGATGAAAACGCCTATGAAAAACGGCTGCGTCGGGCGGCCTGTCTGTTGGCGGACATCGGCTGGCGAGCCCATCCGGACTATCGCGGGACGCAAAGCCTCAATATCATTGCTCATGGATCCTTCATCGGCATTGATCATCCGGGGCGGGCTTATCTGGCCATGTCCAACTATTTCCGCTTTGAAGGCCTGTCCGGTTCAAACATGAGTTTGAGAATGCGAGCGGTGACGGATTTGCATTTGCGCACCATGGCACGGGTCACAGGGGCTGCCCTGCGCTTTGCCCATGTCGCGGCCGGGGAATTGCCCGGCATTTTGCCGCAGTTGCGTGTGTCGCTTGAGGATGATGTGGCGACGCTGCATATTCCCGATGAGCTGAAAATGTTGGTGCATGACAAGCTGGTGCGCCGCTTTACCAGTTTTGTGCGATTGCTTGGTTACGATGCTGCTGTCGAATAGTGAGTGGTGTTGCCTGATAACAAGCACTGGAGACAAAAATGAACAAGAGTGACACAAGCGCCATCGCGTCTGAGGGCGCAGCCCCGGTTACTTGGGTCGTGCTGCAAGGAACCCTTGAAGAAGGCGTGCTGCCAGATCCCAAACTGGTGCCTCAATGCTACCATGACCGAGACCCTTATGGTGAGTATGTCTATTTCGCTGCCAGCGATGACAGTGCAATCACCCAGACCGAGGCTGGCAAGCGGATTTCCGTGCTCGATTATCGATGTCTTGCCGAAGTGCGGGTGACGTTTGAAGCCGACCTTGTCGAGCAGGGACTGAGCGATATCGCGTGGTGTGCCGAGGATCATGCGGAGCAGGGGGAGGCCTTCCTTTGCGAAATTTGGCCGAGCTGGCAAGAGGTGCGGCTGGTCGATGTGGCGGAGAGCATGTTTCCACCCGGACAGGATTTTGTCATGGCCCGAAGCGTATTGTCGGTCGAGGACGCGCAGGCAGCATGGATTGAGGTTACCCGGATCGAGGCTGATCAGCCCTCGGAGATGGCTTTGACCTTCTGCCGGGTCGATTCTGATCGGTTGCTGGAAATCAAGGTGGTGCTGAAGGATGATCAGGTGCAGATCGATATGATCGCCGAGATGTGGCGCCGTCTGGTGGCCCGCTATGGTGCGCTGCCTTACACCACATTGAGCGGTGCCGAGCGCATCGAGCCAGATCAGGACGAAGAATTCGACATGATCGGCGAGGTGTCGGGAGAAGCCTGAGCGGTATCCGGGGCGTCCGGCTTTTTGCAACGCTGGATCTGAAAAAAGACGATGTCAGCTGACGCTGGCATCGTCTTTTGCTATTCGGCTTTTTGTGCGGCTGCCTCTTGCTGGATTGGATCCGGCTTTTTGGGCTTGCGGCGGCGTTTGCTCGCAGGCTTCTTTTCGGGCAGAACAGGCGGCTCGCATTCGATGGTTGCCACCTTCTTGCCTTCAAGGCGCAGGGCCAGTTCGCCCTTTTTGATCAACAGGGCGTGCTGACCGAACAGCTCCCGGCGCCAGCCTTTGAGGGCCGGGATGTCTGCCTCGTCGTCACTGGCAATCTTTTCCAGATCATCAACGGTTGCGATGACCTTTGCGGCCACGCCGTGCTTCTCTGAGGTGAGCTTTAGCAGCACTTTCATCAAGTCGACCGCGGCGCCCGACCCTTCGGGCTGGACCTTTCCCCTTGGAACCTCAGGCAGGTCCTCATTCGGAATTTTCGCCACTTCCTGCATCAGCTCGAGGAGATCGACGCCAGATTTGGACCGTTCATAGCCTTTGGAGACCGAACGCAGGGCGGCCAGAGCATCCGGGCTTTGCGGTTGCTGGATCGCCAGTTCGAAAATAGCCTCATCCTTGAGAATGCGGTTGCGTGGCACGTTGCGGGATTGGGCTTCTTTCTCGCGCCAAGCAGCCAGCTTCTTCAGGGCGGCAAATTCGCGGGGCTTGCGGATGCGCAGTTTCATGCGCTTCCAGGCATTGACCGGCTCGGTATAGTAGGTTTCCGGCGAGGTGAGGATTTCCATTTCCTCCTGCACCCATTCGCTGCGCTGCTGCTCGTCGAGATTGGCACGCAAAGCATGATAGACATCCCGCAGGTGGGTAACGTCTGCCATCGCATAGGTGAGTTGCTTGTCGGTCAAGGGACGACGGGACCAGTCGGTAAAACGGCTGGATTTGTCGATCCGGTTGCCGGTGAGGCGCAGGACCAGCTGATCATAAGAGATGGAATCACCAAAGCCGCAGACCATCGCCGCGACTTGACTGTCGAACATGGGCGCCGGGATCAGATTGCCGAGATGATAGATGATCTCGATATCCTGACGACCGGCGTGAAACACCTTGGTCACACTCTCATCAGCCATCAAGGCGAAGAAGGGAGCCAGATCAATGCCATCCGCGAGCGGATCGACAATAACCGATAGATCCGGGCCTGCCATCTGGATGAGGCAAAGCTTGGGCCAATAGGTTGTTTCGCGCAGAAATTCCGTGTCTACGGTGACATAGGGATGCGCAGCAAATTGGGTACAGGCGTCTGCCAACTCGGCAGTGGTCGTAATTGTTTTCATTTCGCAATCGCTTATATAGAAACAATCCAGTTTTGTCGCCCACTCTTTCAGACAATGCCCGTGAAATGGGGATTAGTTGCAGCAAATGTCTGCCTGTTCGCCCCAATCGCTCGTTTTTCGTTGATTTTCACGCAAAAAGGCACCGAAGCCAGTCCTCTGGCTTGACAGTTTCGGTTCAGAAATGCACGGTCCGGCCTGAAGCATCGAGGGCGTCATTTGCGCGCCCTTTTTCATTGAAACTGAAGGAAATCCCCTCTATTAAGTGCGGGTCGATTTTTCGGTCGAGTTTTCAAATCGGGATGGGCGCTCTTGCCTCAAAGGGGTGAGGGGTCCGATATCTCCAGAATCAGGACACTATTCATGCATCCTTATCGCAGCCATACTTGTGGCGACCTTCGCGAAAGCAATGTGGGCGAGCACGTTCGCCTTTCCGGTTGGGTTCACCGCGTACGAGACCATGGTGGTCTTCTCTTTATCGATTTGCGCGACCAGTATGGTCTCACCCAGGTCGTGGCCGATCCGGATTCTCCTGCCTTTGCCGAAGCCGAAAAAGTGCGCGGCGAATGGTGCATTCTGATCGAAGGTGAAGTCAAAGCCCGCACCGCCGAGACGATCAATGAAGGCCTGCCTACCGGGCATGTCGAGATTTTCATTTCCAAGCTGGAAGTGCTGGGGGCTTCGAAAGAGCTGCCGCTGCCGGTCTTTGGTGAGCCGGACTATCCGGAAGATACGCGCCTTAAATATCGTTTCCTTGACCTGCGTCGCGAAACCATCCATGGCAACATTCTCAAGCGCTCTGCGATCATCGCTTCGGCCCGTCGCCGGATGCAGGAAATCGGCTTCAACGAATTCCAGACGCCGATCCTTGCTGCTTCTTCTCCGGAAGGGGCGCGTGACTATCTGGTGCCAAGCCGTATTCATCCGGGTAAATTCTATGCGCTGCCACAGGCACCGCAGCAGTTCAAGCAGCTGCTGATGATTTCCGGTTTTGACAAATATTTCCAGATTGCCCCTTGCTTCCGTGATGAAGATCCGCGCGCTGATCGCCTGCCGGGTGAGTTCTATCAGCTTGACGTGGAAATGAGTTTCGTCACCGAAGACGATGTGCTCAACACCATGGAGCCGGTGATCCGCGATCTGTTTGCTGAATTTGCTGATGGCAAGCCTGTGACGCAAGACTTCCCGCGCATTCCATATGCGGAAGCGCTGCGCAAATATGGCTCTGACAAACCTGACCTGCGTATTCCGATCGAGATGGAAGAAGTCTCCGAGCATTTCCGTGGCTCGGGCTTCAAGATCTTTGCCCGCATGCTGGAAGAAGAGCAGAATGAAGTCTGGGGCATCCCGGCCAAAACCGGTGGCTCGCGTACCTTCTGTGACCGCATGAATAGCTGGGCGCAGAGTGAAGGTCAGCCGGGTCTTGGCTATATCTTCTGGCGCAAGAATGACGATGGCAGCTTGGAAGGCGCAGGTCCACTGGCCAAAAATATCGGCCCAGAGCGCACCGAAGCCATCCGCACCCAGTTGGGTCTGGATGCGGGTGATGCCTGCTTCTTCGTTGCGGGTGATCCGAAGAAATTCTACGACTTTGCCGGTAAGGCTCGTAACCGGGCTGGTGAAGAGCTGGATCTGATCGATCGTGATCGCTTCGAGCTGTGCTGGATCGTCGACTTCCCGATGTATGAGTGGAACGATGACGAAGAGAAAGTCGATTTCTGCCACAACCCATTCTCCATGCCAAAGGGCGAGCTGAAAGGGCTGGAGGAAACGGACCCTCTGAAGCTCGATGCTTATCAGTATGACGTGGTCTGCAACGGCTTTGAAATCGGCTCCGGCGCGATCCGTAACCACAAGATCGAAGTGATGAAGAAAGCCTTCGAAATTGCTGGCTACGATGAAGAGGTTCTGATCGAGCGCTTTGGCGGCATGTATCGTGCATTCCAGTATGGCGCGCCTCCGCATGGTGGCATGGCTGCGGGTCTGGACCGTATCGTGATGCTGCTGTGTGGTACGCCGAACCTGCGTGAGATCACCCTGTTCCCGATGAACCAGCAGGCTGAAGATTTGTTGATGGGCGCGCCAAGCGAGCCAACCAACCAACAGCTCCGTGAATTGCATCTGCGGCTTAACTTGCCGGAATAAGACTTTTTCTTAAAAGTTTGATTTGAAATAGAAAAAGGGCGTTCTGGTGAGCGCCCTTTTTGTTTGTCCGATTGTTGGCCCCAATGACCGTATCACCTGAATTCCGGTTGATTGTCGTTTGGGGCTGTTGCCCCGTTGCACCGAGATTTGAGGGCAGCGGGGCGGGATTGGATTCACTGATTGGCGGTTACGCCGATCTTCAGAATGTCCGGAATCGCGTGCGGGGCTTGTGAGGCCGCGCCCAGCAGCTGAGCAACTGGGACAGGAGCACCGGGCTTGAGCAAAATGGTGATGTTGTCCGGATTGGCAAGGAAGGCTTTGACCTCGCCTGCCACCATCTGGGCGAAGTCCGGTTTGGTGAAGGCGGAGAGAATGGCCTGTATCTGGCTTTCCGCGAAGCTGCGCACCTGATCGGGTCCCATGCCAGAGAAGCCACCTGCCATATTGATCATTTCATCAATGCCGCCAAGATTGGTCAGGGTGAGGGAGGATGGCAGCACCGTACCGGTGGCGATTGCTGCCTGGGCCTGTTCCGGATCATCCAGGTAGGCACGCAGGATGCCGCCGAAATTGATCGAGCCATCGAGCTTGGCGATGTCAGCCAGTTCGATATTCAGTGGGTCGAGCTTGATGCTTTCGCTGGCTTCATCCCAACGCAGGGTGATGTCTTCGTTGACCAACAAGCGTTCCATATTAAGCTGTGTCATCAGCACCGACACCATCGGATGCTGGATCAGATCTTTCGGTACTGACAGATCCGAAATACGGGTCTTGATCAGGGTCGGAATGGCGAGACCCTGTTTCTTGGTTTCGATCAGGATCTGGTTGGCACTGACCATGTTGGCGGATGGATCCCTGACTTTCAGGCCATTGAGCACCATCTTGATGGCATTGGGCGCCAGCTTGGCTGATTCAGCCGGGGTTGGCTCTTCGCCCGCCAGTCCCTTGTCGATCACGGTTTCGATATGGGCATAATTGGGAAATTCGAGATTTTCGATAGCAAAGCGATCAAAGGCTGCGGACACCCCAACCGGACCTGTGAAGTCAAATCCAGAGACAGACATTTCGCCAATGCCGTCTTTGTTGATGTCGGCGATGCGCATTGAGCTCAGTTTGGCCTCGACTGTCTGGCCTGACATGTCGCCTTCGGGGATGGTGCCGCTGAACTGAATGTCTTTGACTTCCCCCAGACCATAGGAGAAGGACCTTGCCAGATCAAAACCAGCCTTGATCAAGGCCTTCTGGTCTTCCGGTGGCATCTTGTCTGGTTTTTGGTCCTGACTGATCATCTTGTCCAGCAAAGGGACAATGTAACTTGCAGGCTGTTTTACCGTGAGGTCTTTTTGGGTTGATGGGCCCAGTGTGGCGGTAAAGAAGCCCTTTGCGGAAAAGGACATGTTTTCGGTCGTTGCCACTTTGACAACGTCTCTGGTGCCTTCGATCGGCGGCATGCCGGGGTCAATGGCGGCCCAAAGAGCGGCCATGTCATAGCCTTCATAGACGGTCTTGCCTGCTTCAAATGTCACCTGATCAAAGGGCAGGTCGTCGTTGGTTTCTTTGCCTGGCTCAACAACGGAAATCTTGCCCTTCTGATAGGCCATTTCCATGCTGCCTATCCGGCCATTGGCGAAGTCTGTCAGAGTGATGGGGCCGATTTCGCGTTCTTCGATTGCGGCACCGTCGGGCGCGAACTGGGTCATGACATAGCCGTCGGAGCTATATTCTTCGTAGGACGGCTTGGTCAGGATGGGGCGGATATAGTCAAGGAAACTGCCGATTGGTCGGGAGGGCGCAATCTTGAATTCGCCGACAAAAGGCTGGAATCCATTGCTCACCTGATCCTTGCCGAGCGCACGCGCCTTCAGTTGCATGTCACTCGCGGTGCCTTCGGCATCCAGCGTCACATCAAAGGTTATGCCTTCATAGATGATGCTGTCATAGGTGATGCCGTCTTCCTTGAGGGCGAAACCTGCGCCAGTCATGGATGGCACCGTGATTTCAAGATCGATGGTAAGATCGTCGTTTTCCGCGGTGCCGTTTTCTGTTGCGTCAGTGGTTGTGCTGTTGGCGGCTTTTATGCCCGTTTCAGGCAAAGACCAATTGAGCTTGTAGACGACATTCTGAGCGGTCAACAGATCCTTGTCTGCCTGATAGTGTGTCGAGCCGACCTCCACCGTCAGCCAGCCGGAGGCATTGACGTCATCGATCATGGCCTGAAAGGCCTTTTCGGCATCGCTTTGGGCCTGCACCAGCGAGGTGGAGATGAGAAGAAAAGATAAGGAAAGAGCGTGGCGTTTCATTGTCAATTTGCCTCTTGATTTTTCGAAGACAAGATCGGTCAAAAAAAGAAATTGGTTAGAGCTCGGGGTTGGGTCGAGCAGACGTCGGGCTTTATGAAATTCGGTTCCGGGTCACCTCATTGTGCAGCTATGTGTGCATTTTTTGGGCAACCTTCAATTGTCTTCATGGCGATAATAAGAAGTCTGCGCACGATAGGGGGAAAAGACAAGCCATATTTTGGTGATCGACCTTTCGGGATCCGATTGACGTTAAGTGCTGGACTGCAAAGGTAACAAGTTGTGAATTCTTGCATTTTTCGTCTTGCAACAAGCTGTTTCTGCCTGCTGGCGGTCGCGGAATTAAGTCAATGTTAGGGCTCCATTACTATCGTTTGTACGGTATGGAGGACTATGCGTCTTGCGAAAACCGATCAGATCCATAATCTTGCTCCTTGTGGGCGTTGTGTTAGGTGTGCTGCCTTTGTTTGCGGCCAACATCTTCATGCGCGATTATGTCATGACGCAAGGGCACCAGCAGTTGGAGCAGACATCCAAGCGGGTGTTGGCACGGTCCGAGACGCTTATCCAGACAGCCATCGACATCTTTTCTGTGCTGCCGCATTATAGCGTGCCAGTTTGCGACAAGTCGTTGCAGGACCGGTTCCGGTCGATGATTTTGCGGCATCCAGTGCTGCATGATGTGGGGCTGATCTATAACGGCGAATTCATGTATTGCTCGTCGATGCAGCAAAGCGCCAGTTTCCATCCGATTTCCGCCAAGGCTGTTGGTGGCGTTGACCATTTGAGTTATGTGGCTGTTCAGGATCGGGATTCCGAAATGCGCGGGCTACTGGTCAATTGGTCGATCGATGATCAGGTTTCGATTGGCGGGTTCATCCTTGAGGATGCTTTCAATCTCGATGACCGGCAAAGTGATTTTTCCAGTAGCTTTGAGCTGTCTGTGATGCTTGAAAACGGCACCATGCTTGTCGAGACCACACCCAAGAGCCGCCTTCTGAAACGGGCGCCTTTTGCCACCTTTCACGAGAATCCGGTTCTCAAGGATGATTTGATTTCCCATCAGGAAAAGTCCAGTCGCTATCCGATTTCAGTGTCGGCCAGTTTGCCGTTTCAGGAGGCCTGGGCCGCGTCGAGTGGAGCGATGAATGTCATCAATGGTTTTGGCGTTCTGAGCGGAGCCCTGATCCTCATCTTCTTCGTGCGCATGGCGTTGAAGAAGCCCGACCCGCACAATACCATCGAGGAAGGCATTCGCCGGCGCGAGTTCATTCCGTATTATCAACCGATTATCGATATCCAAAGTGGTAGATTGTCTGGCTGCGAAGTGCTGGTCCGCTGGCGCAAGGAAGACGGTACCATCCTGTCGCCGGGGCACTTCATTGATCTGGCCGAGGCAACCGGTCTGGCACGACCAATGACGACATCCTTGATGGAGCAGGTGGCGCAGGATCTTGGAGGGGCCTATCAAGGGCGGCATCATTTGAAAGTGGCGATCAACCTGTTCAACCGCCATTTCGACAATTTGAAAGTGGTGTCTGAAATCGAGCAGTGCTTCGGCAATAGCGGCGTGCGGTTTGACCAGTTGGTGTTTGAAATAACGGAGCGCCAGCCGCTTGAAAATCTTGATCGGGCGCGGGCTATTATCATGCGGATGCAAAAACTGGGGATCCGTGTGGCGCTGGATGATGCGGGGACCGGCCATGGCGGCTTTACCTACCTTCAAACCCTCGGCATGGATATCATCAAGATCGACAAGTTGTTTGTTGATGCCATTACCGGGGATAGCAGTCAGGTTCCTATTGTCGATTCCCTGAGCCATATGGCGCGCGGCATGAACATGGTCGTCGTTGCTGAAGGTGTTGAAACCGAAGAACAATTGGCCTATTTGCGGCGGTCGGGGATCAACGAAGCGCAGGGCTATCTTTTCTCTCCTCCACTGCCTGCCAGTGCCTATTTGCAACTGGTCGAAGCACTTGGTGGTAATGCTGGCAAGCAGGTCAAAAAGGATGCAGCCAGCGACGTCTCTAGGGAAGATACTGGTGCCATGTCTGCTGTAAAGTCCGCGTAAGAACCCTCTCATTTTTGCGTGTCTGTGCTGATCTCCTGCTTGGGGATCATTTTTTTGCATACAGCTTGTGATTCATTGAAAAATATACCGATTTTTCACTGCTTTATGCTGCAATGCGAGTCAATCAACTTGCAGGGTTCCATGATCAGAAACGGGAAAAAGATAGCGCTTTTCATGTTGCTTGGAGTGATCGGGGCCTATTTCCTGACGCTTGGAGCGCAGTCTATCCTGTTATGGCAAGCCAAGAAGGACATCAAAGCCGATGTCGAGGTGGCAAGCCAGTTGATGATGGAGAGGGCGACGCATGCGACGGAAGAAGCGATCAAGCTGCTCAACCGGTTGGCCCAATCCAATGGCCTGTCCTGCACGGCAGATCACCGTTATCTCTATAGTGAAGCTACGCGCTCCCTTGCATGGGTCGACACTATTGGTCTGGTCGATCGCAATGGCAATCTGGTTTGCACCGATTTGGGGCAGTCCTCGCGGCAGGCGGGACTGTTGCCAAACTTCTCGGTAAACAATCCCGAAATCACGCTTTCATTGTCCGGAGAAGGGGAGGATACGCTTCCTTCTTTGTTGGTCGCGCGCCATGTGGCCAATGGTCGCCGTCTTGTGGCGCGGGTGCCGGGCGAGCTGATAAGCACGGACCCGGTGCGCAATGACTTGCGCCCATTTCGCATTGCCATGTTGTCGATGGGGGCGGGCAACCCGTGGTATATCCTCGAACCAAGCAATATGCGCGGTGACACCATCGTCAAGGTGCACAAGCTTTCGGAGTATCTGCCATTTGAGGTCGATATCTCGATCTCGGAAGATGCGCTCTATGCCGTGACCGAGGAAATGCGGGAAATTGTTAGTGCCTTTGGCACGATTTTCGGCTTCATCGCTCTGTTCTGGGGCTATTATCTGGGACGTTATCGGCCGAATGAAGGTGACCGCATTCTTGACGCGATCGACAATGGTGAGTTTGTGCCATTCATGCAGCCGATTGTCGATTTGGAAACGGGCATGATCACCGGCTGCGAAGTGCTTGCGCGCTGGCACAAACCCGATGGCAGAACGATACCACCGCATGAATTCCTGCCGTTGGCGCAAAATTTCCGACTTACGCGGGAAGTCACCTGCCATATCATGGAAGCGACTCGGGATATTCTGGCGCCTGTTGCGGCGACCGGGCTGGAATTCCATGTGTCCTTCAATCTGTTTTCCCATCAATTGGTTGATGACACGATTGTCTCAGATATTCGCGATGTCTTTCAGGACAGTCTGGTTACCTACAAGAATCTGATTTTCGAGATTTCAGATCGTGTGCCGTTGAATGATATCGAACTTGCCAATGATGTGATTTCGAAGATTCAAGCTTTGGGTGCCGAGATCGCTCTTGATGATGTCGGGTCGGGACATAGCGGCTTGCACAATCTGTCGACCTTCGGTGTCGATATTCTCAAGCTCGATAAGCTGATGGTTGATTCCCTTAACAGGGGGCTTGGAGGCAAGGAACTGGTTGGCGGGGTCGTTCAGCTGGCAGGCAAGCTGGATATCGGCGTGATTGCCGAAGGCGTTGAGACTGAGCAGCAGGTTCTGCTATTGCGCAAGATGGGTGTCTCTGCAGCTCAGGGCTATCTGTTTGCTCCACCATTGCCTGCCAACTCCTTTGTCGATCTGTTCAAGGCGAGTGCCAAACGCATTGCTCCTCCAAAAGCACCGGAAGCCAATGGAGCATCAAACAAGGGCGAACAAGCGGATCGTGAGCAAGCGACAGCTGCCTGATCGTCCAACTCGATCGTAAGCGTTTGCTGATCTGACATCCCCTGGCATTCTCTGACATATCTGTACGTGCGGCGCTGAAGGCAGTCTGAATGAGATTGTTTTCTCAGGCGATGGCGTTTGCTGCCTATCCGAAAGGGGAAGTCTGTGGGGTGCAATCGTCACAAATGCCTTTCGCTGCTTTTTTCTTGAGTGGGTAATATCGCTATTCCTACGCAAAAGGTCTAGTGTGCGGATCAGGAGGCTAGGCTGGTTGACCTTGCGTCAATCAGTGCATCCGGCGGCTGAATGCCTGCGGGAATTCAAGAAGACATAATCAAAGCACGAGATAGACATCATGACCGAAGAGACCAAAGCCAGAAGCGAGTTGGATGAGGCTGCTTGCTTCTACCACTCCTATCCGCAACCCGGTAAGTTGGAAATTGCAGCGACGAAACCACTGGGCAACCAGCGCGATCTGGCGCTTGCTTACAGCCCCGGCGTGGCGGCCCCTTGTAATGACATTGCCGAAGATCCCGGCAAGGCTTTCGACTATACGGCACGCGGTAATCTGGTGGCGGTCGTTTCCAACGGTACAGCCGTTCTCGGGCTTGGTCCAATCGGCCCGTTGGCCTCCAAACCGGTGATGGAAGGCAAGGCGGTCCTGTTCAAGAAATTTGCTGGTGTCGACGTGTTCGATATCGAGGTGGATGAAACCGAAATCGATCCATTCGTCAACGTGGTGGCGGCTTTGGAGCCAACGTTTGGCGGTATCAATCTTGAAGATATCAAGGCGCCTGAGTGCTTTGAAATCGAGCGCAAGCTGCGCGAGCGGATGGATATTCCGGTCTTCCATGATGACCAACATGGCACGGCCATCATTGTTGGTGCGGCGGTGCTTAACGGTCTCAGCCACGCCAACAAAGACATTGCGGACGCCAAGATCGTTGCGTCCGGTGCCGGGGCCGCTGCGCTGGCCTGCCTGCATTTGCTGGTCTCTCTTGGGGCCAGGAAAGAGAATATCTGGGTCTCGGACATTGACGGTGTTGTCTATCAAGGCCGGGAAGAAATGGACGAGTGGAAAGCGGTCTTTGCCCAGAAAACCGATCTGCGCGACCTTGATGAAGTGATTGATGGCGCAGACATTTTCCTTGGTCTGTCGGCAGGCGGTGTTCTGAAGGCGGAGATGGTCAAGAAAATGGCTGCCAATCCGCTGATCATGGCACTGGCGAACCCATCGCCGGAAATCATGCCCGAAGAGGCAAAGGCGGTGCGTCCGGATGCTGTGCTTTGCACGGGCCGTTCGGACTATCCTAACCAGGTCAATAATGTGCTCTGCTTCCCCTATATCTTCCGTGGTGCACTGGATGTTGAAGCGACCGCCATCAACGAAGAAATGAAGCATGCGGCGGTTCGGGCGATCGCGGAACTGGCCAAGGAAGAGATTTCCGAGGTCGCGGCCCGCGCAGCGGAAGGCCAGTTGCATCCGTTTGGCCCCAACTATCTTATTCCCACGCCTTTTGATCCGCGGCTGATCCTGCGCATTGCGCCGGCGGTCGCCAAGGCGGCTATGGAAACCGGGGTGGCCAAGCGGCCGATCGGGGATTTCGACGCCTATAATGAACGTTTGGGCCGCTTTGTCTTCCGCTCCGGTCTGATCATGAAGAATATGATCGCGCAGGCCAAGAGTGATCCCAAGCGGGTGATCTATTCCGACGGTGAAGATGAACGCGTGCTGCGTGCGGCAGCCATTGCCATCGAGGATGGATTGGCACAGCCGATCCTGATCGGGCGTCCGGACGTGATGCAGAAGCGGGCCGAGCGCTTCGGTTTGCGCTTCAAGCCGGGTGAGGATTGCGAGATCATCAACCCGCTCGATGATCCACGTTATCGTGACTATGTGAACGAATATTTTGCCTGTGTGGGCCGCAAGGGTGTGCATCCGCAGGCGGCAGGCACCATCGTGCGGTCCAACACCACCATCATCGGGTCGTTGGCCGTGGCGCGGGGGGATGCAGATGCGTTGATCTGTGGCCTTGACGGTCGTTTTCGCAAACATCTGCTTGAAGTCCAGTCGATCATCGGCTTGCAGGAGGGTTTTAAGGAATGTTCAGCCCTGTCGTTGCTGATCAATCGGCGTGGTGCCTATTTCCTGACCGACACCTATGTCAACAATTATCCCAGCGCCTCGGAAATCGCCCAGACAGCCTTGCGGGCTTCGGAGCATATCCGTCGCTTCGGTCTGACGCCAAAGGTTGCCTTGTTGTCTTCGTCCAACTTCGGGACGCGCGACTTTGACACGTCCCTGAAGATGCGCGAAGCGCTGGACACCATCTGGCAGGCGGCTCCGGATCTGGAAGTCGATGGCGAGATGCATGGGGACGCTGCCCTGTCGCAGGTGTTGCGCGATCGGGTGATGCCGAATTCGAAATTGAAGGGCAGTGCCAATCTGCTGGTCTTCCCGTCAATGGATTCCGCCAATATCGCGCTGAACCTGATCAAGGAAATGACCGAAGCGCTGCATGTGGGGCCGATCATGATCGGCATGGCCAAGCCTGCCCATATTCTGACCCCGTCGGTCACCTCGCGCGGTGTGGTCAACATGACTGCACTGGCGACGGTTGATGCGCAAAATTATTTCGCCAATTCAGACGTTTGATTGATTTTCATATCATATGAAAAAGGCGCCTTGTGGCGCCTTTTTTGTTGGATCTGCTATTGGAATGCCGTTTCGGCGAAGCTGCGCAGTTTCCTTGAATGGAGACGTTCGATCGGCATCTCGCGGAGCTTTTCCATCGCCCGAATGCCGATTTGCAGATGCTGGGCGACCTGTTGGGTATAGAAGCTGCTGGCCATGCCGGGCAGTTTGAGCTCCCCATGCAGTGGCTTGTCAGAGACGCAGAGTAGGGTGCCATAGGGCACACGGAAGCGGAATCCGTTGGCGGCAATGGTGGCGGATTCCATATCCAGCCCGATGGCGCGGGACTGGGACAGACGCTCAACCGGTTCTTCATGGTCGCGCAGTTCCCAGTTGCGGTTGTCGATGGTGGCGACGGTGCCGGTCCGCATGATCTTTTTCAACTCGTAATCCTCAAGGCCGGTGGCTTCGGCGACCGCACCTTCCAGCGCGACCTGTATTTCGGCCAATGCGGGGATCGGCACCCATGTGGGCAGGTCGGCATCAAGGACATGGTCTTCGCGCACATAGCCATGGGCCAGAACATAGTCGCCCAAGCGCTGGGTGTTGCGCAGGCCCGCACAATGGCCAAGCATCAGCCAAGCATGGGGGCGGAGGACAGCGATATGGTCGGTGATGGTTTTGGCGTTGGACGGTCCGACGCCGATATTGACCAAGGTTATGCCGCTGTGATCCTTGCGCTTCAAGTGATAGGCAGGCATTTGCGGCAACCGGCTCAGTGGCATGCCTTCCGTTGGTGCCTCCGACCCGCTCGGTGTGATCATGTTGCCGATCTCGACAAAACTCTCATAGTCCGAGTTGCCTTTTGCCATTTCCTTGCGTGCCCACGCCACAAACTCATCAACATAAAATTGGTAGTTGGTAAAGAGCACGAAATTCTGGAAATGCTCCGGTTTGGTTGCCGTATAGTGGGCCAGACGATGAAGTGAATAGTCGATGCGCGGACCGGTGAAGGGCGCAAGGGGGACCACATCATCTGGGCCGAAATGGCGGGTGCCGTTGACAATGGCGTCATCGGTGATGGCAAGATCCGGCACATCAAACACATCGCGCAAAGGCCGCGCCCAGGTCTCTGGCAATTCTCCATCGACATCCATGCCGTTGGGCCAAGCAAAATGCACCGGGATCGGTGTTTTGGATGGGCCGACCTCGATAGCCACTTGATGGTTGGATAACAGCAACCCGATCTGGGTGGTCAGATAGTGGCGAAACAGGTCTGGCCGTGTGATGGTGGAGGCATAGCAGCCCGGGCCGGGTACGTGGCCAAAAGACAGGCGGCTGTCAATCTGGGCATGGGTGTCGGTGGTGATGCGAATTTCGGGATAGGTCGCTCGATAGCGACCAGAGGCAGGGACATCGCCTTGCGCGACGCGGGTGAAGGCATCCTGCAGAAAACTGGTATGGGTGTCATAGATGGCCAGCAACCGATCAATGGCTTCGGACGCATTGCGAAAGGTCTCGTGGCTGAACGCGTTGGGCGTGATCACGGAAAAGGGCTTTTTCATTCTTAATCTTTCTCCTTTTCCTCTGGCCTTTTCTACCTGTTAGAGAAAAAGGTCAAGAGAAATGTTGTTTCGGCAACGGTTATCGCTTTGTTGTTGCGTATATGTGATCAATTGATTTGTTTTCCAGCTTACAGCACCATGAACTATCCTGCGACTTGTGCCTAGATTGCTGAAAGCCATTCCGTTCTTCCGGCTCACCATAAAAATTGCCGTATTTTTGAAATTATTTACAGGTTTACGCGTAGCATGGTTAAGAACCTGATTAATTTCGGGCCGGGCGACC
This sequence comes from Cohaesibacter intestini, assembly GCF_003324485.1. Taxonomy (NCBI): domain Bacteria; kingdom Pseudomonadati; phylum Pseudomonadota; class Alphaproteobacteria; order Hyphomicrobiales; family Cohaesibacteraceae; genus Cohaesibacter; species Cohaesibacter intestini. The sequence goes on along the minus strand of NZ_QODK01000002.1, from coordinate 343,476 downwards.
CGAATATGGTTGTTCGCCATCACAAGCACAGGAGAGTTGACGTGAAATCCGAGGCCCCCGTGCGGAAATGTATCTCGATAGTCGCAGTTTTCTGCGCATTCCCGCTCTTTGCGACCGCTGCCGAGGCTGCGTGCGTTCGCAATGACACGCCCAAAAATCTCTATGTCGTTATGTCGTCGAGCGCCGGAATGCTCGAGCGGACCTTTGTTGCCGGAGCGACTGTATGCCTGCCCGTCGGTAAGGGGTTGAAAGCCAAAGTCAATGTGTTGCCGTTTAGCGGCGCCCGGTTTGGCTGCAGAACCGAGATCCGCTCTGGTCAAACCGTTGGGCTTGATCAGTTCGGTACGATGAATAAGTGCCATTTCCAGACGGATTGATCGCCGCGCAAGTTTCGGGTTGGCGGCGTTTGCCATATGACCTAGCCTGATCCCACGTTGCTTTTCATCATGGGATTGTTTCATGTCGCCAGAATTCTTACTGACCTCTTTGTTCATTGTCATCACACCGGGAACGGGCATGATTTACACGCTCGTCTCGACCCTATCGCATGGCTTTCGCGCCGGATTGATCGCTGCGTTGGGTGGAACATTGTCGATCATTTCGCACATAACCGCCGCCATTCTGGGGGTTGCTGCCTTGCTGCATGCGAGCGCTCTGGCCTTCCAGGTGGTGAAATTTGCCGGTGTGGCCTATCTGCTGTTCATGGCCTATCAAATGATCCGGGATCGCAGCCGCTTTGACAGGTCAACTCTGGAACCCGAACACCAAGTCCGCCGGTCATCAGCCTCCATTATCCGCGACGGTATCTTGCTCAATTTGCTCAATCCGAAATTGTCGATCTTCTTCCTCGCCTTCCTGCCGCAATTCATTTCCGTCGAAGCGACCAACCCGGTCGGGGACATGATCTATTTGGGTGGTGTCTTCATGGCCATGACCTTTGTGGTCTTTGCTCTTGTTGCTGGAGCTGCTGCGCAGGTGCGGGACCAGCTGTTGGCCCGGCCGGGCGTGATGACGTGGCTGAAGCGCGGTTTCGCTGCGAGCTTCGTTGCGCTGGGCGCGCGGTTGGCTCTGACGGAGCGGTGAGGGCGGAATATAGTCTCATTTATATCGCTTGAAACGAAAAAGCCCCGCTCGATGTGAGCGGGGCTTTGTGTTTGTCATAATCAAAGGATCTTAGCTGCAGCCGCTGGTCGAACCGCAGGTATCGCATTTGAGGCAGGTGCCGTTGCGGACCATGGTGAAGTTGCCGCATTCGCTGCAGCTTTCCCCTTCATAGCCCTTCATGCGGGCCAGAGCGATCTGATCGGCCTTGGTTGGTTCGGCTTTGATCTGGCCGACCTCGGTCGGGCTTGGCTGCGCTTGGCTTTCCGATTTCAGCATGGTCGTGGTGCCAGATGGCATCGCAGCCGTTGGCGCTGCGGCCTGACTCTGGGCGACGTCCTGTCCATCGACCAGCTTGAAGCGCTCAGTCTTGCCGCGCAGCAGGCCTTTGGAAATCGGAACCGGGGTCTTGCCTTCAGCCGACCCCTTGCCGGTGGAGGTGGTCGCGATGTCGTCCGGATTGACATGGGCGAGATCGTGACGATCCAGATAGGAAACGGCCAGTTCGCGGAAGACATAGTCGAGGATCGAGGTGGCGTTTTTGATCGCCTCGTTGCCCTGCACCATCCCAGCCGGTTCGAACCGGGTGAAGGTGAAGGCGTCGACATATTCATCCAGCGGCACGCCATATTGCAGACCAAGCGAGATGGCGATGGCGAAGTTGTTCATCAACGAGCGGAAGGCTGCGCCTTCTTTGTGCATGTCGATGAAGATCTCGCCAATGGAGCCATCATCATATTCACCGGTCCGCAGATAAACCTTGTGGCCGCCAACGGTGGCTTTCTGGGTGTAGCCCTTGCGGCGATCTGGCAGCTTTTCACGCTCACGGATGCGACGTTCAACGATGCGTTCAACGATCTTTTCGGTGACCAGAGTTGCACGCTCTGGAACAGGCGTCGCGGTTGCTGCGATGGCTTCGGCTGCATCTTCTGCTTCGTCCTCATCATCGGCCAACAGCTGGCTGTTGAGAGGCTGGGACAGTTTGGAGCCGTCGCGATAGAGCGCATTGGCCTTGAGGGCCAGTTTCCATGACAGCATGTAGGCTTCTTTGCAATCCTCAACCGATGCATCATTTGGCATGTTGATCGTCTTGGAGATCGCGCCGGTGATGAAGGGCTGGGATGCGGCCATCATGTGGATGTGGCTTTCAACCGACAGATAGCGTTTGCCGATGCGGCCGCATGGATTGGCGCAGTCGAAGACCGGCAGATGCTCATCCTTGAGATGCGGAGCGCCTTCCAGCGTCATTGCACCACAGACATGAATGTTGGCGACATCGATTTCTTCCTTGGAAAAGCCAAGGGCTGCCAGCAGGTCGAAATTCGGGTCATCGAGCTGTTCTGCGGTGAAGCCGAGAGTATCCTTGCAGAAGTCTTCGCCCAGTGTCCACTTGTTGAAGGCGAACTTGATGTCGAAGGCGCTTGCAAGGCCTGCTTCTACAGTTGCCAGTTTTTCGTCGGTCAGGCCTTTGCCTTTCAGGGCATTGTGGCTGATGGCATTGCAGCTTTTCAGCGTGCCGCGACCAACTGCATAGGCTTCGATGTCTTTGATCTGGTCTTCATTGTAGCCAAGGGTGCGCAGGGCATTTGGTACGGCGCGGTTGATAATCTTGAAGTAGCCGCCACCGGCGAGCTTCTTGAACTTGACCAGAGCAAAGTCCGGTTCGATGCCCGTTGTGTCGCAATCCATGACAAGGCCGATGGTGCCGGTTGGGGCAACCACGGTGGTCTGGGCGTTGCGGTAGCCATATTGCTGACCCAGCTCAAGGGCTTTGTCCCATGCCTGAACAGCATGGTTCAACAGATGCTTGTCATTGCAGTTGGCATGGTCAAGGGCGACCGGGTTGGTGTCGAGGCCTTCATAGCCATCATTCTGGCCATAGGCAGCGCGGCGATGGTTGCGAATGACACGCAGCATATGCTCGGCATTGGCTTCGTAGCGGGCGAAAGCCCCCAATTCCTTGGCCATTTCAGCCGAGGTGGCGTAGCAGATACCGGTCATCAGCGCGGAGATGGCACCGCAGATCGCACGGCCTTCGTCGCTGTCATATGGAATGCCCGAGGTCATCAGCAAGCCGCCAATGTTGGCATAGCCCAGACCCAGCGTGCGGTAGAGATAGGAGCGCTCGGCAATTTCCGGCGACGGGAACTGGGCCATCAGAACGGAAATTTCCAGCACCATGGTCCACAGACGGGTGGTGTGCTCGAACTGCTCTACATCGAACTTGCCGTCCGCTTTGAGGAACTGCAGCAGGTTGATGGAGGCAAGGTTGCAGGCGGTGTTGTCAAGGAACATATATTCCGAGCAGGGGTTGGATGCGATGATCTCGCCGTCTGCCAGACAGGTATGCCAATCGTTGATGGTGGTGTGATATTGCAGGCCCGGATCAGCGGATGCCCAAGCGGCATAGCCGATGCTTTCCCACAAATCGCGTGCCTTGACGGTCTTGCGGACATCACCTTTTATACGGCCGATCAGGTTCCAGTCGCGGTCTTCGTTGACGGCATTGAGGAAATTATCGGTGACGCGGACGGAGTTGTTGGAATTCTGGCCGGACACGGTCAGATAGGCGCCGCTGTCCCAATCGGTGTTGTAGATCGGGAATTCAATATCCTTGTAGCCCTGTTTGGCGAACTGGATGATGCGGCGAATATAGTTTTCCGGCACCTGAGACTTTTTGGCCAGGCGGATTTCGCGCTTCAAGGCAGGGTTTTTGGCTGGATCAAAGCATTCGTCGTTGGAGCCCTGACAATTGACGCAGGCCTTCATGACGGCTTTCAGGTGTTTGGAGACGATCTTGGAGCCGGTGACAATGGCTGCAACCTTCTCTTCTTCCTTCACTTTCCAGCTGATATAGGCCTCGATATCAGGGTGGTCGATGTCGACAACAACCATTTTCGCTGCCCGGCGGGTGGTGCCACCAGATTTGATCGCGCCCGCTGCCCGGTCGCCGATCTTGAGGAAGGACATCAGGCCCGAGCTCTTGCCGCCACCGGAAAGAGATTCGCCTTCGGAGCGCAGAGAGGAGAAGTTGGTGCCGGTGCCGGAGCCATATTTGAACAGGCGGGCTTCGCGCACCCACAGATCCATGATGCCGCCATCATTGACCAGATCATCGGCGATGGACTGGATGAAGCAGGCATGGGGCTGGGGATGCTCATAGGCGCTGGCAGAGCGGGTCAGACGGCCGGTTTCGAAATCGACATAATGGTGCCCCTGAGATGGGCCATCGATGCCATAGGCCCAATGCAAGCCAGTGTTGAACCATTGTGGCGAGTTCGGTGCGACGCGCTGGGTGCAGAGCATGTAGCGCAGTTCGTCAAAGAAAGCGCGGGCGTCGGCGTCGCTATCGAAATAGCCGCCTTTCCAGCCCCAGTAGGTCCATGTGCCAGCCAGACGGTCAAAGACCTGCTGAGCAGACATTTCCGGACCGTAGCGCTCGTCTTCGGGCAATTGGGCAAGGGCTTCCTCGTCAGGGGCGGAGCGCCACAGCCAGGAGGGAACGGAATTTTCTTCAACGCGTTTCAGCGCCGCCGGAATGCCAGCCTTGCGGAAATACTTTTGGGCCAGAATATCGGCTGCAACCTGTGACCAGGAAGCCGGAACATCGATATTTTCTAGTTTGAAGACGATGGACCCGTCCGGATTGCGAATTTCACTTGTTGCCTTGCGAAACTCGATGCCTTCATAGGCCGATTTGCCTTCGGTGGTATAGCGCCGCTCTACACGCATTGAATATGCCCCTACAGATATGTGTCTGCCAACGAAATCCTTCGCCAGCCAATTGCAAAACAGTGATTGAGATAAACCGTGGCCATGGTTCGGTCCGCAACACTGTTTCAGTTTCGAGTCCACCCACCCACAGAATCGTGGCAAAATGCACTCGGTTGACGAACACCATTAGATCCAGAATTAGGTTAACAGAATCTATATATGGTGTCCAACTTGGCGACCGATGCGCTATATATAGTGTTTCTCGCCCCAATCTTCCAGCATTAGACACAAGTATTGCCCGGTCCCGGTTTCTTCTCCCTTAGCCAATTTGATGGGCATTAGGGGGAACCGTGATCCGTCGTTATTCACACTCGATACTGGGTCGGGAAGTCTGGAAAACAGGTCCAGAAACATATACGTGGCGCGCCCGTCGCGACAGGATCAGAGTATGCTTTTTTGGACCGCAAATCGTCAAGTCGCGGAATTACGCGTTAACTATGGATAGTGGTTGGCATTGTGTGCATATCTATATCTAGTGTTTCGTGAAACAGGATGCAAATGAGGAAGAATCGCACTTTCAGGCCGTCAACCCCTCTCTGTTACTGCTTGGATAAGAGGCGGACACAAATCTGTTAAAATTGAAATCAAATTGGGTTCAAATTGACAGGCCGAATTTGAGCGTGAGTTAAAAGCTCTGTGCCATACTGATGACTGAACTGACAATAATCAAACGAAGTCAACAGGTTGGGTAAAATGTTGGAGCATCATGCTGCCTATGGACTGGATGTCGAATCGCTCGACGTGGTCATCGTTGATGACTCCAAAACAGTCCTGACGATGATTCGATCCATGATCTCGGCTCTCAAGGTCGAACGGGTTCGGGCCTATGATCGCGCAGACCTGGCTTTGCAGGCCATCATGCATGAACCACCAAATGTCATCCTGACAGATCTTGCCATGTCCCCAATGTCCGGTACCCAGTTGTTGCGGTTGATCCGGCAGCAGACGATGGCACCGCTTTGTTACATTCCGGTGGTGGTGATCACTGCCCATGCCACGGAGCGCCGGGTGGCGCAGCTGTTTGAATGTGGCGCACATCACGTGTTGGCCAAGCCAATGTCGGCGGCGGTGTTGCAAAGTCGGTTGCGCTCGTTGGTGACAGACCCTCGCATGATGCGGCTGGATGGCGATCGCTATGTGATCGATGGCATGCAGGAAATGCTCGAAGAGAAGAAATCGCGGATGGAATCACTGGCCAAGGCGCGACAGTTCCACACCGAAGTGCTGCCGCAAGCCGTGGAAAGCCAACGGACCGTGGATCGCATTCTCAAGGGTCAGATCGATCACAACAAGGAAGAGGTCCGGACGATCAAGCGGATGTCCACGGGCATGATGATTGGCGAGAAGTTGCGCAAACAACGCGAGGAGCGCGAGGAACGAGAAATGGCAGAACGTGCAGCGCAGCGCAGTGGGCAACGCTCGCGTCGTTATGCCGGGGTCAGTCGGCGCAAAGCTGGATAGAGATTCAGTCGACCGTGGGGCGAGGGAAGAGAGTTGCATTCGGTGGAGGGAGAATGTGGCTCTTTTCTCAGTTTAGGGCTGATGCTTATGGCTCTCCGCGCCAGCTTTGACCAAAGCAGTCTGGACAATTGCGGATATATGTTGGCATAGTGCCAAGCAATTCCAATGCGTCAAAGCGGGTTCACAATGAAGAATATGCTGAGAATGGTCTTCACCTGGTGGGGTAACACGACCTTCGGTACCTGGTACCACACCAAGCGCCACGGCTTTTGTGTCGGCAAGGATGATTTCGGCAACAAATATTATAAGCAGAAGGTGCCTAACAACCCTGCCTATTCGGGCAGCCGCAAGGGCGAGCGCCGGTGGGTTGTGTATGCCGATCCTGCCGAAGCGAGTGCTATTCCGGTTGGCTGGCATGGCTGGCTGCATTATCGCGTTGATGTGCCGCCCAGTCAGGATGAACATGTGCCTTGGCCGTGGGAGCGCGGGCACATACCCAACCGCACAGGAACGCCGCAGGCCTATCGCCCGGACGGGTCAATTCTGTCGCCGCAGAAACGACCGGAAGTATCAGGGGATTACGAGGCCTGGACACCCTGATGCCACATTGATACCCGGATCCTGATCCACCATATCATCGCCGCTCAACACAGAGCGGCGATTTTGTTTTGTGCCCATTGTGTTGCATCCTTGCTGCGGACCTTCGGAAAATCGCCATTTCGGCTCTTGCCTTCGAGGGGCAAACAGGGCTAGGAACGAAGCGTGCCGGGGTGGTGCGATTGAAGGCGGATTCGTCCTGACGAGCCGCGTTCCCTGTCAGAAAAGTCCAGAATGCCCGACTATGTCGCGGTTCGCTGGATGTCGGAGAAGTCGATGTTGTCTTTGGTGAACCGGATTGGGTCCCGCCTTTCTCGCATGGCGATGGTTTTGGGCATTGTGTCCACCAGTGTGATGGTTGCCGCTCCAGCGTCGGCCGAGAAGATTGCCAACAATGTGACCATCTTTTCCGGACTGGACAAGATCACCGGCCGGATCATCCAGTTTGATGTCTATATTGACGAGACCGTGCAGTTCGGTGCCTTGCAGGTGACGCCACGGGTTTGCTACTCCCGACCAGAGACGGAGCGCCAGCAGGTGTCTGCCTTTGTCGAGGTGGATGAAATCACGCTTGAGCGCAAGGTTCGGCGGATCTTTACAGGCTGGATGTTCGCTTCCAGTCCGGGCCTGAATGCAGTCGAGCACGGGGTCTATGATGTGTGGTTGGAAGGCTGCAAGCAGGATTCCAGCGTTCCCAAACCACAATAAATGCCCACCACATTTTTTCGCAGTGCCCACATTTTTTCGCAGTGCGTTGCGCGATGCCTGATCAGGGGGCGTCCGGACCTGTTGCCATGTCCAAAGCATAGAAATCGGCTTCGCGTTCCAGTGCCTTGCGCAACTGGTCCTGATAGTCCGCCTTGGAGATCTCGATCGCTCCGAACTGCATCAGATGATCAGTGATGAACTGGGTATCAAGCAACGTGAAGCCACCGGCCTTCATCCTCTCCACCAGATGAATTAGCGCCATTTTCGAGGTGTCGCGGGCGCGCGAAAACATGCTTTCTCCGAAAAATGCGGTGCCCAGACTGACGCCATACAGTCCGCCAATCAGTTGGTCTTTATCCCACACTTCCACCGAATGGCAATACCCCATGCGGAACAGCTCGCGATAGAGCATATGGATCTGGGCATTGATCCAGGTGGAGGGGCGATCTTCGGTGGATTCGGCGCAGGCATTCATCACGCCATCGAAATCCTGATCGACCGTGATCTTGTAGGGGGTCGTCCGCATGGTGCGGGCCATGCGCTTGGAGACATGAAAGCCATCCAGCGGGATGACCCCGCGCATCTCAGGCTCGATCCACATTACGCTCTGGTCTTCGGCGTCTTCTGCCATGGGAAAGATTCCGCAGGCATAGGCGCGTAGCAGCAATTGCGGTGTGATCTCAAAGGGGGACGAATCGTCAGACATGGCGCAATCCTAGTCCAACTTGTTTGAACAAAGTAGGACGGTGGTTTCTGGAATGTCCGCAACAAGAAAACTATCCTAAGAAATTTTCTGTTGCGCCTGACAACGAAAAGGCCGCGCGGGGGAGCGCGGCCTTGACTTCCATTCGATAGACGAGGTTTGGATCAATCCTGCGGCTCGGCGAGGTGTTTTTCCAGCCAATGGATGTCATAGTCACCGTTTGCGATGTCGGGATTGTCTACCAGATCGCGGAACAGCGGCAGAGTTGTGTCGATGCCATCAACCACGAACTCGTCGAGCGCGCGACGCAGGCGCATCATGCATTCCACACGGTTGCGACCAATAACAATCAACTTGCCGATCAGGCTGTCATAATAGGGTGGAATGGAATAGCCCTGATAGACACCGGAATCGACGCGGACACCAAGGCCGCCCGGAGGATGGTAGTGGGAGATCTTGCCCGGAGATGGCACAAAGGTCTTGGCATTCTCGGCATTGATGCGACATTCAATGGCGTGGCCAGAGAAGGTCACATCGGACTGCTGGATGTCGAGGCCAATGCCGGCGGCAATCTTCAATTGCTCATGGACGAGATCGATGCGGGTGATCATTTCGGTGACCGGATGCTCGACCTGCAGACGGGTGTTCATTTCGATGAAATAGAACTCGCCATCTTCATACAGAAACTCGATGGTGCCTGCACCGGAATAACACAACTGCTTCATGGCGTCGGCGCAGATTTCGCCGATCCGGTTCTGCTGCTCGGTATTCAGGGCAGGGGAACAGGCCTCTTCCCATACCTTCTGGTGCCGGCGCTGCAAGGAGCAGTCGCGTTCGCCCAGATGGATGGCATGGCCATTGCCGTCACCCAGAACCTGTACTTCGATGTGGCGCGGTTTGGCGAGATACTTCTCGATATAGACGGTGGAATCGCCAAAGTTCGCAGAGGCCTCGGCGCGTGCGGTAGAGAAGGCGCGCGCCATGTCTTCGGACTTGTGGACCACCTGCATGCCCTTGCCGCCGCCGCCGGAGGCGGCCTTGATCAGCACCGGATAGCCCATGTCTTCGGCAAGACGGATGGCTTCCTCGGCATCGACAACGCTGCCGTCAGAGCCGGGAACCACCGGGATACCCAGACGTTTGGCGGTCTGCTTGGCGGCAATTTTATCGCCCATGATGCGGATATGTTCAGCCTTCGGGCCGATGAAGCCGATATTGTGGTCTTCCAGCGCCTGCGCGAAACGGGCATTTTCCGACAGGAAACCATAGCCCGGATGAACCGCATCAGCGCCGGTAATTTCACAGGCGGCAATGATGTTGACGATGTTGAGGTAGCTGTCTCTGGCCGCAGGTGGGCCGATGCAGACGCTCTCGTCGGCGAGTTTGACATGCATGGCCTCGGAATCGGCGGTGGAATGAACGGCCACCGTCTGAATCCCCAGCTCCTTACAGGCACGCAAAACGCGAAGGGCAATTTCGCCTCGGTTTGCGATCAGAACCTTAGAAAACATGAATTTCCCCTAGACTCCACAGCATTCCGGGTGTGCCAGAATGCTGCAAGATAAGTTTGTTTGGCAGGCGCCTTATTCGATGATGACCAGCGGCTCGTCATATTCGACAGGCTGCGCGTTATCAACGAGGATTGCCGTTACCGTGCCAGAGCGTGGCGCAGGGATGTCGTTCATGGTTTTCATGGCTTCGACGATCATCAGAGACTGGCCTTCTGTGACCTTGTCGCCAACGGAGATAAAGTTTGGTGCACCTGGCTCTGGTGCCAGATATGCGGTGCCAACCATCGGGGAGCGAACCGCATTGGGATTGGATGCATTGTCCGATGCAGCAGGAGCGGCAGCAGCCACAGGGGCAGGAGACACTGGCGCAGCAACAGGCGCAGGAGCTGCTGCCGCCGGAGCCGCATAGGTCGCCTGCTGGATGATCACTTCCCGAGCAACTCGAATGCGCAAGTCATTTTGCTCGACTTCGATTTCCGTCAGATCTGTTTCCTGAACCAGTTCTGCCAGCTGACGGATGAAGTCAGGATCAAGTTTGCTTTTGTCTTTTGTCATTTGTTCGCATTCCGTATTTTCAAAGCAGGATTTTCCCGCTGTTGCGAAAGAGGCTGCAGGGTGACGGTTTACCTGTCACGCTTGCCAAGATGGGTCACGAGGGCTTCCATCGCCATAGTATATCCGTCCACGCCCAGACCGCATAGAACAGCCATTGCGACCGGAGAGACATAGGATTTGTGGCGGAAGGTTTCCCGTGCATGAATATTGGACAGATGGACTTCGATAACGGTCAGGCCGCTTGCGCGGATCGCATCATGAAGGGCAACTGACGTATGGGAATAGGCGGCTGGGTTGATGATCAGGCCTTTTGCCTTTTGTCCGGCTTCCTGAATCCAGTCAACCAACTCGCCTTCATGATTGCTTTGGCGGAAATCCACCGACACGCCCAGTTCCGATGCCTTTTTGTGACAAGCCGCTTCAACGTCACTCAGGGTCAGGGTCCCGTAAATACCAGGTTCTCTTGTTCCAAGTAGATTGAGGTTGGGACCGTTAAGAACGAAAATCGTGTCTGTCATTGTATTATCCAAGTGAATTTCAGCCACGGCCGGGATCACATTCTTGTTACCAGCCGTGACGCCAAATATAGGAACTCGTTTTGAGATAGAAAAGAGCAGCACTCCACTCTTTTCTTCTTTGGGAGGGCATTTTGAGTGAGAATTTTGCGAAAAGTAAGACCTTGATCCAGTTCGTTCTTACGTAACGTAATGAATGGCAGTCGGTTTGTGCCGACTGCCGTCTTTTCTGAACACAAAACCCACGGCCTCCCCGTGTTGTGCTCCGCTCTTAACAACTGGTGGAGCCGCAGGAGCGCACCTCTTTGATTTTGCCAATCAGAACGTCTGCGGGCACAAAGCCGGGAATCACTTCATCGCCAATGATGAAACCGGGGGTGCCGGTCAGTTGCAGAGATTCTGCGAGACGGTAATTCTCTTCAATTGGCTTGAGCAGGGCGCGGTCTTCGAAGCGTTTTTCGAGGTCGTCGCGGGAGATGCCAAGTTTTTCAGCGACACGCAGCGCCGATTCCTTGTTGGCCCGGCCGCGCAGGGTCATCATGTCTTTATGGAAGTCCCAGTATTTTTCGGGCGCTTCTTCAGAGACAGCCATGGCGACGAGGGCGGCTTCCATGGAGGGCTGACCGAGCACCGGCCATTCCTTGACAATGAAGCGCAGATTTTTGTCACTTTCGAGCAGGTCGATCATGCTGGAGAAGGCTTGCTTGCAGTATCCGCAGTTATAGTCGAGAAATTCTACCAGTGTGACGTCACCATCCGGGTTGCCAAACACGACCTGTCCTTCGGCGCTGAGCAGAGCTTCCTTGTTATCAGCCAGTGCCTGTTTGGCCTGCTCCGCCCGTTCTTCGCGGTCGGCTGCTTCCCGCTTGGCGTCTTCCGCCCGAAGGAGACCGAAGACGTCGCGGATGACGCTCGGATTTTCCAGCAGATAGTCTTTGACGATCTTTTCGATTTCCTGTTTCTGATCGGCATCAAAGCTTTCAGCAGCGGACGGCGTTGCGGTGAAGCCGAAGGCCGCAAGGGAGATGATCAGGCTGGCGGTCAGGTTTTTCAATGAGCGCATGAATGAAGACATCCTCTTTTGTCTCGTGTCGAAGCGTTGGTCTGTTGGCGGGTGCCCTGACCATCGCGCGGTGTCGCGAAGTTGGTTGCAGAATAGGCGAAATCGGCGTGGCTGCGTCGTATAAATGCGAATACTCACTGGAAAGTGAAGTTATTGCGGTGAAAGGCACGCCGTTGCCAGCCTAAAGGGCCATCAGTTAAAGGCGTGGTGGTTTGTAGGACAGAATGTCATCGGCCTGCAGCCATTCTGGGCTGCCGCGCGGCAGTTTCTTCTGGGCTCGGGCGGCCATCGCCTTGGCCGAACGGATGTCTCCTGCTGCAAAGTAGCCGTTGGCGGTCGCGATCTCGGCGAAAGCGCGATTGCCCAACTGGTCGTAGGCTTGGGCCAGAAGCCGATAGCCGAGCCCCAGATCGGGGTCATTTTGCAAGCCACGGCGCAAATGGTCGACCGCTTGGCGGTAGTTGCGGTTGGACTTTGACGAGAGAATCGCCTGCCCCAGCATGACCCGCAAAATGCCTTCATTGGGCTTCATTGAAATAGCCGTGTTGAGCGGTGCAATCGCGCGGTCTCCATTGCCGGTTTCGAGCAAAATCTGGCCTTTCAACTCCCAGAAATAGGGATGGTTGGGGGCTGCCTTCAACAGACCGTCGACCATCTTCAGCGCCCTTTTGTGGCTGCCGAGGCGATAGGTGACGATGGCTTGCGCATAGCGGTCGGCAAGACTGTTGCCCTTGAACATCCGCATGGTGCGTTTTCCATTGAAGGTGAAGGCCGCAAGTTTGGCGCGGACCAGATCGTGGCGGGCCTGCAGTTGGACGCTGTCCTTGCGGTTGAAGAATTTGCTTTTCTTCGCCAACCGTTCGATTTGGCCAATGCGTTCGCGAGGCAGCGGATGGGAACGAATATAAGGATCAACGAAATTGCCCGAGAAAAGGGCCTGATCGGCGAACCGCTCGAAGGTGGTCAGCATGCCTTTGGCGGATTGGCCTGTGCGCTGCAGATACCGGATGGCTGCACGGTCGGCGGCCGTCTCCTCGGTTCGGGCATAGTTGAGGAAAGTGCGTTGCGCGATGCCCTGTGAACCGGCCGCAATGGCCGTGCCTGCCTGTGCTGCACTGGCATTGCCCGAGGCCGCACCGGCGGCGGCAGCACCTGCCCCCAGAATCATGCCAATGGCGGCGATGGTTTGAGCCCCTTCAATGGCCTGACGCAGACGAATGAGGTGGCCACCAGCGATGTGACCGGTTTCGTGGGCAATGATGCCAATCACTTCATTCGGAGTTTTGGCGGTGATCAGCGTGCCGGTGTTGATGAACATCCGTTTGCCGTCGACGACAAAGGCATTCAATGCGGGGTCGTTGACAAGGTGGATACGGATATTCTGCGGCTTGAGGCCTGCTGCCTTGAAGATCGGGCGGGCATAGTCGCGGATCAGTTCTTCGGTTTCTGCATCGCGCACCAGCTTGATCCGACCACGCTGGGCCTCGGCGGATGTGGCATGCAGCAATGGCGTCAGGCCAATCAGACCGGCGAGCAGACCAGTCAACAGTTTGGTGCTGGCCTTGTGGGGTGCGGGGCCTGCACGCACTGGACGATGGTCGACCAGTGAGAAGGGTAGAAGTTTGCGCAAAGACTTGATACCAAAGCCTTGAACCATGATCACAACCTCTTTTCGTGCCTGATTTTCGCACCAGTGATCGGCCATTGGCATGCCGGACTGGTCTGGAAACGGAGTGCTCCTCGGGGAGCTTTCCCGCCAGTCTGCATCCTCAGTGGGTGAAAATATGGCACAACAGGACAAGAGCGCAAAAAGGAAAAGACAAATGCTCAGGATTTCCAAACGCGGTGCGATCCAGCCGTTTCTGGCGATGGATGTGATGGCGCGGGCCAATGCGCTGGAAAAGGACGGCCAACAGATCGTCCATATGGAGGTCGGGCAGCCCGGAGCGCCCGCGCCCCGTCTGGTGCGCGAGGCGGCGGAAAAGGCGCTGATTGACGGGCGCATCGGCTATACCGACGCAATGGGCATTGCACCGCTCAAAGAGCGGATTGCGCAGCATTACATGGACCAATATGGGGTATCGGTGTCGCCTGATAGCATTGCCGTCACCACCGGGTCGAGTGCAGGGTTCAATCTGGCATTTTTGGCATTGTTTGAGGTCGGCGATCGTGTGATTCTGCCAAGCCCCGGCTATCCTGCCTATCGCAACATCTTGGCGGCGCTGGGTCTCGAGGTGGTCGAGGTGGAAACAAGGGCAAAAGATCGTTGGTGCCTGACGGCGCAGGCCATTCGCTCGGCGCATGCCCAGAAGCCTGTCAAAGGCGTGTTGATTGCCTCGCCCGCCAATCCGTCTGGCACGATCATGGAGCCTGACGCTCTGCAATCGGTGATCGAGACTTGCGAAGAGCTTGGTATCTGGTTCATTTCCGACGAGATCTATCACGGGCTTGATTATGGCATGAAGGCGGAGACTGCCCTTCGCTATTCCCCCAATGTGGTGATCATCAACTCCTTCTCCAAATATTATTGCATGACCGGTTGGCGGATCGGCTGGATGGTGCTGCCTGAACAGGCCCGGCGCTCTGTCGAGTGCCTTGGCCAAAGCCTTTATATTTCTGCACCGATGCTTTCTCAGGTGGCGGCGATTGCTGCTTTTGATGCGCGCGAGGAACTCGAAGGCATCAAGGCGGGCTATGGGCGCAACCGGGCCTTTCTGAAAGAAGCCCTGCCTGCGTTGGGGTTGGGCGACTTCATGCCGATGGATGGCGCTTTCTATGCCTATTGCAATGTCAGCCGACTGACCAATGACTCGATGGATTTTGCCAAACGGTCATTGACCGAGGCTGGTGTCGCTTTGACGCCGGGCGCCGACTTCGATACCACGCGCGGCCATCATTATGTGCGGATGTCTTTTGCCGGGACCGAAGAGGATATGCATGAAGCGGTTCGGCGTCTGAAGGCATGGTTGTGATCGGAACGATCAGCCCTGGTTGCCAATAAAAAAGGCCGCCCCGATATCGGAGCGGCCTTTTTGATGCGTTTGTTCTGGAAGCCTAGAGGAAACCGGAGCGGTTCCACCAGCCAGAGCGTTTCGGACGCTTGTCTTCCGGCTTTGTTTCTTCCTGTTCGGTCGATGCCTTGGCAGACGTCTCCGGTGTCTCGCCTTCGCCCTCTGGGGCTTTGGCTGCGTCGTCTTCGCTTTCGGCCTCAGCAGCATCGGAGGACTCGGTTGCCGGTGCTGCCTCTTCTGGCTGACTATCGGTCACCGCTTCTGCTTTTTCCTCAACAACAGGCGCTGCTTCTTCGCTCTCAAGAACCGGCGCAGCAGCAGTGTCAGAAACCACGTCTTCAACTGCCTCTGCAGGCGCGGCCTCGGCAGGCGTATCTGCGACTGGCGCTTCATCTGTCGGGGTTTGCGCAACAGGTTCAGGGCTGTCAGTGCTTTCCGCCTGTGTGGCTTCATCACCAGCCGTGTCTGCTACAGAACCGGATTCAGATGGCGTTTCAGAGGATGCTTCGTTGCTGTTGGCGTTGTCACCGTCAGCGTCCGTGTTGGTCTCACCGTCGTTGCCATCGGCGGACATGTCGTCCTGACCATTGCGGTTGCGACGGTTGCGACGACCACCCCGACGGCCGCGGCGGCGGCTCTTTTTGGGCTTGTCTTCGTTGCCTTCCTCGTCCGATGCAGACTGTTCTTCATTGTCACTGCCATTGTCGGACTCGTCGTCAGACTGATCGTCCGACGAATTCTGTGCATCGGCTTGCATGTCCGAGTTGGACTTGCGGCGACGACGACGGCGGCGGCGCTTTTTCGAGCTGCTTTCCTCGTCGCGTTCGCGGTCTTCCTGAATCTCGGTTTCCGTCAGATCGTCATCCAGATCATCGGTCAGGATCATCGACACAGTCTGGGTTGGCGCAACTGGCTGTTCCAGCGGCTCGCCCCGTTCGATTTCCAGATGTTTGCCTTCCAGGCTGTCATCCACCTCGATGGTGATGGAGACGCCAAAGCGGTTTTCCAGCTCAAACAGATTGTTTCGTTTCTGGTTGAGGATATAGAGCGCCACATTGGTGCGGGTCTTGACGACCACATGGTGGGTCACACCCTTGAGCAAATGATCTTCAATGGTCCGCAGGATCAGCAAGGCCACAGAGGCTGCTGCACGCACATAGCCGGTGCCATGGCAATGCGGGCAGGGGTCCATGGTGCTTTCCAGCACGCCGGTGCGAATGCGCTGGCGGGACATTTCAAGCAGCCCGAAATGGGAAATGCGACCAACCTGAATGCGGGCGCGATCTGACTTCAAGCAGTCCTTCAGACGCTTCTCAACCGCACGGTTGTTGCGTTTCTCTTCCATGTCGATGAAATCGATGACCACAAGGCCAGCCAGATCGCGCAAGCGGAGCTGACGCGAAATCTCTTCGGCTGCCTCAAGGTTGGTCGACAGGGCGGTGTCTTCGATATTGTGCTCGCGGGTAGAGCGACCGGAGTTGACGTCGATGGAGACGAGCGCTTCGGTCTGATCAATGACGATATAGCCGCCGGACTTGAGGGTGACCTGCGGGCTGAACATTGCGTCGAGCTGGCTCTCGATGCCCATGCGGGTAAAGATCGGCTGTGGCTCGCGATAAGGCTGAACATTCCGGGCATGGCTCGGCATCAGCATCTTCATGAAGCCCTTGGCTTCCTTGTAGCCTTCATCGCCCGCCACAAGGACCTGATCGATATCCTTGTTATAGAGGTCCCGGATGGATCGCTTGATCAGCGAGCCCTCCTCATAGACCAACAATGGCGCTGCCGACTTCAAGGTCAGATCGCGGACATTCTCCCACAGGCGCAAGAGATATTCGAAGTCACGCTTGATTTCGGTCTTGGTGCGCGAGGCACCAGCGGTGCGCAGGATGACGCCCATGCCGTCGGCCACTTCAAGGTCAGAGGCGATCTGCTTGAGACGCTTGCGGTCGGTGACATTGGTGATTTTGCGGGAGATGCCGCCGCCACGGGCGGTGTTTGGCATCAGAACCGAGTAGCGGCCAGCCAGCGAGAGGTAGGTGGTCAGGGCTGCGCCCTTGTTGCCACGTTCTTCTTTCACCACCTGCACAAGCAGGATTTGGCGGCGCTTGATAACTTCCTGAATTTTATACTGACGGGTGCGACGGCGGGAGCGGCGCTCCGGCACTTCTTCCAAGGCGTCTTCGGCACCAACATGCTCGACATCGGACTCTTCATCGCTGTCGTCGTCTTCATCGTCCTCGTCATCGACGGCTTCAAACGAGACATGGTCTTCGTCGTCCAGCTCTTCCGCTTCCTCGATGTCTTCCGGATCGGCGCTGACGCTTTCTGCTTCGGCAACGGCGTGGGCCTGAGCCGGTGGTGTCCCGGATCCGTCGCTGTCGTCGGAGGCGTCGTCTTTGCTCAGATCAATCGCGGCCTCGTCGCCTTCATAGGCGGTGACAAACGCTTCGTCATCTGAAGGTGCGCTTTCCGGAGCAGACGTTGGTTCCGTAGCGGATCCTGCATCGCCAGCGTCTGCAACGACAGGCGCATCAGTGGTTTCAGAAGAAGACGACGCAGCAGCATCAGCAGCGGCTTCCACGTCCGTTGCTTCACTCTGTTCGTTTGTCGTTTCCTGAGCCTCAGTTGCCTGAGCTTCTGCCTTGTCTTCCGCATTCTTGCGGCTGGACCGCGAAGAGCGACGGCGCGACTTGCGCGGCTTCTTCTCTTTGCTGGGCTTTTCCTTCTCGGAACTTGCCTCTACATCATCATCATCGTTGCCATGGCCTTTTTCTTCTTCCAGAAGAGCCTGACGATCGGCAACCGGGATTTGATAATAGTCCGGATGAATTTCACTAAAAGCGAGAAAGCCATGGCGATTGCCACCGTAATCGACGAAAGCCGCCTGCAGAGAAGGTTCAACTCTGGTGACTTTGGCTAGATAGATATTGCCACGCAATTGTTTGCGATTGGCGGACTCGAAGTCGAATTCCTCAACCCGATTGCCGCGTACGACAACCACCCGGGTTTCCTCCGGATGCGTCGCATCAACGAGCATTTGATTTGCCATTGGGTAATGTCTCCACGAAACAGCGCGCCGACAACCGTTCTGGCCAATGCTTCAGGCACCCGGCAGGTTCGCGTTATTCCGTTTTTGTCTGATGACGACCTTGCCTTTCGCTGTGGAAGGATATGCAAACCGTCCAAAGCCAGGGCGTGCAGTCTTGCTGCAATGCTGTCTCTGGAGTTGGGGCCGGTTCTCATATGCATGACCAGGCGAGATCCTCTTGTTTTCAATTTCGTACCCGGCATGGCCTTTGTGAAGGTATCCGGGTCGGGGTTCTGGGCCTACAGACGGGGGCACGTTTCTCATGCACCCCTTGCTGCGGCGGAAAAATCGGTGTGTCAGGCTAAATATCTGACTTGTTTAGGCATTTTGCATCAAGCTTGGTATGTCCGAGGCGTCTGCGCATCTCGCGAGGCGTCACGTTTCGTGTTGATCAGTCTTCCTGCATCTGACCACCTGCCGCGTGTGCTGATGGGGCAAAAAGCCAGATCGTAACAGCGGACAGTCGAATCGGATCATTGCTATGCAACAATGGCCTTTCATCTTTGTAGGGTTCCTAAATCAAATATGCAAGTCTTGGTCCAGATTTAGCTCATCTTTAGACGGGTTTTTAAAGCTGAACATCATACGTGCGAATCCTCACTACCAACTTTCTGTCAAGAGGGGGTTAACCTCGGGGCGATTATGGTTTAGCAACTGTTGCCAAATCGAACCGCGGCATGGTTCGCCCCAGCCAAGGAATGCTTCAAGAGTGCGCCTATGATATTGTCCAATCTGTCTCGCCACATGCGTCACTGTCTGGTGGTCTGCCTGTTCGTGACCCTGACCCTCGCCGGTTTGGGTGTTGTGGGGTTGCAGGCTGCCACGAAAGCGCCCGCAGCCAAGGTCGAGAGCGACAGCGGGGCAGTGGTCGTGCAGGCTGTACGCACCTCTGGCGACGGCAAGACGGCCAAATTTGTGCTTGATGTCTCCCGCCCTGTCAGCTTCAGCGTGTTTGCTTTGGCCGAGCCCTATCGTCTGGTGATCGACTTACCGGATCTGGATTTCGAGATGGCCCATTCGATGGCGCAGGTCGAGCGTGGCATGGTGCGCAATTTCCGTTTCGGCAATTTTGGCGACCAGCGGTCCCGGATTGTGCTTGATCTGAATGGCCCGGCCAAAGTGATGAAGGCTTATAGCTTGCCTGCCGTTGACGACAACGAGGCGCGGCTGGTGATTGAATTGTCGCGCGTCGATGAACGTGAATTCTCCGAACAGTCGCTCAGGGATGTTATTCGTGTTGAAGTCGAGGGCGCGGAGGCGGCAAAAGTCGCGACCCTGTCGGCGCATCCTTTGGCAAAAGATCGCAAGGATGCAGATCCGAGGCCATTGGTGGTGCTCGATCCGGGGCATGGCGGCATCGATACTGGCGCTGTTTCGCCCAAGGGGCATGTCGAGAGCAAGCTGGTGTTGGCCTTTGCTCTTGCGTTGCGCGAAAATTTGCTGGCCGATGGGCGGTTCCGGGTGGCGATGACCCGTGAAACGGACACATTCATTTCTTTGTCCAAGCGGGTGGCCTTTGCCCGGGCTCGCCATGCAGATCTGTTCGTCTCAATACATGCGGATACTGTGAGGCAAAGCTATGTTCGAGGGGCTACTGTCTACACCTTGTCCGACAAGGCGTCTGACGCAATTGCTGCTGATCTGGCGCATCGAGAGAATCGCTCGGATTTGCTCGCCGGTCTTGAGATGGAAGAAAAGGATGATGTGGTCGCGGATATTCTGATTGATTTGACGCGGCGCGAGACCTCCAATCATTCTTCTCTTTATTCCCGCACCCTTGTCGGAGCGCTGGAATCCAGCATTCGACTCGCCAAGCGTCCGCAACGGTCAGCCGGGTTCAAGGTGTTGAAGGCACCTGACATTCCGAGCGTCCTGTTGGAGCTTGGCTATTTGTCAAACAAGGAGGATCAGTCGGCTCTGACCTCCAAGACATGGCAGAAGAAGGCCATCCAATCGATCAGCAAGTCGATCGAGATGTTCTTTGCCCGCCGTTCCACCCATAGCAGTGGACTTTTCACCAAAAGTTCTGGCTGATCGGCAACAATCTGCCGTGTTGCAATTGTCGTGACAAATTCCTGACTCATTCTGGATGCAGCAAACGCGCAACAGGTCAGCCCTTTTGCTGCCCCAATGTCATGTGAGTGTTGCAAATTGAAATCGGGCAGAATAAGTCTTTGCCTTAGCGGTGTGGTATGCGATTTGCTCGCGCGACGATTCTTGGAGCATTGCGCGGATCGCTGAGCGCACCATGCAAGGGGCTGCCGTTGGGTGATCGACGGGCAACCTGCCTGGGCGACAGGGTGAGCGACAGGGCGGGCCAACAGAAGCAATAGGGACAGATATGATAATTTGGCGATTCTTCGGCTTTCTTTTTGCCGCAGGTTCCGTTCTGTTCATCGTAGCGGCGATGGCTGTCTATATTTTCCTCAACTCCATGATGCAGGGGCTGCCGGACTTTACGGCGCTGAGGAATTATGAGCCGCCCGTGATGACACGCATTCATGCAGGCAATGGTGAGCTGATGGCAGAATATGCCCGCCAGCGTCGCCTGTTCCTGCCGATTCAGGCTATTCCGGATCGTGTGAAACAGGCCTTCCTGTCCGCCGAGGACAAGAATTTCTATGATCATGCGGGTATCGATTATTTCGGCATTGGTCGCGCCGTGTTGACCAACATCCGAAATTATGGGCAGAACCGCCGTCTGGTTGGTGCTTCGACGATTACCCAGCAGGTCGCAAAGAACTTTCTTCTTACCTCCGAGCAGTCTTATGAGCGCAAGATCAAGGAAGCCCTGTTGTCGATGCGTATCGAACAGGCCTTCAGCAAGGATGAGATCCTTGAACTCTATTTGAACGAGATTTTTCTTGGTATCGGCTCCTACGGGATTGGCTCAGCGGCTCTGCACTATTTTGACAAGTCGGTGCATGAGCTCAATCTGGCAGAAATCGGTTATCTGGCTGCTTTGCCGAAAGCGCCGAACAATTATCACCCGATCCGTCGAACCGATAAGGCCATCGAGCGGCGCAACTGGGTGATCGATCAGATGGTCAATAATGGCTATGTGACGGTCGAGGAGGCCAATCAGGCCAAGGCCATGGATCTGGAAGTGAAGATGCGTTCGCGCGGTGCGCACATCTTCGCCGCGGACTATTTTGCCGAAGAGGTGCGCCGTTGGATCGGTGAAGAATTTGGTGAAGACAAACTCTATAATGGTGGCCTGTCTGTGCGGACCTCGCTGAATGTCGGGCTGCAACAGGAAGCCCGCAAAGCCCTGAGCGATGGCCTCGTTGCATTTGACCACACCAAGGGGTGGCGCGGGCCGGTGACGACCATCGATCCTTCTGGCGATTGGGGACGCAAGCTTGCCAAGGTTGAGCCGCTGAGTGATGTGCCGGAATGGCAATTGGCTGTCATCCTGTCGGCAGAGGGCAAGGAAGCGAGCGTTGGCTTGCGGCCCGAAATTGACGAGACGGGTAAATTGTCTGCGGAGCGGACGACCGGTGTGATTTCGGTTTCCGACCTCAAATGGGCCAAATGGGAAAGTGGTGATCGCAAGGGCAAAGCTGTCAAAGCGGTGTCCGATGTGTTTCAGCCCGGCGATGTGGTCTATGTCAGCAGCAAGGGCGAGGGGAGCAAATATGACCTTCAGCAGGTGCCAGAAGTCTCTGGTGCGCTGATCGCCATGGATCCCTATACGGGGCGTGTGCTTGCCATGGCTGGCGGCTTTTCCTTTGCCCAGAGCCAGTTTAACAGGGCCACGCAGGCCTACCGTCAGCCCGGCTCTTCCTTCAAGCCGTTTGTCTATGCAACGGCACTGGACAACGGCTATACGCCGTCCAGTGTGGTCATGGATGCGCCGATCGAAATCCAGCAGGGTGGTGGTCAGGGCATCTGGCGACCCCAAAACTATGGTGGCAAATTCTATGGTCCATCTACCCTGCGCCTTGGCATTGAGCGGTCACGTAACGTGATGACCGTGCGTCTGGCGCAGGATATGGGCATGCCTCTGGTGGCGGAATATGCACAACGGTTCGGCATCTATGACAATCTGATGCCTGTGCTTTCCATGGCTCTGGGGGCCGGTGAGACGACCGTGCTGCGGATGGCAACGGCCTATTCCATGCTGGCCAATGGCGGGCGACGGATTACGCCGACATTTGTCGACCGGGTGCAGGATCGCTATGGCAAGACCATCTACAAACATGACCAGCGGATTTGTGAACAATGCAATGTTCAGAGCTGGGCCTATCAGGATGAGCCTCAGGTCGTTGACAATCGGGAACAGGTGCTCGATCCGATGACCGCCTATCAGATCACCTCCATGATGGAGGGGGTCGTGCTGCGCGGCACTGCGCCGGTTGTGCGTAAGGTAGGCAAGCCGATTGCTGGCAAGACCGGCACCACCAACGACGAGCGCGATGCCTGGTTTGTGGGCTACTCGCCGGATCTGGTGGTTGGCGTCTATGTGGGCTATGACCGGCCGCGGCCGATGGGACGCAAGGCGTCAGGTGGTGGATTGGCAGCCCCGATCTTTACCGACTTCATGAAGGTGGCATTGGCTGATCAGCCGAAAAAGCCTTTCCCGGTTCCGGAAGGGTTGCAGCTCATTCCGATTGATCGTCGCACAGGCTTGCGGGAGTCAGCCAGTGGCGAAGGGGTGATTCTGGAAGCCTTCAAGCCCGGCACTGCGCCGCCTGACAGCTATTCGATCATCGGTTTCACCGAGGATATGGGGCGCCCGGTTTCCGCCCAGGAAGCCGAACGGGCCTTGACGCAAGGCACGGGCGGTCTGTATTAAGACCCATCATTTTCTTTCAGTCAGGCGGATGGCGTATTTGCGGCATCCGCTTTGTCATGAACGGTTGCCGGGCAGGGATGCTTCCTCCCGGTTTTTTGAAAGCAAAGCGAAAAGACAATGCGCGCAGAAATTCAAAATGTGGTCGACGAAATCAAGCAGGGTCTTGCTCTGCTGAGGAGGCATCTTTGACTGGGATACAGCCCAGAAACGCCTTTTAGAGTTGAATAATCTCGCCGAAGATCCAACCTTGTGGAACGATCCGCAGGAAGCCCAGAAGCTGATGCAGGAGCGCCAGAAGCTGGAATCGGCGATCAATGGTTTCAATCGTGCCACGCAGGATCTGGAAGACTCGATCGAACTCATCGAAATGGGTGAGATGGAAGAGGATGCCGATATCGTTGCGGACGCCGAGGCGACCTTGCAGGGATTGCTTTCCGAGATCACGCGTCAGCAGATCGAAACCCTGTTGTCCGGTGAGGCCGATAGCAATGATTGCTATATCGAGGTGCATTCGGGTGCCGGTGGTACGGAGAGTCAGGACTGGGCGTCCATGCTGCTGCGCATGTATACGCGCTGGGCCGAGAAGGCGGGCTTCAAGGTCGAGGTCATGGAAGTGACGCCGGGCGAGGAAGCGGGCATCAAGGCTGCGACCATTATGGTCAAGGGCGAGAATGCCTATGGCTGGGCCAAAACGGAGAGTGGCGTGCATCGTCTGGTGCGCATTTCGCCCTTTGATAGTCAGGCGCGTCGCCATACCTCATTCTCCTCGATCTGGGTCTATCCGGTGATCGATGATTCCATCGATATCGAGATCAATGAGAGCGATTGCCGCATTGATACCTACCGCGCCTCCGGGGCGGGTGGTCAGCACGTCAATACGACCGACTCTGCGGTTCGTATCACGCACCAGCCGACGGGCATTGTGGTGCAATGTCAGAACCAGCGCTCCCAGCACAAAAACCGGGCGCAGGCTTGGGACATGCTCAAGGCGCGTTTGTATGAGCGCGAGTTGCAGATCCGCGAAGACAAGGCCAATGCGGAGGCGGCCAGCAAGACTGATATTGGCTGGGGTCATCAGATCCGGTCGTATGTCTTGCAGCCCTACCAACTGGTCAAGGATTTGCGTACCGGGGTGGAAAGCACCAGTCCGGGGGATGTGCTTGATGGTGCCTTGACACCTTATATGGAAGCGGCGCTTGCTCAGCGCGCTTATGGCGATGGCGACGAAACGCCAATCGAAGACATTGTCTGATCTGATTGATCGACAAAAGAAAAGCCCGGTTTCGACCGGGCTTTTTTGTGCCTGCATTTCGCTGCTGTTATTTCAAAGACGCGTCGGATCAAATCAGGTGCCGAAGCTCTTTTCCTGCAGACAGGAAGGCGTAAGGATCAACAGCCTTGCCGTGGACGCGGGTCTCAAAGTGCAAGTGCGGCCCGGTTGATCGGCCCGAGGAACCGACCTTGCCCAGAATAGTGCCCTTGTTGACCTTTTCGCCCTTCTTCGCCAATGCCTTGCTCATATGGGCATAGCGGCTGATGACGCCGCCGCCATGATCCACTTCAACCATGATACCATAACCGGAAATGCGACCGGACCGGGTTACGACACCGCTGCCGGAGGCGCGAATGGATGTGCCATACCGTTCCGCCAAATCGACACCGGAATGCATCGACATGCGATTCAGGAACGGATCCTTGCGAACGCCAAAGCGGCTTGACAGGCGTGCCGTGGGCAATGGATGGGAGATGGGAAGCCTGCTGACATTGCGCTTGAGTTGCATGAAATGGTCGAGTGCCAGTGTCACCTGTTCGGCTTTTTCCGCCAGTTCGTCATGATCAAGTTCTGCGGTGATCGGGACATAAGGTCCACCGACCGCCAGTTGCTCGGATTTTTCGATCTTCACGCCAAGCTTGGCAATGCGCTGTTCGACGCTGGCGGTCTTTTTGCGAATGTCATTGAGCAGATTGTGCAGGATGGCCTGACTGTCGAGCATCTCGGTTTCCAAACGGCTGGCTGCGTCTGCCAACTTGACGATGGTGGTGTTGTCTTCCTTCACTTCCAGCGTATCGATGATCGAAGTCGGCTTCAACCCGAGGGGCGCTGTATCAGCCACCTGGATGCTGCCGGTCGGCGTCATGTCCTTTGCCAAGCTCTGGGAGGATCGAAAACCCAATTTGGCCAGTTCGCGAAAGCGGTTGGATATGTTTTCTCGGGAATCAAAACCGACATCAAAACCGACATCGACAGCGGATGCTGTAGCCACTTTTGTCGGCATTTCAGCGCTCTGGGCTGGTGCCGTTGCCTGCTTGTCTTTGTTCTTGGCGCGCCATGGGGCGGTTTTGGGAAGGGGAACCTTCAAGTCAGAACGAATCGTCATGCCTGCCTTGCGTGCTTTGTTGAGAATTGGCTCAAGCACCGAGGAATAGGCTTCGAAGTCCGCCTGTTTGCGCATCAGGTTCTGGACATGGGTTTCCATCACCTGCTGATCGATCATCTGACGGCTGGCGACCCGGTCCAGCTGGGCGCGAAGATGGGCAATGCGATCTTCATAGGCATTCTGCGCCAGTGCCTGTTCGGAACGGGAAAAGCTAATGATTTCATCACGAAATACGAGATAGGCGGTGGCAGAGAGATAAAGGCAGCTGAAAATGAGGCCAACGATGATTACGCTCGTCACAATCCACGGACGGATCGTGAAATCCTGCACGACATCACCATGGGCGATGATGATCCGGTGTGGTTCGGTGCGTCTACCGAATTCGCGACGGTTACTCTGGGAAAGCATTTGCATCCATACTCGTTATTTGGCTCGATAGTCAGCCAGACAGCCTCTCCCATTAAGCTGCGAGTATGGTTAATTTTTCGTTACTGATCGTGATTTCAGCGGTTGGTTGAAAGAGCCAATTTCGTTTAGAAACCGTGTGTTAGCGCTTTCCAAATGGTTAATGTGAAAAGCGTCGGCATTGCTAAATATATGCAATTACAGCATTTGCATTTGGTCGCCAGAGCTGCTGCCGCGCCTGCTTTTCAGGGCAGGCGCTGCCTTGCAGGTTATGCCTTCAGTGCCTTGGTGGCTTCGAGCACTTCGGCTGCGTGACCCTTCACTTTGACTTTTGGCCAGATTCTGGCCAGCTTGCCATCTGCATCGATCAGGAAGGTGGAGCGTTCGACGCCCATATAGGTCTTGCCATACATTTTCTTTTCCACCCAGACTCCATAGCCTTCGCAGACCTCTTTTTCCGTATCGGCGGCGAGGGTGACTTTCAGGTCATGCTTGGCGACGAAGTTTTCGTGTTTCTTGACACTATCGGGTGAGATGCCAATGATACCGGCGCCAAGGGCTGCAAAATCATCTGCTAATTGTGTAAAATCCAGCGCTTCGGTCGTGCATCCTGGCGTGTTGTCCTTGGGGTAGAAATAGACGATGACCGGCTGGCCTTTCATGGTGCTCAATGTGATCGTGTTGCCGCCATTGACGGGCAGGGTGAAATCGGGAGCGGGTGCCCCTTCCTGAAGCATTGCTGTCTGATCGCTCATCTGGCCATCCTTTCGACTCTTTCATGTGGCATTGGATTGGTACAGTTTTATTGCCTTGTCTGTCGAATGTCTTGTCCCTTCGCTGTTTCGTTTTCTCATTTACGAAGTGGTTTGGTTGCTGGACCTGCATCAGCGCTGTTTGTTCGGAGCGAAAAGCGGGGCAAGATGACCTTGTTGCTCTCTTTGCTGCGATGATGGGGACAAAGCTCTTGTGAGTGCCCCGAATCTGGCCTAACAGGAATAGAGCGGGACGTGAGCACATTTCGGTCGTCTTGCCGGCTAAGCGAAGATGGAGACACAAGAATCTTGACCGATAACGCGGGCCCAGAGCAACAGCGAGAGACTTTACCAGACGAACCGGTTTCGGGTGCTGTGAGTGCAAGCGATGAGACCCTTCCGGTTGCCGTAAGGTCATCCAGTTGGTTGCGGAAGACCCTCTGGGGACTGTCTGGGCTATTGGTTCTTGTGGTTTTGCTGGTCGGGTTGGTCTTGGTCCGATTGTCGATTGCGCCTGTTTCCGTTAGTGGCTTTCTCAACCAGATTGAGGCCTTGGCCGAAGGGGCTTTGCCTGAAGGACAGAGCCTCGAAATCGAGGATGCTCTGGTGAGTTTTGCGGATCAGGGCGGTCTGGCGTTGCGCCTTTCCGGCATTTCGCTCAAGGATCCGGACAAGACGCTGTTGTCTGCACCACGGATTGATCTTGTGGTTGGCCTGCTTGATCTGATTTCGTCGAAACTTCGTCCCACTGAAATCTATATTCCGGAAATGATGGCGCATGTGCGACGGGATGAAAATGGCCGCATTTTGATTGCCGGGCAGGATCCCGGGGCCGATGAAGAAGTATTTGGTCCGCCGGTCCGATCGCAGGCGATTTTCTACGACCCTGATGAGCCGGAATTCGTTTCTCTCGCCTATTCGATGCGTCGCGCCATCAAGCCGCTGACCGATCCGGATTTGACCAAGCGGCCGCCTCGTATCCTGATCCGTAATACCGAGATTGCGTTGGAAGACGAGATCGAAGGAAGCAGCCGCAGTTTTCACAATGTCGCTCTGTCCTACAATCCGACCGGTGCGGAGGATGATCTCTGGCGCATCGATTTTGCCGCGGACGGCCACAATGGCCGGATCGCCTTTGCGATGGCTGAATATCCGCTTGAGGAAGACCAGAAGGGTGAAGAGGGGCGCTCGATCGAGCTGCGTTTCGCCGATCTCTCTCTGGCCGACTTGGCGCCACGCTTTGCCGACAAGAGCCAGAATTTCCAGTTTGCGGCTTCCTTGTATGGAGCGGCTCGTTTCGACTTTGATCTGAAGGGCGAGCTGGTTGACATGCGCACGGCACTGGATGTGGGGGCCGGGCAGCTGGAATTTGATGCCGAGGACAGCACCTATCTTGATGAGGCCAGTTTTCGGCTGGACTGGGACCCGGGTATCCGGGCGATGAAGCTTGAGCGTGGCAAGGTGTTGTTTGGCGAAACCGGTGGTGAGTTTCGTGGTGTGGCCGTCTGGCCGGAAACGCAGGATGGCGACATTCGCATTGCACTTGAAGGTGCAGATATCAAGCTCGCCGCGCGGGACAATCCAAATCCGGCCAAGTTTCTCAAGCAACTGATCCTGAACATGAAAGTAGGCCGTGAGAGCGGTGTTTCGACCATTGAACGCTTTGCTGCCATCGCCGATGAGGGCAGCGTTCAGGGATCAGGCTCAATGGCATGGGTCAATGGAGAATTGACGGCGACCATGACGTTTGTCGCGTCCGCAATGCCCTATGATCTGCTGGGGGCAATCTGGCCTGTGCCGATTGCCAATGGGGCCCGTCAATGGATCATTGAGAATATTGGGGCAGGCCAAATGACGGGCGGCACCATAGAACTGTCGCTCACCGAGAGCATGCTGGAGCGCAATGAAGACAACCGTCTGATCTTGCCTGACGAAGCTGTTCTGGTTCGTTTCGGGGCCAAGGATCTGCGTATCAAGGGCTTTGGCGATTTGCCACCAGCGGAAAAGGTGGACGGATCGGGGGTTATCACCGGGCGCACATTTGTCGCCTCGATTGATGAGGGCTATTTCCTGACCAAGGCAGGGCGTCGGTTCCCAATCAATTCGGGTTTGATCGAAATTCCCGATCACTCGGAAAAGCCGCCCATCGGTGTCGTTGTTGTTGACGGTGAAGGGGATGCTGCTGCGCTCGGGGAAATCGCCGACAGTGATCCGCTCAATGTGCTGGCTCAGGAAAAACACAAACCCGGAGACCTGTCAGGGCGTGCTCATGCCCGCGTGAAGGTGCGCTTTCCGTTCCTCAAGGACCTGAAGAAGGAAGAGGTCGACTATAGCGCCAAGATCGAGCTCAAGGATTTTGCCAGCGCGGCGTCGATCCGCGGCTACAAGCTGAATGATGCCACTTTATCGATCAATACCGATGGATCCCGCATCGCCATTGTTGGCAATGGCTTGGTTGACGGATTGAAGACGGATCTCGATCTTGTCACCTCGACGGATGATTCCGTGGCCTTTTCTTCCAAATTTGCGCTCAAACTGGATGACGATGATCGCCGCAAGATGGGGTTTGATCTGTCGGACTGGTTGCGCGGACCGATCTTTGTCAAGGCTCGCCAGGATGGCAATGAAGAGGGCGTGACCCACTTTGAGGTCGATCTGACCAAGGCTGTGATTGCGCTGGATGAAATCGGCTGGAGAAAAAAGGCCAATGTACGTGGTACGGCCAGCTTCGCATTGGCGGACAAGGGTGGGCTTCTGTCTGTGCGTGACGCCAAGTTGACGGGGGATGGCTTCGATGCTGTTGGCTCGGCAGAGATCGACAAGCAAAGTGGCTTACAGAAACTGACTGTGGCCAATCTTCGTCTCAGCCGCGGCGACCGGTTGCGTCTTGATGTGGTCCAGAGCCAACCAGATTTCTATACGGTGCGTCTGACTGGTGACCTGTTGGATCTGCGTGGCAAGTTCCTCTCGGGCAGCATCGGGGCTCCTACCCAGAAGGGTGCTGCGCCGACGGGCAGCTACCGGATCAATATGGCCGTGAAAAGGATTATCGGTCTGTCCGGTCATACCTTATCCGATTTCACGGCCAGCATCCTGACGATGAAGGGCAAGGACAAGAGCATCAAGGCCAAGGGGCTGATTGATGGGCGGTCGCAATTGTCTGTTGATACCAAGCAGGACAAGCATCCGACCGTTCAGATCTCCAGTGGCGATGCAGGCGCGTTGCTGCGCTTCACCGGGGCGCTGGATCGGGTGTTGGGTGGTCGACTGGCCATGTCTGTTGCCTTGCAGGATGGCTGGGACAAGGTGTCCGGCTCGGTGTTGATGAAGGATTTCAATCTCTCTGGCCGGGTGCAGCAGCAACGCGAACAAAGTGGGTCAGGGCAACAGGTTAGCAATGACTTCGCCAAACTAACCCTGCAATTTTCGGGTCAGGATGGGATCTATCGCATTCGCGACGGTGTTTTGAAAAGTGCCTCTCTTGGGGCGACTATGGGCGGCAGCCTCAATTTGAAGGAAAAGACCCTTTCGCTGGGCGGGACCTATATTCCGGCTTATGGTCTCAATAATATTTTCAGCCGGGTGCCGGTGTTGGGGCGGATCATTGGCGGGCGCAAGAATGAAGGTCTGATCGGCATCACCTTCAAGGTGAAGGGAAGCCTGTCGAATCCGGAAGTCTTCATCAACCCGGCCTCTGTATTGGCACCGGGTGTGTTCCGGCAGATTTTCGAGTTCAATCGATAGTGTCACACCATGTCGCGCACCAAAAAAGGCTCCCCGAAGGGAGCCTTTTCACGTTTGTTGCAGCGTCTCTTGCCGTGGCTGCCTAGCTCAGTTTGAGCAACACATGCTTCTTCTTGCCCATGGACAGCTTGATGACGCCATCCGGATTGAGATCGGCTTTGGTGATCAAGGCGGTCTCATCGGCGACTGGGGCGTCATTGAGCTTGAAGGCGCCACCCTTGATCGAGCGGCGGGCTTCACCGTTGGATTTGGCAAGGCCAGCTGTGACAAAGGCACTCAGAACGCCCAGACCTGCATCGAGATCACTTTGCGCAATGTCGATCGTCGGCAGGTTGGCGGCTGACGCCTGACCGGCTTCAAAGGTCTTGCGAGCAGTCTCGGCGGCTTCCTCAGCGGCAGCACGGCCATGGATCAGAGCAGTGGCTTCGGTTGCCAGAATCTTCTTGGCTTCGTTCAGCTCGTTGCCTTCCAGTGCCTCAAGGCGTTTCACTTCATCCATCGGCATGGTGGTGTAGAGCCGTAGGAAGCGACCGACATCGGCGTCGCCGGCATTGCGCCAGAACTGCCAGTAATCGTATGGGCTATACATGTCGCCTCGCAGCCAGACCGCGCCATCGACAGACTTGCCCATTTTCGAGCCGTCCGACTTGGTGATCAGTGGTACGGTCAATGCGAAGGTCTCGGTCTGGTTCATCCGGCGGCACAGGTCAATACCGGAGACGATGTTGCCCCATTGGTCCGATCCACCCATCTGCAAGCGGCAGCCATATTCCTTATTCAGCACCGTGTAGTCATAGGCCTGAAGGATCATGTAGTTGAGCTCGATGAAGGAGAGGGCCTGTTCGCGCTCAAGGCGCAAACGAACGGAATCGCGGGCCAGCATCTGGTTGACCGAGAATTTCGATCCGACATCGCGCAGGAATTCGATATAATTGAGCTTCAGGAGCCAGTCCGCATTGTCAACCTGAACGGCGTCGGTTGCGCCTTCGCCAAAGGTCAGCAGCTTGGCGAAGATATCACGGATGCTTTCCTTGTTGTCCTGAATTTTGGCTGGAGTCAGCAGTTGGCGCGTTTCATCGCGGCCGGACGGATCGCCCACCATGGTGGTGCCGCCACCCATCAGGGTGATCGGGCGGTGGCCGGTCTGCTGTAGCCAATGCAGCATCATGATGGAAACCAGATTGCCCACATGCAGGGAGGCTGCGGTGCAATCATAGCCCGTATAAGCAGTAACCGTTTCCTTGCAAAAGAGTTGATCCAGCCCTTCCGGGTCCGAGCACTGATGAATGAAGCCACGCTCATTCAGGGTGTGTAGAAAGTCGGATTTGAAGGCGGTCATAGCCGCTTTTCTCCTTCATTAAACGGTTGTTGCTTCTTAATGATCTTTGGGATGGGTTGTCGCCGGGCGACGGACACCCCAAATAATCTAACATGGCTTGAAATGGACCGGACGAGTGTCTGGCCGTGTTTTGACCATGGTAAGGTGGTTTGGTTCCCTCGGCATTTCCGGCAATAGGTCTATTGCCAAACTTGCATTAGGATGATGCTTCGCTGACGGGATGTGTCGGACGCACCACGGGCCGACTGTCTAGCAAAGATCGCATTAAAGATCACTAGCAAGATTGAGAGAAGGGGACAAAATGGCTAAGAATGACGCAAAAATGTCGATCGCTGTGGGTCTGATGAGCGGAACGTCCTGCGATGGTGTGGATGCCGCCCTGATCGAGACAGACGGTACGCAATTTGTCCGTCCGCTTGCGTCGGTCTTTCGTCCCTATAGCGATGAAGAACAAGGCCTGTTGAGACAGGCGCTTGTGGATGCGCGCGATCTCAAGGACCGCACAGCGCGTCCGGGTGCGCTTGCCAAGGCTGAAGACCTGATCACCGAGGCGCACAAACAGGCTGTTGAAAGCCTGTTGGCCAGTGACAAGGGCAAAAAGCACCGTCCCGACGTGATTGGCTTTCACGGTCAGACGGTTTGGCATGATCCGGCCAATCGTCTGACGGTGCAGATCGGCGATGGGCAGGCACTGGCCGATTCCTTTGGGTTGCCGGTGGTCTATGATTTCCGAGCAGCAGATGTGGCACTTGGCGGGCAGGGCGCGCCTTTGGTGCCGGTCTATCACTCTGCCATCCAGCAGCAGCTCGATTTGCCGCTGCCGATTGCCTTTGTCAATATTGGTGGGGTTGCCAACATCACCTTCATGGGCGCCAGCGGCATGATGATGGCCTTTGATTGTGGGCCGGGCAATGCGCTGATCAATGATTTCGTGCGCGAAAAGGCCGGGCTGGACATGGATGAAGGCGGCAAAATCGCGCGCACCGGGTCGATTGACTATCTGGTGCTGGCGACCATTATGGCCGATCCCTATTTCCGCAAGCCGGCCCCCAAATCCCTTGACCGGAATGCCTTTGACATGTCCGCTGTGATGGACAAGAGCCTTGAAGATGGCGCGGCGACCCTTGCAGCCCTGACCGCCGAAACCATTGCACTTGGCCTTGAGCATATGGAGCAATTGGAGCGGCACCCGGCCGAAATGGTCGTGATCTGTGGCGGCGGGCAGCATAATCAGTTTCTGATGGACCAGCTGCGCGGTGCCTTGGACATGCCGGTCATGCCAGCGGATGA
Source organism: Cohaesibacter intestini (assembly GCF_003324485.1). Classification (NCBI taxonomy): domain Bacteria; kingdom Pseudomonadati; phylum Pseudomonadota; class Alphaproteobacteria; order Hyphomicrobiales; family Cohaesibacteraceae; genus Cohaesibacter; species Cohaesibacter intestini. The sequence continues at coordinate 310,680 of NZ_QODK01000002.1, read as the reverse complement.
TCTGGGATGGAAGGGCGACACGATGGAGGCGGAAGCCTTCGGCTATTTGGCTGTGCGGTCACAATTGGGATTGCCGCTGACTTATCCGGGCACAACCGGAGTTGCAAAGCCGACACGCGGTGGTGTGCTGGCCGAGCCTTCCGTGGCTGATAATGCTTGATGCCGCTGCGTGATTGCAGTTTGCCAATTGACCCTTTTTGACAGGGTGCGGATGGCAGAAGGCTGTTGCCTTCTGTGATCAACCGCTTATGGTCTGACGCATTCGAGTTTGTCCTGAACCGATGTTCCGGGTCTCTGCTGGAGTGTGTCTGATGATCCTTCTGCGCGCCGCGTCGCGATGTCTTCTGCTTGCCTTTGCTCTTGTTCTGATCGCACCTTCTGGCGCTCAGGCTGACATGGATGCGTGGTCTGCCTATCTTGCCAAGCGCGAGGTGCAGACCGGCAAGGAGATTGGTGATCTTGACTTGATTCATGATCGCTGGTTGATGCGCTCACGCAGTCTGGAAAGCGTTTATCTGGGCTTTCCGATGACCCGGATGACCTATGACAAGCGCTATATTCTGCCTGATACAGATGCCTTCGCCGCGTTGGAAGGCCTTTTCAAGGAACCCAAGGTGGGCTTGCGGTTTGCGCCAGACGGCATCAAACTCGCCTTCATCGGCATGCCTTTTGAGAAAAAGCGCAAACTGTATGATCTGTCTACCAAGACAAGGGTGTGGGCCGAGTTGTTCCTTGATCGCAAAAGGATCGCCAACACCGATGTCTATATGGTCAATCCGGTGGCCTTCATTCTGCCGATGAATTTCCTTGAGGGACTGGACGAGAAAGGCTTCCTTGCGCGGATGCAGGAGGGCTGGCAATGGCGGGTTCGGGTCTATTATGGCGACGAGGTGGGCTATGTCTATTCTGGCCCGCTGGCTGAAGCGGAAAAGGCGTTGACCATGGTGCGTGATGAGCTTGACTGGCGTCAGGCGCAAAAAGCCCGAGGGGCGACGTCGCAGAGCAATCTGGATTTCTGGTAACGCGCTTCATAGACACAAAAAAGCCGCCCGTATGAGGCGGCTTTTCCATTTGCAGACGTTCAGGTCTAGATCTGAAGGGCGCTTTCTGCCTGATCTCCGCCTTCGGTCACATCCTCAAGCTGGGATGGATCAAAGCCGATACGGCGATCGAGATAGTTGGCACAGACATTGATCAGCTGATCGGTTTCTTCCTTGAAGAAGTGGTTGGCACCAGGAATGATTTCCTGATCGATGACAATGCCCTTCTGGGTTTTCAGCTTGTCAACGAGGGCCTGCACATCTTTGTGTGGCACCACCTTGTCCATGCCGCCATGGGTGATGAGACCGGAGGACGGACAAGGGGCAAGGAAGGAAAAATCATAAAGGTTGGCCGGCGGGGCAATCGAAATGAAGCCCTCGACTTCCGGACGGCGCATCAGGAGCTGCATGCCGATCCAGGCGCCAAAGGAGAAGCCGGCAATCCAGACACCCGGTGCTTCGGAATGATAGGTCTGGACCCAATCGAGCGCGGCGGCTGCGTCAGACAGTTCGCCAACACCGTGGTCAAACGTACCCTGTGATCGGCCGACACCGCGGAAGTTGAAGCGCAGCACGGTGAAGCCACGTCGTGCGAACATATAATAGAGATTATAGATAATCTCGTTGTTCATCGTGCCGCCAAAGCGGGGGTGCGGATGAAGAATAAGTGCAATGGGAGCCTTGCGATTCTTTGACGGATGCAAACGGCCTTCCAGGCGCCCCGCAGGGCCATTGAAGATCACCTCTGGCATATATGCCCGGTCCTCTCTCTATCGTTGTTGCTTCATCAGGGGCTTTGCGCCCTTGATCACCTGCCTTCTGCGCGTCGCCGCAGCATTTGTGTGTAAATGCTTATTTTTTGCGACATGCAAAACGGATATAACTTGACTGCGTGAGGCAAGTTTTATAGCGTTAATTTAGAATGGTTCAAAACTGAAGGCGGGTGCTCCTTGTTGTGTATCCTACATAGCACGAAGCAACACACCCATTTCAAGTCTTTTAGTTGTGATGATCGCTGAATTCTTGTGTGACTGCGTGTAGCCGGGTCGAAGACCAGATCTTTGAGCCTGATACCTTTATTGGGACCGTGATATCTTTGCTGGCGAATGAATAACGATGCTCAGAGCTTATCTTGATCATAATGCGACATCTCCTTTACGTCCCGGCGTGCGCGATGTGATGCTGGCTGCTTGGGAGGTGAGCGGAAATCCGTCGTCCGTGCATATGGAAGGACGGGCAGCGCGTGGCTTGATAGAGAAGGCGCGGCTGCAGGTGGCGGATTTGGTTGGTGCGCGGGCAGGGGATGTGATTTTCACCTCCGGGGCCAGTGAAGCCAATATGCTGGCCTTGTCGCCCGAGATGAAAGAGGCTTATGCGCCAAGCCCGGCTTCGCATTTGTATTTGAGCGCCATTGAGCATCCGTCTGTTCGCGAAGGCGGGCGCTTTGCAGCTCAGGCGGTAAGCGAAATTCCTGTCAATAGCGACGGAATTGTTGATCTGGCCGCTTTGCGCACCATGCTGGACGCTCATGACCCTGCCGCGGGACGGGCGATGATTGCTGTCATGGCGGTCAACAGCGAGACCGGCGTCATTCAGCCAATCAATGCAATTGGTCAGCTAGCCTCCGAGTTCAATGCCTATTTTCATCTTGATGCGGTGCAGGCGGCCGGACGCATCCCGCTTCTCATGGCCGAGATAGGCTGTAGCAGCCTGTCTCTGTCTGCGCATAAGCTCGGTGGACCGAAAGGGGTCGGGGCGTTGGTGATGGCAGCAGAGGGACTGGAGCCTCAGCCGCTGATCACTGGGGGGCCGCAGGAAAATCGTTTGCGTGCAGGCACCGAGAATGTCGCAGGCATCGCTGGCTTTGGTGAGGCCTGTTTCAATGCGGAAAACGCGCTGACATCTGATAATGGCATTGCCAAGCAAAAAGCCTTGCGCGACGCCTTTGAAGCCGCGCTTGTTGCCATGGCACCCGAAGGGATCATTTTCGGTCAACAAAGCCCGCGTGTTGGCAATAGCTGCCAGTTTGCCATTCCGGGTCTGAAGGGCGAAACAACCTTGATTCAGCTTGATCTGGGTGGCGTTGCCGTCAGTTCCGGCTCGGCCTGCTCGTCAGGCAAGGTAATGGCCTCTCATGTGTTGACCGCAATGGGATATAGCGTGGATGTGGCCAGTGGAGCCATCCGGGTAAGCTTTGGTTGGAGCAGCGAAGAGGCGGATTTGTCGCGACTGATCATGCAATTGCGGAAAATATGCGAGAAAAACTCAATAAATACGGCCCGCCTTGTTGAGAATGCCTAGGGTGAATGCCTATATAGGGCATAAGCGAATTCGTAATCGCTTGTTTTTGCAAGTGATTATCAAAAAGAACTGGATGGTTTCACCACACGTATCTGGGTGAAACATCAAGGTGAAATGGGATGTTGCATTACCTGCCATCGGATGTCCCGGACGGTTTCACCTTGCTGGCGGTGTTGTTGCCAGTCCGACGATGATGCAGAGGAGAGTGGCTGAAAAGCCCATTGACCGGCGGTCCTTGAAACCGCTCAACATGGAGTAGCAAATGGCTGCTGTTAAGGAGACGGTCGATCAGGTCAAACAGATCGACGTTGACCAATATAAATATGGCTTCGTGACGGAGATCGAGACGGAAAAAGCGCCGCTCGGTCTGAGCGAAGAGGTGATCCGTTTCATTTCGGCGAAAAAGACAGAGCCGGAATGGATGCTGGAATGGCGACTGGATGCTTATAAGCGCTGGTTGACCATGGAAGAGCCCACATGGGCCAAGCTCGATTATCCGAAACCGAAATTCAACGATATCTATTATTATTCTGCCCCAAAGGGGTCGGATGGACCCAAAAGCCTCGACGAAGTGGATCCCGAACTGCTTCGCACTTATGAGAAGCTTGGCATTCCGCTGCAGGAGCAGGAAATTCTGGCCGGTGTGTCGGAAGAAGATCGCCAATATTCAAGGGTCGCGGTTGATGCCGTGTTCGATTCCGTGTCGGTGGCAACCACCTTCAAGGAAGAGCTGAAGAAAGCGGGCGTGATTTTCTGTCCCATTTCGGAAGCCGTGCGGGACTATCCTGAACTGGTGCAGAAATATCTAGGCTCCGTTGTGCCGGTAACTGACAATTTCTATGCGACGCTAAACAGCGCGGTCTTCACTGACGGATCCTTCGTCTATGTGCCGCCGGGCGTGCGTTGTCCGATGGAGCTGTCGACCTATTTCCGGATCAATGAGCAAAATACCGGTCAGTTCGAGCGGACCCTGATCATTGCCGACAAGGGCTCTTATGTGTCCTATCTGGAAGGCTGCACCGCGCCACAGCGTGACGAAAACCAGCTCCATGCGGCGGTTGTTGAGCTGGTGGCTCTGGAAGATGCCGAAATCAAATATTCGACGGTCCAGAACTGGTATCCGGGCGACAGCGAAGGCAAAGGTGGCATCTATAACTTCGTCACCAAGCGTGGCGATTGCCGCGAGAAAAATGCCAAAATCTCCTGGACGCAGGTCGAGACCGGCTCTGCCATCACCTGGAAATATCCAAGCTGCATTCTGCGCGGGGAAAACTCTGTTGGTGAATTCTACTCGATTGCCATTTCCAATGGCCGTCAGCAGATCGACAGTGGCACCAAGATGATCCATCTGGGCAAGAATACCTCGTCGCGGATTATCTCCAAGGGCATCTCCGCCGGGCGTTCCGACAATACCTATCGTGGTCTTGTCTCGGCGCACAAGAAGGCATCCAATGCGCGGAATTTCACCCAGTGTGACAGCTTGCTGATCGGCGATCAGTGCGGGGCCCATACGATCCCCTATATCGAGAGCAAGAATGCCTCGGCCATTTTCGAGCATGAAGCCACCACCTCCAAAATCTCCGATGACCAGATGTTCTATTGCAGGGCACGCGGCATTGGTGAAGAGGAAGCCGTGGCGTTGATCGTCAATGGGTTCGTCAAGGATGTCATTCAGCAGTTGCCGATGGAATTTGCGGTCGAAGCGCAAAAGTTGATCGGAATTTCGCTCGAAGGATCTGTTGGTTAGACTAGGCAGATCAGAGTTTTAGCACTCGAAGGATCCGAAGATGGTCAAAACTATAACCCTTTTTCGCCCAGTGGGATTGGAAGAACTTGAACTTATCGAGCAAAGCAAGTGGACGCGGTTTCCACCTAGATTGCCTGAACAGCCTATCTTCTACCCAGTGACAAATGAGGGCTATGCGATTCAAATTGCGCGGGATTGGAACACCAAGACCGGATCAAAACACGGCTATGTCACTCGATTTGAGGTCGATGCAGAGTATGTGGCTAAATTTGAACGCAAGATAGTTGGCGGCCGCGATCATGAAGAGCTTTGGGTGCCTTCAGAAGAATTAGACGAGTTTAATCAGAATATTGTGGGTTCAATCGCCGTCACACAGCAATTTATCCCGGACGAAACAAATTGATTGTCGTGACCGTGCTCACTTGAGATTGGAATATAACCATGTTGGAAATCAAAAATCTTCATGCCGAAGTGGAAGGCAACAAAATCCTCAACGGCATCAACCTGACCATCAAGGCTGGCGAAGTGCATGCCATTATGGGGCCGAACGGCTCGGGCAAGTCGACGCTCTCCTACGTGCTCGCAGGCAAGGATGATTATGAAATCACCGAGGGCGAGATCCTGTTCTTTGGTGAAGATGTGCTGGAAATGGAACCGGAAGAGCGTGCCGCTGTTGGCCTGTTCCTCGCTATGCAATATCCGATCGAAATTCCGGGTGTGTCGAATATGACCTTCCTGAAAACCGCGTTGAACGCTCAGCGGATCGCGCGGGAAGAAGGCGAGATCAAGACCCCTGATTTCATGAAGAAAATCAAGGAATTGTCTGCCCAGTTGAATGTCACGCAGGAAATGCTGCGCCGACCGCTCAATGTCGGCTTCTCCGGTGGTGAGAAGAAACGCAACGAAATCCTGCAGATGGCACTGCTTGAGCCAAAGCTTTGCATTCTCGATGAGACCGATTCTGGCCTCGATATTGATGCGCTGCGTATCGTGTCGGAAGGCGTCAATGCCCTTCGTTCGCCAGAGCGTTCGATGCTGATCATCACCCACTATCAGCGCCTGCTCGACTATATCGTGCCGGACGTGGTGCATGTGATGTATAAGGGCCAGATCGTGAAATCGGGCGACAAGGATCTTGCCTTGCAGTTGGAAGAAAAAGGCTATGCCGAATTTACCGGCGAAGCCGCGGCTTGAATGGGGAGACGTTGATGACAAATCCTGTAATCAAAACGGCCGCCGATGAAGCGCTTGAGGCTGTCCTCAAGAATGCGCAAGGTGGTTTGGTCGGTGAGGCACGCTTTGCATCCCTCAGAGCCGATGCCATTTCCCTGTTTGAGGCTGAAGGTCTGCCAAACAAGCGTGTTGAGGATTGGAAATATTCCGACCTCAAGCGGATGATGCCCGCCGATGTTGCTTTGTCGGAGCCCGCTGATGAGGCGGTTCTGACGTCCTTGCTGTCTGAGCTGAATATCCTTCAGGGTGTCGATCGGGCGCGTATTGTGCTGGCCAATGGGGCCTTCATGGCCTCCCTGTCCAATCTCGACAAGATTGATGCGTCTGTCAGCGTCAAATCCGTTGCCGAAGCCCTGCAGGCGGGGACTTTCGTAATTGACGACCCTGAGGTTGCCAAGGACGATATCGCCCTGTCGCTCAACACCGCTTTGCTGCAGGATGGTGTGGTGATCGAAGTGGCGGAAGGGGCTGATGTCTCCATGCCAATCGAGATCTGCAACATTGTCTCCGGTGGTGGTCTCTCTACCGTGCGCAGTCGTGTGGTGGCAGCAAAAGGTGCAAAAGTCTCGATTGTTGAGACTTTCATTGGTGATGAAACGGCCTACCAGCTCAACAGCGCCATTGACTATCGCATTGCCGATGAAGCGGAAGTGCATGTCATGCGTCTGTTGCGTGATGGTTCAGAAGCGGTGCATGTGGGCTCGACAACCGCCATTCTGGGTGGTCAGGCGCGCTTTGAGCATTTCACCATGTCGACGGGCAGCAAGTTCGTTCGTTCGCAGTCTTTCGTGCGCTTCGAGGGTGAGCATTCCAATGCCGACCTGTTTGGTGCGACAATTGCCGATGGCTCGCAGCATAGTGACATCACCTTGAAGGTTGACCATGCGGTGCCGCACTGCAACTCCAAGGAACAATATCGCACGGTGCTTGATGATAAGGCAGAAGGCGTGTTCCAGGGCAAGATCTTTGTGCGTCAGCCTGCCCAGAAGACTGATGGCCAGATGATGAGCCAAGCGCTTCTGCTGTCCGAGGATGCGGCCTTCTACAACAAGCCGGAACTGGAGATCTTTGCCGACGATGTAGTCTGTGGCCATGGCGCGACCTGTGGAGAGCTGGATGAAGATCTGCTCTTCTATCTGCGGGCTCGTGGCATTTCCCATGATTATGCCAAGAAGATGCTGGTGCTGGCCTTCCTTGCCGAAGCGGTTGAAAATGTTTCGAACGAACAGTTCGTTGAAGCGCTGGAAGCCTATATTGCGGACCGCCTAGGGGTGGACCACTAACCTCTGGCGGGCCTCGTGTCCGGTTTGAAAAGGGATGAAAGACGATGCAGTCCCCGATATTGGCCCCTGTGGCCGACTATGACGTTGATGCCATTCGGGCGGATTTCCCGATCCTGTCTCGGGAAGTCTATGGCAAGCCGCTGGTCTATCTCGACAATGGCGCCTCAGCGCAGAAGCCGCAGGTTGTGATTGACGCGGTGACCCGGTGCTACAGCGAAGAATATGCCAATGTCCATCGCGGGCTGCATTTCCTTTCCAATACGGCAACCGACAATTTTGAGGCGGCGCGTGAAAAAGTGCGCCGCTTCCTCAATGCCCCGTCTGTTGACAATATTGTCTTCACGCGCTCTTCGACCGAAGCCATCAATCTGGTGGCTCAGTCCTATGGCAGTCTGGTGCTGAAAGAAGGGGATGAGATCATCCTGTCGATCATGGAGCATCATTCCAACATTGTGCCGTGGAATTTCTTCCGCGAGCGGCTCGGCGTGGTGATCAAATGGGCGCCGGTCGATGAGGATGGCAACTTCCTGATGGATGAGTTTGAGGCGCTTTTGACGGAGCGAACGAAGATTGTTGCCATCACGCAGATGTCAAACGCGCTGGGTACGATCGTTCCGGTCAAGGAGGTTATCGAGAAAGCCCATGCAGCTGGTGCCAAGGTGCTGGTGGATGGCAGTCAGTCGGCGGTTCACATGCCGATCGATGTTCAGGATCTCGATGCCGATTTCTTCGCCATGACCGGCCATAAGCTATACGGACCTTCGGGCATTGGTGTGCTCTATGGCAAGGCCGAGCTGCTGGATGCCATGCCTCCCTTTATGGGCGGTGGCGAGATGATCAAGGATGTCACGCTTGATGGCGTCACCTATGGTGTGCCGCCGCATAAATTCGAGGCAGGAACGCCACCAATTGCACAGGCTATTGGCTTGGGCGCTGCTCTTGACTATATTGATGGTATCGGGCGCGACAGGATCGCTGCCCATGAAGAGGCCTTGAAGACATATGCTCACGAGAAGTTGTCGGGGATCAATTCCCTGCGCATCATTGGGCAGGCCAAGGACAAGGGTGCGATTGTTTCCTTTGAAATGGAAGGAATTCATGCCCATGATATTTCAATGGTTATCGATCGTTCCGGTGTGGCTGTTCGGGCTGGAACACACTGCGCGCAGCCCTTGCTGACACGCTTTGGCGTGACCTCGACCTGTCGGGCGTCGTTCGGGCTTTACAATCGCAAGGAAGAGGTGGACGCGCTTGCGGAAGCCTTGATGAAAGCGCAGGCCTTCTTTAGCTGATATGTGAGATGAGCGCCGCAAGGCTGGCGCACTTGATATGGAAAGATGACATGAGCGATACGTCACAGGAAAACCAGACCCCGGAGAAAGACGTTGAGGCGGCAAGCGCAGCGCCGGGCTCCGCTATCCCGGCTGCCGAGCTGGAACAATTGACGTCGGATATCGTTGCTGCTCTGAAAACGGTTTATGACCCGGAGATTCCGGCTGATATCTATGAGATTGGCCTGATCTATCGGGTGGATATCGATGATGAGCGTAACATTGATATTGATATGACCCTGACCGCTCCGGGCTGTCCGGTGGCGGGTGAAATGCCGGGTTGGGTCGAGAATGCGGTCAATTCGGTGCCAGGTGTCGGCATGGTTACGGTCAACATGGTATTTGATCCGCCCTGGACCCCGGACCGGATGAGCGAAGAAGCGAAAATTGCCATCAACTGGTATTGATGAATGGGCCCTGATGGGCTGTGATAAGGGGATTTTTTCTCATGGTTGGAAGATTTCAGGTTTTGAGCATCACGGATGATGCGGCTGAGCGCATCCGTGAGATTGTTGCCAATGCGTCCGATCCGATCAAGGGCATCCGTGTGGGTGTCAAGAATGGTGGCTGCGCTGGTATGGAATATGTGCTCGACAAGGTTGTCGATCCTGATCCGAAGGACGATCTGGTCGAGGACAAGGGGGTGTCGGTTTATGTCGACCCCAAGGCGGTCTTGTTTTTGCTTGGCACCGAGATGGGCTATGAGGTCACAAAGTTCCGCACCGGTTTCACCTTTAACAATCCAAACCAGACCTCGGCCTGTGGCTGCGGGGAATCGGTTGCCTTGACGCCTGTTGATCCGACTGCGCTGGAAAGCATGCGAAAGGCGCAATAGTTGGTGACATGTTGTCGGATATAGAAAAAGCGGCTCAAGAGCCGCTTTTTTGATTGTGATGGCGTCAGGCTGCGCCATTCTTGACGTCGACAGCGCCAACATCGGGATCTGTTTCGCATTTGACAAGGTTGCGACCGCCGCGCTTGGCGGCATAAAGGCACTGGTCTGCCCGTTCGATGAGATCCTGAACCTTGTCCCCCTTGGAGAAGGTCGAGCAGCCGATCGAAATGGTGATGCGGCCGAGATTTTCACCGGTCGAGCGTTTGATCAGTTCCTTGGCCATGACGGCCTTGCGGATATTTTCAGCAACCGACAGCGCCTGCTTGAGATTGGTGCGTGGCAGAATGACGCCAAATTCTTCCCCGCCATAGCGGCACGGGATATCCTGACCTTTGACATTCTGTTTGACCGCGACGGCAACAAGACGCAGGACCTGATCGCCGGTCTGGTGGCCGAAGGTGTCGTTGAATTTCTTGAAATGATCGATGTCGGTCATCAGCAAGGAAAGCGGTTCGCCGGTTTCCTCTGCTTCTTCCATGGCCTGTTCGAGCGATCGATCGAAATGCTTGCGGTTAGCAAGTGTGGTCAAATCGTCGGTCAGAGACTCGTAGCGAATGGTGTCCAGCGACTGGCGCAGTTCGAGTACTTGCGCCTGCGATTCAGCCAGCTGTGTACTCAAGGCCCGGTTCTGGGATTCGACATCCTTGGTTTCGGAAATCAACTGCGCGACAATCTCGCGAATGACTTGACGGTCTTCGGTTTGTGACAGATTTTTCGAGGCACCTTTCAGGGCGTCGCCATAATGGTTGGCGGTGCTCAGATAGTCCTCGACCTCACGCACGATCGAACGCAATTCCGTCGAGATCTTGTTGCCCACTTCATCAACGCGATCACTGATGCGTGTGGGGGCCAGATGCTCGTTATAGATTGCGTCGATTTGCTTGAGAGAGATAGTGCCAGTGGAACGAAGAATGTCGTTAATTGCCTTGTTCAGGTTTCGATTGAAACCTGCGGCATAGGTATACCAAATTTCATAATTGCGAGGATATGCGGGCATCTGATTTTTCTTCAGATTGCCAAGCGCAGATTCCCCATAAATATAAGTGCGCTTATAATCACTGTTTTCCATTGCAACCCTTGCGCGAAACTAGTGCGCAAATCCTCTTTGTTTCCCCAAACTGGAAATACTTTAGTCAGGCAAGGTTTAAAACGACGTTAAACGCTCGAAAGACAGCCAAGATCTTTTGGGTAAAAAACCATGATGGGCGTTTTTTCAAAGAGGGACTGTATTTTACAGATCTTTCGTTCACGGCAAGAAAAATGCCCGCTCGCTATTTGCAAGAGGGCATTTGCAGCATTTTTGTTACGATCAGCCGACTATTGGTGCAGGGTGCCTCTCGACGGAGGAACCTGTTTGATTTGCCAAGGTGCCATAGTGTCTGTGGCAAATCTTAATGCGGCTGTTAATCGGCGTTGTTTTCGCTTTCCGAACTGCTTTTTGGCGGGCGTATTGGCTGCAGCAAAAAGGCAGGCACATGATCGCCCATGCCGATCACCCGGCGGTCGTCGCGATCGCGTCCACGACGGTTGTTGTCACGATTGCGCTGAGGCTGCGGCGCCGGACGGGGTGGTTCTGCTCGAACAGGTTCCGGGGTGGGCGTTGCCTGACGCTCTTCGCGTTTGTCTTCACTTCGCTCATCCTTGTCCGGACGTACGCGTTTGCGATTGTTGTCGCTGGCGCTCTTGCTGTCATCGCGGCCCTTGCTGTCATCGCGGCCCTTGCCACCACGACGGCCACGGCGCTTATCGCCTCTTTCTTCATCGCCATCATCTCCCGATGGGGATGAGAAGTCCATTTCACCGATCCATTTGACGCCATCGCCTGTCAGTTTCTCAATGGCATCGAGATACTTCTTGTCGGCTTTGGTGGCAATGGTGACTGCAACGCCGGTGCGGCCAGCGCGCCCCGTGCGGCCGATGCGGTGAACGTAATCTTCCGCATGGGTCGGGACGTCGAAATTGAAGACATGGCTGACCGTTGGAATGTCGAGGCCACGGGCGGCCACGTCGCTGGCAACGAGCAGAGTGATTTCATTCTTTTTGAAACCATCGAGCGTTGCCATGCGTGAAGTCTGATCCATATCGCCATGCAATGCACCGGCGCTGAAGCCGTGCTTGGTCAGGGACCGATAGACGGTTGCCACGTCGCGCTTGCGGTTGCAGAAAATGATGGCATTCTGCAGTACCTCGGCCTCATTGATCAGCTTGCGCAAGGTTGCGCGCTTGTCCCAAGGCTTGCTGCCCGAGGAAATGAGGTGCTGGGCGATGGTTTTTGCGGTCGAGGCAGCGCGCGTCACTTCAACTTTGACCGGATTGTGCAGGAATTGATCAGCCAGCGACTGGATTTCCTTTGGCATGGTGGCCGAGAAGAAAACGGTCTGACGGGTGAAGGGCAGCAGCTTGCAAATGCGCTCGATGTCGGGAATAAAGCCCATATCGAGCATGCGGTCGGCTTCGTCAACGACGAAGGTTTCAACCGCTGAAAGCAGCAGTTTGCCGCGTTCAAAATGATCGAGCAGGCGACCTGGCGTGGCGATCAAGACATCCGCACCGCGATCCAGCTTTTTCAGCTGGTCGGCAAAGGATACGCCGCCAATCAGCAAGGACACGGTCAGGCGATGGTTCTGGCCATAGACCTCAAAGCTTTGTTCAACCTGAGCCGCAAGCTCGCGCGTTGGCTCAAGGATGAGCGTGCGTGGCATGCGGGCGCGGGCGCGACCTTTTTCGAGCAGCGACAGCATCGGCAACGTGAAAGATGCCGTTTTGCCGGTGCCCGTTTGCGCAACGCCCAGTACGTCCTTGCGATCAAGGATGTGGGGGATTGCCTGAGCCTGAATTGGCGTAGGCGTTTCGTAACCAGCAGAGTCAACCGCCGCCAGCACTTTTTCACTCAGACCTAGATCCGAAAACTTCATCCGATGCAGGAACCATTTTGCTTTGTGCTTCAGCGCGATCTGGGGATTCAGATCCGTTGAAGGCAGACAGGTGTTTCAATTTGGGCGAACCATACGAGTTTGACAGGAATTGTCAATCGATTGGGGCAAACAGGGTTTATTTCACAGCGAATCTGGACGTTTCGGCACAATTTTCCCTGATTTTCATCCCGAGAAGTGATTATCGATTGTGCAATTGGCGCGATTGACCAAAAAGGCCGACCATCCGTCGGCTCAGCGTCCGGGGTGCTTGCCCTTGAAAGCGGCGTGAACATTGCTGGCCCAACCGGCATCCATGGGGGCTGCATCCGAGTCCATGCGAGCTTTAACTTCTCGCTCGATGTGATTCACCAGATCATCCATCGTCTGGCTGCGGTCATGAACGGGATTTTGGTGTTCCTGTTCAAACAGGTTGATCCAGCGGTCCGAAACGCGCCCCATCGCCATCAAACGATCAAAGGCCCAAGATGGATTGTCCGGATTGAGCAATCCCAACAGAGCGGCGATCACGGAAATCGGGCTTAGCAAAAGATCACGTAAGCCATCTGCGGCAAGCCGGAACTGAAACAGAATCGTGCGACGCACCAGTGAGCCATAGCTTGATGCATTGGAACCACGCTGTTCACCAAAAGCAGCTCTGCGTAGGCAATGCCGATCTTCGTTCCGCGGAGCCAGCCACCGGCTGTCATGTGCCTTTTTGCGCCGTCCCATGCTGCCCCCAGCCTGAAATGCATTCTCTGAAATCAACTGATAAAATCCACCGCCAATATGGGGCAGATTTGCGGCTTTTACAAGGCGAGAAGATGGAAGAAAGACAAGGCGACCGGTTCACTCTCCGGCGATGAGATAATGCCAAGTGCCGTCTGGGGCGATGCCGAGGCGGAAGAATGTGTAGTGTCCGATGGCGTCCATATCCTCAAAATCGCCAGCGGTGATCAGGCGGAACAGCGCAACGCGCTGGGGCTTGGTCAGAGCTGCGAGCGGATAGTGGGCGAAGTAGGGCCAGACATACATGTCCTGCGGTGTATCCTCATCAACATGGACAAAGCCTGCCTCGAGCAATTCCGAGATGATGGCAAGAATTTCGCTTCCCTGCGGGTCGCCAGACATGGCACGAAGCGCTTCAATCGGGTCTGAAGTGCCGCCGTCAAGACCAATGACCGGGGGCACTTCATTCATTTCCATGGGCAGCCGCATGGCTTCGAGCTCGCCGGATGCTGCGGCTTTGGTCAGAGCCTCATACATGCGGCGGACAGGGGCGGGCAGAGCGTCAAGGTCACGTAGAATGACCGGCGGCGGTGCCATGTCGATGGTCTCTGCTGCCATCGGAGCATCGTCGCCTGACTGGCCGTCCGGTGCGATATCGGGACTGAGGCTCTTTTGTTCTCCATCCAGGGTGATGCCGGAGCGACCGGCATCCTCGCCATTGGGGCCAAGCATTGGGTTGGTGTCGGCACTGGAAGTGGAATGGTCAGGCTGGACAATGATCCGTTCAATGGTGACCTGACTTGCCTGGGACGGGGCTGTCGGCAATGCCAGCAAAGCGGTGAGAGCGAGGCAGGACAGAATGTGTCGGTGCGGTCCCATCGTGGCATTCCCTCTTGGCAGTGGCTTGTTGTGCTTTTCGGCGCTATTGCAGTTTACGCTCAAGGCTGTAATCGCCGCACATGATGCGGTCAGGGAGAGCGGAGCAGAAGTCCGCGACAGATTCCTCGCCATAGGCCAGCACAAGGCTGCTCAGGGCCTGAAACAGGGCGGCATGGGCCAAACAATCAATATTGATGCCCTCATCGGAGGCCTGATCCCACAGGTCTCCGAGGATGGAAATTGCTTCCTGCTTCTGGCGATCTACTTCGAGGCGCTCTTCCATGCCGAAAGACTCTTGAATAGGTGATTTGTCGGTCATGGTTTTCTGCCCTGTTCGTTAACCTTTTGATCCGGCCCTTGATCGAATCTTGGATCAAAATAATGGCCATCTGAGGACAGATGTAGCACAATTCGGGCGTCAGATGGGAAGGTGGTTACGAAAGGGTTAAACTTATCCGTAGAAATTAACCGAAATGGTTAACGGGCATGTTTCAGTTTGAGCTGATTGAGCAGGGCCTGACCTTCTGCGTGGTAGATCTCGGTGATCTTGGCTGCCTGGCTGTTGCAGGAGCGATAGGTGCGGGCATAGGTGCGATATGCGCGGTTGAAACGATCCGTTATGTTGCGGCGACGGGCGTCGTCTGCATTTTCGGCATCCAGCAGGGCGGCCATTTGTTCATACCAGCTGGTGGCGCTGGTGTTGTTGCAGAGAGGATCGAGAAACATCAGGGCACCAACGACTGCACTCAACCGTCTTAGGCTCTGCTCATAGGGTGGTAGATTCTCGGCTGCCTTTGGCGCATCGATCACACAGAAGGCCAGACCGAGGCCCAAAAAGCCCGTGGCAAGCCAGCGCATGCCCAACAAGCGCGGGTTAAATGTCGAGATCGGTCGCAAATTCGGCATTTTCCTGAATGAACTCAAAGCGGGCTTCGGGTTTGTTGCCCATCAGCCGGGTGACGGCATCCTTGGTTTCGCCGGGCACCATATCAATGATCTGGACTTTCAGCAATGTGCGGTGCTTGGGGTCCATGGTGGTTTCCTTGAGCTGGGCGGGCAGCATTTCCCCCAAGCCCTTGAACCGGCCAATGTCAATCTTGCCCTTGCCTTTGAATTCTGTTGCCAGCAGCTCATCCTTGTGACGATCATCGCGGGCATAGAGCGTCTTGCCACCCTGAGAGATGCGATAGAGCGGAGGAATGGCGAGATAGAGATGGCCATTGTGAATGAGTTGTGGCATTTCGCGCTGGAAGAAGGTCAATAGCAGCGAAGCAATATGCGCACCATCGACGTCGGCGTCCGTCATGATGATGACGCGGTCATAGCGCAATTCTTCATCGGAATAGGTCTTGCGCGTGCCGCAGCCCAGCGCCTGTACCAGATCAGCCAGCAGCTGGTTGGCATGGAGCTTGTCGCGGCTGGCATTGGCAACGTTGAGGATTTTGCCGCGCAAAGGCAGGACCGCCTGCGTCGACCGGTTGCGGGCCTGTTTGGCGGAGCCACCGGCTGAGTCGCCCTCGACAATGAAGATTTCGGTGTCGCCTTTGGCATTCTGCGAACAGTCGGCCAGTTTGCCCGGCAGGCGCAGCTTGCGGACAGCTGACTTTCGGGTGACATCTTTTTCTTTACGGCGGCGCAGGCGTTCTTCGGCCCGATCCACGACCCATTCGAGCAGACGGTTGGCCTGTTGCGGTGCGTTGGTCAGCCAGTGGTCGAACTGATCGCGGATGGCCTGTTCGACAATCCGGGTGGCTGCCGTGGTTGCCAGACGATCCTTGGTCTGGCCGACAAATTCCGGCTCGCGGATAAAGACCGACAAAAGGGCGCCAGCGCTGGTCATGATGTCGTCAGCGGTGATCAGGGCGCCTTTCTTGTTGTTGGTCAGTTCGGCATAGTTTTTCAACCCGCGCAGCAGAGCGGTGCGCAATCCCGTCTCATGGGTGCCGCCTTCAGGCGTCGGCACGGTGTTACAATAGGAATTGGAAAAGCCGTCGCCACCAAACCAGCAGACTGCCCATTCCACCGCACCGTGGCCACTGGTCTTCTCGCTCTTGCCTGCAAAAATTTCCGGTGTCACCAGATTCTGTTTGCCTAGCGTGGCAGACAAATAGTCTTTCAGACCGCCGGGGAAGTGGAAGGTGGCCTTGGGTGGCACTTCCGGGGAATGCTCCAGCAGCTCTGGTGCGCAGGTCCAACGGATTTCGACCCCGCCAAACAGATAGGCCTTTGAGCGCGCCATATTGAGCAATTGTTCAGGCCGGAAACGGGCTTTCTTGCCAAAGATTTCATGGTCGGGCTTGAAAGCCACCTTGGTACCACGACGATTATGCACGTCGCCCAATTCTTCAACGGGGCCTTGCGTGATGCCACGCGAGAAAGACTGACGATAGAGCTTCCTGTTGCGCGCCACTTCGACAATAAGGGTCTCGGACAGGGCGTTGACCACGGACACGCCCACGCCATGCAGGCCACCAGATGTTTCATAGGCGCCAGAATCAAATTTGCCGCCCGCATGGAGTGTCGTCAGGATCACTTCCAGCGCCGACTTGTCCTTGAATTTCGGATGTGGGTCAACAGGAATGCCGCGGCCATTGTCAGTGACGACAAGCATGCCGTCGGTCTGCAGCTCCACTTCGATCCATGTGGCATGTCCCGCAACCGCTTCGTCCATCGAGTTGTCGATGACTTCGGCGAACAGGTGGTGAAGTGCCTTCTCATCGGTGCCGCCAATATACATGCCGGGGCGGCGGCGAACGGGTTCAAGGCCTTCGAGGACTTCAATGTCGGCTGCTGTATAGTCCGCTTTTGCCGCCGGGATCGGGGCAGGGGATGTCGCCGGCTTGGCGGCTATGTCTGCTGCCTTTGGTTGCTTGGCAACAGGCTTGTTGCCCTTCGGAGTTGGCATGACAGCAAAAAGATCATCTGATGCAGACATTGACTACCCATTGTTTGAGGAACAATAGATCGCGGCTTGCTTGGGTTTCGCGGGGCCGGTTCTTGTTTCTGGCGCTTCGTCGGTTCGAATCAGGCGCCGTTTTGTTGCCTCAATGTCTTTGGGAAACGACGTCCGGTCAAGTCGGACGGCAGAAATGTGGATGTTTGGCTGTTGACCCGCTGAAAGCGCGGAGGCTGCCCTGTCAAGACGGACCCGTTTCTTTTCACCATTCATCGGTTGATTTGAACAAATTGAAGTATGGTTAATGTTTGTTAACGATTTGGGCTTTATTCTGTCCGGGTTATGCTTGGGCGTGATCAGACAGGATCCAAAAAACGAATGAACCGCGTAGAAGCAGATATTGATGAGTTGCGCAGCTCGGTCGTCGAGCTGAGATCCAGCCTCTATCGGGCGGGACAAGCGCAGCAACGGGTGGGCGAAGCAACGGAGCTGTCTTTCCGTACCAATATGGCTGCCACCATTTTGCTGGCCATGCTGTTTTTGTTGATGTGATGTTGCGAACCATTTCTTGTCCTATACAGATGCGTTTGGACCGGCTGTTGAGCCGGTTGTTTTGTATCTGATTGGCACAATACATGACACAATACATGACTGGGAAATAAAGAAAGGGCCGGCAAAGCCGACCCTTTTTGATGTTCTGGCGATGCGCAGCAGCTTAGGCCGCGCGAACCTTGTTGAGGAACGCGCCAATGGTGCGGTTGAGTTGACCGGCCTGTTCCGTCATGCCTTGGGAGGCATCGAAGACATGGGTGGCGGAGTTGCTGGTCTGTTCAGCCTCGGCAATCACCTCGTGAATGCCGGATGTCATTTCCTCAGTCTTGCTGGAAGCAAGCTGGACGCTTTGACTGATTTCCGAGGTGGCGTGGCTCTGTTGTTCGATGGCAGCTGCCACGGCGCTGGTGAAGCCGGTCACATCATCCATGGTGGTGGTGATGGCCTCGATCGAGGAGACCGCATCCTTGGTCGAAATCTGAATGTCACTAATCTGACGGGAGATTTCCTCGGTTGCCTTGGAGGTCTGGTTGGCAAGCTCCTTGACCTCGGCGGCAACAACCGCGAAGCCCTTGCCCATTTCTCCGGCGCGGGCCGCTTCTATGGTTGCGTTCAGGGCCAGAAGGTTGGTCTGCTCGGCAATGTCCTGAATGAGATTAACGACTTCGCCAATTTTCTGGGCAGCACTGTCAAGGCTGACAATCTTCTGATTGGACGCATCTGCTGCCTGATTGGCCGCTTGGACGACAGATTTTGCCTGCTCGATCTGACGGCTGATTTCGCCGATTGAGGTTGCCAGTTCTTCCGATGCGGCGGCCACGGACTGGATGCTGCTTTGGGCTTCGCCGGACACGTTCGAGACGGCCCCTAGTCGATCGCGTGTTTTGGCGGCAATCATGCTGAGGCGGGAAGCGGTGCCCTCCATCTCGGAGCCGTTTTCCGCAACCTGCTTGAGCGAGCTTTGTACGCTTGCATCGAAGTCGGCAATGATCTGTTCAACCTGCCTTTGACGATTTTGCTCAAGTTCTTGGGATGTCTGGTTTTCCTGTTGAAGCTTCTGCCGCTCGACCGCGTTGTCGACAAAGACGGTGAGAGCTTCTGCCATCAGGCCGATTTCGTCCTTGCGCTCGGCATAGGGAACCGGATCATCGACATTGCCGGAAGCCAGAGACTTCATGCGGCTTGCCAGTTTGATCACCGGGTCGGAAATGGATTTGCCCATGAACCAGAAAATCGCAGATCCGATGGCCAGCAGTGCAAGGCCTATCATCAGTGAAATGTTGCGGGTCTGGTTGGCAATGGCCATGATTTCTGCTTGATCGACGGTCAGGCGGGCAAACCAGATGTCGCCAGTTCCACGAATGTCAAAGGGCTTGAGGACGGTCAGTTTACCGTTGGCCTCGACGACTTTTTCCATCATATTCAGGCCCTTGAGAGCAGCAATGATGTCCGGGTCCGCTTTCTGGCCCAGCTTGCTCTTGTCCGGATGAGCCACCCAGAGGCCGCCCGCGCTGAGGATCGAGACCTCTGAAGACTGAAATTCCAGATCGGCGTTTAGCAAGTTGCTCAGGTCGCTGAGAGGAATGTCGATCGTTGTGCCGCCAACAGCCTTGCCGTTGGGACCGATGATCGGAGAGGAGGCGGTTGCCATCAGGACATCCTGACCGTTGACCGGATAGACATAGGGCTCGGTCATCGTAACTTTTTTGCTGTCACGGGCGCGATGATACCAGTCTTCGACGCCCCCTTCGGTGGTCATCAACAGTGGCTCATAGGCAACTTTGCCCGCCCCGTGGCTGAAATAGGGGACCAGTTGCCCATTCGCGTCAGAATAGTCCGCAGCACGATGGTCGGCGTCCTTGCCGATGACATCGGGTTCAAACACCATGCCTGCGCCGACAAAGTCCTTGTTCTTGCCAAGAACCGTTTGCATCACGCCTGCATAGGCCTTTCGATCCGTTACCCCTTGCGACAGCAAAGCTTCCAGTGCAAAAGCGCCAACCTGACTGGCAATCTGGCCTTCGGCAATCAGGGAGGTGGCTTCTTTTGCGTGGGTGGCAACGGTCTGCTTGAGATAGTCGGTGCCGGATTTTTCGGCAAATTTTCCAAGCATCACTGACATCGTCGCGATCAGCACGAAGAAGCCTGTCAGAAAAACTGCATTGGTAGAAAAAACGATGCGAGATCGGAGGGACATTGGATACTCCATACGGGAAAGATCTTGCGCCGATATTGGGAATGGTTTCTTAATTTTGACTTTACTGCCGATGGTATCTCCCAGAAAAACAAAAAGAAAATGTAATTCTGGCGCAATCAGGTGCGCGCCGGCTTCATTTGAAAAAGGAAAAGATTTTTAGTGAGTAAACACTCACCAAAATGCATAAAAAAAGAGCCGGAAAAACCCGGCTCTTTTCTTGATATGACGTCTGCGATCGAATTAGCAGCTGTAATACATGCCGAATTCCACCGGATGCGGGGTGTGTTCGAACAGCTCGATTTCTTCCATCTTGAGTTCGATGTAGCCGTCGATCTGGTCTTTGGTGAACACATCGCCAGCCAGCAGGAAGTCGTGGTCCGCTTTGAGGGCGTCCATGGCTTCACGCAGGGAACCGCAAACCGTTGGGATGCCTTCGAGTTCTTCTGCAGGCAGATCATACAGGTTTTTGTCCATTGCCGGGCCTGGATCGATCTTGTTCTTGATGCCGTCAAGGCCAGCCATCAGCAGTGCTGCGAAGCAGAGATATGGGTTCGCGGAAGGATCCGGGAAGCGTGCTTCAACGCGTTTTGCTTTCGGGCTTTCGGTCCAAGGAATACGAACGCAGCCAGAACGGTTACGAGCAGAATATGCACGCAGCACCGGAGCTTCGAAGCCTGGGATCAGACGCTTGTAGGAGTTGGTCGAAGGGTTGGTAAAGGCGTTCAGGGTCTTGGCGTGCTTCAGGATACCACCGATGAAGTACAGAGCTTCCTGAGACAGGTCTGCATATTTGTCGCCAGCAAAGAGCGGCTTGCCGTCTTTCCAGATGGACATGTTGCAGTGCATGCCGGTGCCGTTGTCACCATAGATCGGCTTTGGCATGAAGGTGGCGGTTTTGCCGTATGCCTGAGCCACATTGTGGATCACATATTTGTATTTCTGCAGCTCATCTGCCTGTTTGGTCAGGGAACCGAAGATCAGACCGAGTTCGTGCTGGCAAGACGCCACTTCGTGGTGGTGCTTGTCGACTTTCATGCCGATGCTCTTCATGGTGGAGAGCATTTCGGAACGGATGTCCTGCGCATGGTCGGTTGGGTTGACCGGGAAGTAGCCGCCCTTAACGCCAGGACGATGACCCATGTTGCCCATTTCATATTCGCTGTCGGTGTTCCAAGCCGCGTCAATCGCATCCACTTCATAGGACACTTTGTTCATGGTGTTGGAATAGCGAACGTCGTCGAACAGGAAGAATTCTGCTTCCGGACCCCAGTAGGAGATGTCGCCGATACCGGAGAATTTCAGGTAAGCTTCGGCTTTCTCTGCGGTGCCGCGTGGATCGCGCTCATAGGCTTCGCCGGTGTCCGGCTCGACGATGGAGCAATGGATGCAGAGGGTTTTTTCTGCGTAGAAAGGATCGATATAGGCACTTTCGCAATCAGGCATCAGTTTCATGTCAGATGCTTCGATCGACTTCCAACCGGCGATGGAAGACCCGTCGAACATGAAGCCTTCTTCAAGGAAGTCTTCGTCAACCTGATCTTCAATGACGGTGACGTGCTGCAGCTTGCCACGCGGATCGGTAAAGCGGATGTCGACATATTTGACATCCTGCTCGGAAATCAACTTTACGATTTCAGCTGGTGTGCTCATTCCAGTATCCTTTACTGTCTGTGTTCCCAAGCAGGTCTCGCGGAGCCGATCTGTTTCTCGTCGGGGCGAGACCTGCCTTGTTCCTTAGTTTTCTCTAGAAGGTGTGGTTCTGTGTCGGTCCGGGTGAGGGACCTTCATCTGGTCGCTTAGATCGCGTCAACGCCGGTTTCGCCGGTACGGATGCGAATGACCTGCTCGACCGTGGAGATGAAGATCTTGCCATCGCCGATGCGCCCGGTCTGGGCCGCTTTCTGGATCGCTTCGATGGCGGCATCGACCTGATCTTCCGGCAGGATGACTTCAACTTTTACCTTTGGCAGGAAGTCGACGACATATTCTGCGCCACGATACAGCTCGGTATGGCCTTTCTGACGTCCAAAGCCTTTCGCTTCGATGACAGTGATACCCTGCAGGCCAACATCTTGCAGCGCTTCTTTGACTTCATCAAGTTTGAAAGGTTTGATGATTGCCTCGATTTTCTTCATCGTTCTTTGCTTCCCCAAGTTGCGCCGCTGTTGTCAGCCGTGAACCGTGTCTGTTGCTCATCGCCCATGTGGGGCGTTGGTAGGTTTGTCAGAAATTATGCATTCTTCATGCCAATTCGGTTGATGTTGATAAAAGCAGGAAAATGCAGGCTTCGCCAGTATGACGAGGACGATTTATCAGGCATATTGGGGAAAGGATAAGCTATAAAAATAGGCAATTGATGAAATAGTAGTCAAAATAGCCCTGTTCATCCTTTGTGTCGCAGGGGGCGGTCGGGTTACTTTCGCGCCATTTTGTCATATTTACCCCTTTGGTTGCATAATATAAGGGCAGCTGTTGCGCTGAAGGTGCCTTGTCTTGTTCGACGCTTTTTGTGGTGAGGGCGCGCTTGTTTGATTGTGCCGCTGCCTGCGCGTCGGTAGGCTTTGTCGCATTATTGAGTGAGTCTGGTCGGTTGCGGAACTGGCGGCCAGAGCAAGGGACGGCATCATGACAAAATTGGATCGGTTCGGGGTGGCTGCTGAGATACTGACGCCAAAGCAAATGGGCGAGGCGGATCGCCTGACCATTGAGAGTGGCGTGCCCGGATATCAGCTTATGGAAGCGGCGGGGCAGGCAGTTGCCGAGGCTGCGATTGAGTTGTTGGAGGAGAAAACCGGATCCGGCGCGTCGGGTATGGTCTGTATTCTCTGTGGTCCGGGCAACAATGGTGGGGACGGATTTGTTGCTGCGCGTCTGCTGGAAGAAGAAGGCTGGAGCGTCATTCTGGGTTGCTCGGTGTCGATGGAAGAGCTTGAAGGCGATGCCGCATTGGCTGCTGATGAATGGGGCGATGAGGTTTTCGCCTTGTCGCCGGGGTTGTGGGATGATGCCGATATTGTCATTGATGCGCTGTTCGGAGCCGGGTTGATCCGGCCGATCTCCGGGGAGTTGGCGGATCTGATTGACGCGCTCAATCAATCCGGACTGCCGGTCGTGGCGGTTGATCTGCCAAGCGGTGTGGATGGCAGCAGTGGTCACATTGCCGGTGCGGCCGTACGGGCCGATCGAACCGTGACTTTCTTTCGCAAGAAGCCGGGTCATCTGCTTTATCCGGGCAAGGCCTCTTGCGGTGACGTGTCTTGTGTCGATATCGGTATTCCGTCTCAGCTACTCGAGGAAACGGGCCATTGTGCGACGGAGAATGTTCCCGCGCTCTGGGTTCATAACTGGCCGGAAGCCCTGAAGCCGATTGAGCGGATTGCATCAGGCCGTCTGGCTGACCACAAATTCCACCGGGGCCATTGTCTGGTTTTGTCGGGCGATGCCATTCATTCCGGTGCGGCACGCCTTGCCGCGCGGGGTGCTTTGCGGGCAGGGGCCGGTTTGGTAACGGTGGCGCCGCCACCGGATGCAGCTCATGTGGTGGCTTCGCAAATCACGGCGATTATGGTTGAGCCTGTGCAGGATGCCGCCAGTCTGGCGACGGTGTTGTCGCGCCGGAGCTATGATGTGCTGGTCGCTGGGCCCGGCATGGGAATGGCCCCTGAGCAGCGCTCTCTCCTTTATACGATTCTTGAACGTGATCTTTGCCTGTTGCTTGATGCAGATGCGATCACCTGTGTGTCGCAGGGCATCGAGATGGGTGAGTTTGATCTTAGCAGTTTGCGTGACAGCCCGGCTGCCCGCTCAGGCTGTCTTGTGCTGACCCCTCATGAGGGCGAGTTTGCCCGTCTGTTTCCTGACCTGTCGCACCGGGTGCGGGAAGATAAGGGATTGTCAAAGCTCGATTGCGCGCTGATGGCCGCGCAACGCAGTGGCGCTCATGTGGTGCTTAAGGGGGCTGACACCATCATTGCTTCGCCAGAGGGACGAGCGGTGATCCATTCTCAAGGCGTGCCCTATCTTGCGACAGCTGGCAGTGGTGACGTGTTGATTGGCATCATTGCCGGGTTGATGGCTCAGGGGATGCCGGCGCTCGATGCTGCGTCCGCCGGGGTCTGGCTCCATGGACAGGCGGGGCTTGCACTGGGGCCGGGTTTGATTTCAGAGGATTTGCCCGAAGCTTTGCCGGCGCTGTATCAAGAATTGGCCCAAATTGTGCCTGATAATGGGGTGGATGCGGATTTCATGATGCTGGATGATTAATCCGCCGCACGCGAGAAAGGGCGGAAAGCAACAGGCTTTCACCGGATTCCCCCAGAGAGGTTGGGGAATAAGGAGAGAAATGTGAAATTTTCTTTGCGCTTTCTCTATCGGGTGCTATAGAGGCACCGCTCGATTTGCTGGCGCTAACTGCGCTTGCCGTGCGGGTGTGGTGGAATTGGTAGACACGCCAGATTTAGGTTCTGGTGGCGAGAGCCGTGGGGGTTCAAGTCCCTCCACCCGTACCAATCGCCTCTTTTGCCGCTTGAAGGGTGAAAGAGGGAAGACAGACCGGCTGAATTGCGTGTCCCCGAAAAGCGTTGTGGTTTTTTGGATAAGGACGCGCATTCAGGATTCTTGGCAATGGTCTGTCAGAGGTCCGAGCAATCGGGGGTCTGGCAGGTCTTGGCAGGACGATCGGGACAGGGCTGAGGGGTGTACGGTTCGAATGAGCCGACGAGGAGATCTTTGTCTTGACCCGCTCGGAACTGGCTTGTCTTTCATCAGACGACGGCGGTCGAAACGAAATTGGGTTTGACGGAGTCTGGCATCCTTATTGGATGTCATCCGACCATGCCCCGAACCATATTGTATATGACAAGAACGAAAGCAGATAGATATGCAGGTAACCGAAACCCTGTCCGAAGGTCTGAAACGCGAATTGAAAGTCGTGATTCCTGCTTCTGATCTCGAAGCCAAGTTGGTCGCCAAAATCGACGAGATCAAGGACCAGGTCCGCATTAACGGCTTCCGCCCAGGTAAAGTGCCTGCATCCCATGTCCGCAAGCTCCATGGCAAGGCCTTGATGGGTGAAATCGTTCAGGATCTGATCGGCGAAACCACCCGCACTTCCCTTGAAGAGCGCAATGAGAAAGCTGCCATGCAGCCTCGGTACAACATGACCGAGGACGAAGCAGAAGCCATGAAAATCATGGATGCGCAAGCGGATCTCGAATTCGACATCATCTATGAAGTGATGCCAGCAATCGAAGTGGCTGATGTTTCCGGCGTTGAAATCGAGCGCCCGGTTGTTGAAGTTGAGGACAGCGAAGTCGATGAGCGCCTGATGCAGATCGGCGAAAGCTCCCGTCCGTTTGAGGCCAAAGAAGGCAAAGCTGAAGATGGCGACAAGGTTCTGATGTCCTATCTTGGCAAGATCGATGGTGAAGCCTTTGATGGCGGCGCAGACGAGAATGCTGAACTGGTTCTGGGTTCCAACACCTTTATTCCGGGCTTTGAAGAGCAGCTGGTTGGCGTGTCCGCTGGCGACGAAACCGTTGTCAAAGTGTCATTCCCTGAGGAATATGGCGCAGCGCATCTGGCTGGTAAAGACGCTGAGTTCGAAATCGTCGTCAAGGAAGTTCAGGCTCCGGGCGAGCTGGAAATCGACGATGAGTTCGCAACCAAGCTGGGTCTTGAGTCTCTCGACAAACTGAAAGAGATCCTGAAAGATCAGGTTGTCTCCCAGTATGGCACGATGACCCGTCAGCGCGTGAAGCGTCAGCTTCTCGACAAGCTTGATGAACTGCACAAGTTCGAAGTTCCTCCTACTCTTCTGGAGCAGGAATTCGAGAATATCTGGAAACAGGTAAACTCTGAAATGAACGAAGCTGGCAAGACCTTCGAGGACGAAGACACCACCGAAGAGAAAGCTCGCGAAGAATATAAGGCGATTGCCGAGCGTCGTGTGCGCCTTGGTCTGGTTCTTTCCGAAATTGGTGACAAGAACGAAATCAAGGTCAATGACGAAGAGGTTCAGCGCGGCATCATGCAGCGCGCGCAGCAGTTCCCGGGTCAGGAGCGTCAGGTGTTTGAATATTACACCCAGAATGCCGATGCCCTTGCATCCATCCGCGCACCGATCTTTGAAGAGAAGGTCGTTGACTACCTGCTCGAGCTGGTAAAGGTTGAAGAGAAGACCGTTACCAAGGAAGAGCTGGAGAAAATGATCGCCGAAGACGAAGAAGCGTAAGCCTTCCTCGTTATCGAATGAGCATGCCGCCCGCGCCTTCCGGACGCGGGCGGTTTGCGTTTGGCCCATCATCATCCAAGTGAGAAGAGATCCCATGAACGGAATTGTCGGCGGTGTTGTTCTCGCGATTGCCTCTTTCATCATCATCGCCTTCTATCTGAACATCACCCCTCCCACGGATCTGGGGGTCAGGGAAGGGCGCCTGCCAGCACTTTCGGCGCGGCCCAACGGCGTGTCCAGTCAGGCGGCAGATGAAGAAAAGCGGGTGCCGAGCCTTGCCTTCAAGGCCGACATCACCCAGACGGTCGATGCTGTCAAACAGGCGTTTGAGGCACTTGGGACCGTTGCGATCATCAAGGAAAAGCCGACTTATATCCATGCCATCGCGGTCAGCCCTATCTTCCGGTTTCGTGATGATGTCGAGGTCTATTTCGACGTGGCTGCCCGCAAGGTGCATTACCGATCGCAGTCGCGGGTGGGCTTTGCCGACATGGGGGAGAATCGCCAGCGGTTCGAGGCGTTCAAGCTTCTTTATGAAGCCGAGGAATAGGTCTTTGTTATCGTCTCTGTTGCAAGGATGTTGAAATATTGACGTTTTCTGGTTGTTTGTGTCCATATTTCATGTGTGAAACTGGCGAACGGCGTTTGAGGAAATTCGTAGTGGACTTTCTTCAAAGGATTCACCAAAAGCCTTGAATGGGGCTGGTCAGTGCATAAGTGGGGTGGATAAGATTGCCCTCTGTTGACGGACGCTGACGGTTTGGGCGGGCCAATTGCGCTTGTCAGTAAAATCTTCATTTTCGCGATGCTATGACGATGAAAAGTGGTCCGTGCAGGCGATTCGAGTCGTAGTTAGCGTGAGGCCTTGATGATGCGGATCGGCGATCTGTTGAGCGGTTTTCCTCAGGGAGAGCGCTTGCAGGCCGGTTAAATCATAATCGACAAGGGCGGTCGGTGGTGGTGCCATCACTTGGCCGCAATCCCGTGCAGGGGGTTATGGTGTCGTGATGTTGCGCGGCAAGGATGCACGGCAGGCGAGGGTTTGTCGGTATTTGCGCCGGACGGAATGAGCCGAGATGGGGCAATGTAGAGGCTCCATCTCTGAACGGATGGCCGAAGAGGTCTTGAGAAGGAAAGTGCAATGAAGGATCCGATTGATCTTGCAATGAATTTGGTTCCCATGGTTGTGGAGCAATCCAACCGGGGTGAACGCGCTTACGACATTTATTCGCGCCTTCTCAAGGAGCGCATCATTTTCATCACTGGTCCGATCGAGGATCACATGGCGGCTCTGGTCTGTGCCCAGTTGCTGTTCCTTGAAGCGGACAATCCGAAAAAAGAGATTTCGCTTTACATCAACTCGCCGGGTGGCGTTGTGACCGCTGGTATGTCGATCTATGACACCATGCAGTTCATCAAGCCACCGGTTGCGACGCTGTGTATGGGACAGGCAGCATCGATGGGGTCGTTGCTGTTGTGCGCCGGTGAAAAGGACATGCGCTACGCGCTGCCGAATGCCCGCATCATGGTTCACCAGCCATCTGGTGGCTTCCAGGGGCAGGCGTCTGACATCCAGCGCCACGCCGAAGACATCCTGAAAATGAAGCGTCGCCTGAACGAAGTGTATGTCAAGCATTGCGATCAGGACTATGACATCGTCGAGCAGACCCTTGATCGCGACCACTTCATGACCGCAACCGAAGCCAAGGACTGGGGTCTTGTGGATCGTGTTGTCGAGAATCGTGAGTCTTTGGCGGACGAGGCTGAAGAGCAGAAGGATGCCGGGAAAGAATAAAATCTGGTGCGCCGGCCGGAATGTTTCCGGCCGCGTGATGTGTCCCCAAAATAGGGTTGCATTAAGCCTATCTTGATGATTTGGGGTACATCCTTTTAGAAATATGCTCTGCTGTTGTGGTAATTGGAAAAATTAATACAACAGCAGACCAACCGATGGGTTTATTTTGCTTGCAGCCTATGCACAGCACCATAAACTAGACATGCGGGCAGAGTTGAACGGATTCTGTCTTCTGGCAACGAGAGAAGAGGCACCTACATGAGTAAGGCCGGTGGTGGCGATAACAAGAACACGCTGTACTGCTCCTTCTGTGGCAAGAGCCAGCATGAAGTGCGCAAGCTGATTGCAGGTCCAACCGTTTTCATCTGTGATGAATGCGTTGAGCTATGCATGGATATCATCCGCGAAGAGAATAAGTCTTCGCTGGTCAAATCCAAGGACGGCATTCCGACTCCGCAGGAAATCTGTGAAGTGCTGGATGATTACGTTATCGGGCAGGATCGTGCCAAGCGTGTGTTGTCTGTCGCCGTTCATAACCATTACAAGCGTCTGGCTCATGGCAAGAAGAGCACCGAGATCGAACTTGCCAAGTCGAACATCATGCTGATCGGTCCAACCGGTTGCGGCAAGACCTTCCTTGCCCAGACCATGGCCCGTATTCTTGATGTGCCTTTCACCATGGCGGATGCGACCACCCTGACTGAAGCCGGGTATGTGGGTGAAGATGTCGAGAATATCATTCTCAAGCTGCTGCAGGCTGCTGACTATAATGTTGAGCAGGCCCAGCGCGGCATCGTCTATATTGATGAGATCGACAAGATTTCCCGCAAGTCCGACAATCCCTCGATCACCCGTGACGTATCGGGCGAGGGCGTGCAGCAGGCCTTGTTGAAAATCATGGAAGGCACGGTTGCTTCTGTGCCGCCTCAGGGGGGGCGCAAGCATCCTCAGCAGGAGTTCCTGCAGGTGGATACCTCCAACATCCTGTTCATTTGTGGCGGCGCTTTTGCTGGTCTCGACAAGATCATTTCCCAGCGTGGCAATGACACGTCCATCGGCTTCTCGGCCAAGGTCAAGGATGCGGACGAACGTGGCACGGGCGAGTTGTTCCGTGAGCTGGAACCTGAAGATCTGCTGAAATTCGGTCTCATTCCGGAATTTGTCGGTCGTTTGCCGGTTTTGGCGACGTTGGAAGATCTGGATGAGGACGCGCTTGTCTCCATTCTGTCGCAGCCGAAAAATGCGATCGTCAAGCAGTATCAGGCCTTGTTCGAAATGGAGGGCGTGCGCCTGACATTCCACGAAGAGGCTCTGCGTGGCGTGGCTCGCAAGGCGATTGAACGCAAAACCGGGGCTCGTGGCCTGCGCTCGATTCTCGAAGGCATTTTGCTCGACACCATGTATGAGCTGCCGGGCCTTGAGGGTGTTGAGGAAGTGGTTATTTCCGGTGATGTCATCAAGGGGGAAGCTCGTCCTCTCTATATCTATGGCGACATCAAGTCCGAAGCTGAGCCTTCAACCGCCTGAGGGTTCAAAGATCAAATGTTTCAAGGAGGCGGCCTTAAGGTCGCCTTTTTTGTTGGCAAGACTGAAGTAACAGGCTGATGCGCTGGCTTTTGTCTTGGTTGTCGCGTCCGTCTCTCGCCCGGTTTTCCAATGTCCAAAACCAATTGAGCCAAATATAGTTTTGAACCGTAAAGTCAATAAAATGACTGTGATTTGATCGATCTTTCAATTGCTTAGAGAAGTATTGATGAAAGTTGTAGACTTTGGTTCGAATTGCCTTCTGTGTTTGTTCACAAAGATGACATTGGCTTGTGGAGTGGGTTGAAAAGCCTGTCGTCAAGTCCCAACTAAATGATACCGTGGTGAAACTGCGTGTTTGAGTCTCACCCATTCCCTGCAGGTGACCAGACTTGTCCTCGGAGCCAATGATTGGCTTGCGAGGGGTACCTGCTGACTTGCGGGCCAAAATGAGGCCGCAAACGTTGCCTTGTCTATTTTGGAAAGGTGACGCAGCCAAGAAAGGTAGGAAGCATGACCGAAGATCAAATCGATGAGAGCGGCCAGAAGGTTGCAGACACTTATCCGGTCTTGCCACTAAGAGACATTGTTGTCTT
The DNA here is from genome assembly GCF_003324485.1 of Cohaesibacter intestini. Classification (NCBI taxonomy): domain Bacteria; kingdom Pseudomonadati; phylum Pseudomonadota; class Alphaproteobacteria; order Hyphomicrobiales; family Cohaesibacteraceae; genus Cohaesibacter; species Cohaesibacter intestini. The sequence goes on along the minus strand of NZ_QODK01000002.1, from coordinate 280,538 downwards.
CCCGCACATGATTGTGCCTTTGTTTGTCGGACGCGAAAAGTCCATTCGCGCGCTTGAAGAAGTGATGCAGTCGGACAAGATGATTTTGCTGGCAACGCAAATGAATGCCGGCGACGATGATCCGGCCCCTGAAGACATATACAAGATTGGAACGCTAGCCAGCGTCCTGCAGTTGCTCAAGCTGCCCGATGGGACCGTCAAGGTGCTCGTCGAAGGGATGGACCGCGCCAAGCTTTGCGACTTCACCAAGCGCGACGATCTGTTCGAAGCCAGCGCAACGGTGATGCGCGATGATGACGGCGATCAGGTTGAGGTTGAAGCCTTGGCCCGTTCCGTGTCGACCGAATTTGAAAATTACGTCAAGCTGAACAAGAAAGTGTCGCCTGAAGTGATTGGCGCTGTGTCCCAGATCGAGGATTACTCGAAGCTGGCCGATACGGTTGCCTCGCACCTTGCGATCAAGATCCAGGAAAAACAGGAAATTCTTGGTATTGTCAGCGTTGTCGAGCGGCTTGAGCAGGTGCTTGGCCTGATGGAGAGCGAGATTTCCGTTCTGCAGGTGGAAAAGCGCATCCGTAGTCGCGTCAAGCGTCAGATGGAGAAAACCCAGCGCGAGTATTATCTGAATGAGCAGATGAAGGCCATTCAGAAGGAGCTGGGGGATTCTGAGGATGGCGCGGACGAGATCCGCGAGCTGGAAAACACCATCGAGAAAACCAAGCTGTCGAAGGAAGCGCGCGAGAAGGCTGATGCAGAGCTGAAAAAGCTCAAGCAAATGAGCCCGATGTCGGCGGAAGCCACCGTGGTGCGCAACTATCTCGATTGGCTCACCGGTATTCCTTGGGGCAAGAAGTCCCGCGTCAAGGTTGACCTTGAGAAAGCTGAAACCATCCTCGATACGGATCATTATGGCCTCGAGAAGGTCAAGGAACGGATCGTCGAGTATCTGGCGGTGCAGACCCGCACCAACAAGCTCAAAGGCCCGATCCTCTGCCTCGTTGGTCCTCCGGGTGTTGGTAAAACCTCGCTTGGCAAGTCGATTGCACGCGCCACGGGCCGTGAATTTGTTCGCATGGCGCTTGGTGGTGTGCGGGATGAAGCCGAGATTCGGGGTCATCGTCGGACCTATATCGGCTCGATGCCGGGCAAGGTTGTCCAGTCGATGAAGAAAGCCAAGAAGGCCAATCCGCTGTTTTTGCTCGACGAGATCGACAAAATGGGCATGGATTTCCGTGGCGACCCGTCTTCGGCTTTGCTTGAAGTGCTTGATCCGGAACAGAATCACGCCTTCATGGACCATTATCTCGAGGTGGAATATGACCTCAGCAATGTCATGTTCATCACCACGGCCAACACGCTGAATATCCCAGCGCCGTTGATGGACCGTATGGAAGTGATCCGCATTGCCGGTTACACCGAAGACGAGAAAGTGGAAATTGCACGCCGTCACCTGATCCCGAAAGCAACCAAGGATCATGGCCTGAAGGACAGCGAGTTCAGCCTTGATGATTCCGGTCTTCGGATGATCGTCCAGCGCTATACCCGTGAAGCGGGTGTGCGTAACCTTGAGCGTGAGCTGATGAAGCTGGCGCGTAAGGTGACCAAGGATCTGATCATGAAGAAGCTCGATAAGATCGATGTGACCACGGACAATATCGAGGATTTCCTCGGGGTTCCGCGGTTCCGCTTCGGGGAGATCGATTCTGAGGATCAGGTTGGTGTTGTCACTGGTCTTGCCTGGACGGAAGTGGGCGGCGAATTGCTGACCATCGAAGGTGTCATGATGCCGGGTAAAGGCAAGATGACCGTGACGGGCAACCTGCGTGATGTGATGAAGGAGTCGATTCAGGCAGCCGCTTCCTATGTCCGCTCGCGGGCCGTGGATTTCGGTGTTGAACCGCCTGTGTTCGACAAGAAAGACATCCATATGCATGTGCCCGAAGGCGCAACGCCAAAGGATGGACCTTCGGCTGGTATCGCGATGGCAACTGCCATCACGTCCATCATGACCGGCATCCCTGTGCGCAAGGATGTTGCCATGACCGGTGAGATCACCTTGCGCGGCCGCGTGTTGCCGATTGGAGGCCTCAAGGAAAAATTGCTTGCGGCTTTGCGTGGCGGCATCAAGACCGTTCTCATTCCGGAAGAGAATGCCAAGGATTTGGCCGACATTCCGGACAATGTGAAGAACGCGCTTGATATTGTCCCGGTTTCCAATGTCGGGCAGGTGCTGGAACATGCGCTTGTTGAACTGCCCGAACCAATTGAATGGGATGAAAGCCAGATGCCGGATGTCGGCCTGAAGAGTGACGAGTCCGAAGACTCAACCTCGCTTCAGCATTAAGGCTCGGGTTGATCGAACCACGAGAAAAATGAAAACCCGCCTTGAGCGGGTTTTCTTTTGTCTGTTGGTGTCGAAATTTGGGAGGGGCGAATCTGGCTGACCTCTTCAATGCTCTTCTTCAAACAAACTGGATTTTTTGGCGGGAATCAGCGGATTGTTCGGGAAAAGCCAACCAAATCACGGGGAAAAACGGCAACATTTAATTTCGCTTGCTCGTTTTTTACGCAACAGATTTCTATTTCTTGTTTACAGCGTTTGAAATGGCTGATTTCTGCGAATTTTATGCTTGATTTCTCACCTGTTTCGCCGGATTGTCGCAACTCGCGTCTGGTATTTTCCCAAGGTGTGGTGATTCATAAGGGTTAAGCGTCGCGAAGGACTTGAGGCTTTCGTGATTGAACCGAGAAGGAATTAATTATGAACAAGAATGAACTGATCTCTGCTGTCGCTGAAAAGGCAGACCTGACCAAAGCGCAAGCTGGTGACGCTGTCGATGCATTGTTCAACATCATCTCCGATACCCTGAAGGGTGGTGATGAAGTGCGCATCATCGGTTTTGGCAACTTCTCCGTGACCGAGCGTGCAGCTACCGAAGGTCGTAACCCGCGCACGGGCGATACCATTCAGATCCCAGCTTCCAAAACGCCTAAGTTTAAAGCTGGTAAAGGTCTGAAGGACGCCGTCAACAGCTAATCAGCTGACGACTGGCTCACTAAGCTTTTAAAACCCTCGGCTCTCTTACGGGCCGGGGGTTTTTTGCTACAATGGCCAAGACCAACGCCTGACCCGTGAAAAGGATGCTTCATGATCGACGAAAACTTGCTGGAACCGGATTGTTCCAAATGTGCTGCCTTGTGCTGTGTTTCGCTTGCTTTTGACAAGTCGGACATGTTTCCGATCGACAAGCCCAATGGGGCGCCATGCCCACAGCTCGATAAGAATAACGGCTGCAAGATATATGATTGCAGAGAGGCAGAAGGTTACCACGGCTGCATGAATTTCAATTGCCAGGGGGCAGGGCAGCGGGTGGTGCAGGATTTGTTTGGGGGGCGCAACTGGCATTTCGAGCAAAGCCTGCTCAACGACATGACCAGCGCTTTTGTCATTTTACTGCGTGCCCATGAGCTGCTGTCTTTGCTCAAAGCCGCCGAAGCCCTGCCACTGACTCGTGGTGAGCTGGACCAGTTTGAGGGCTTTGTTGAAGAGCTGAACCCTGACGATGGTTGGACTGAAGCGCTTCTCGAAGCGTTCGAGAAAGGAAAAACCGAAAAACGCGTCTATGCATTTCTGAAGACTCTCCGGCACCATGTGGCGTGAGGGTGAATGCCGGATTGGAGGCCTTTCGAGACCTTCAAAATGAAGGAACGTTCGCATCCGCAACAAAAGGCGGCTGAAAATCGCGGCCCAGACCTGCCGTTCGCTTTCCTGCCGAGCGCTGCGCTGCAGCTTCACGAGACCGGCCATTCGCCCCTCGTGCAGCATTTTTACGCGGCGAATGATGGCAGACCTGACAAATGAAGAAATGATTGGAATTGGATGCGACCTTGTCAACTCGGCTCAATGAGTCAAAGCGATACCTTGGGCTTTGCACTCCTTTATCAATGATCTTGTGCTGGTAGTAAGGTCTTGCGCAAAATTAAGTTTTTGCCTGTCGTCATCAAGAAAATCACTGTCGAAGTCTTTTGTCAGATGAACGGATACATAGCTCTTTTGGTCAAAATCTTCTTTGCTGAAATACCAACTCTCATTATATCCTACTATTTTCGTAAATCGGCTTGTCGCCCACTCCAATTTGTCTTTCAGTTTATCAACATCTAAATGGGATTCGGCAGGGAAATAGTATGAAACTGTGAGCTCCCACACATTGACCTGCACCCGAAAGTTCAGACTTTCTCCCAACGCGTCAATGACATACAGGGCCGAATTTCCACCGGAGACTTTTTGTATTCTGACGCTCGTGGGAGAATTTGACAAATCTCTATTAATCTGTCTTTTGCTGATTTTTGATTCTTTCCAGTCCAGCAAAAGAGGAGTTGGGATATCTATGAGCAGCAAGTTTCGTGGAAGTGTTCGGCAGAGAAACGCATTTGTTTTATGTTGCAGGCCAGATAAGCCGGCATCCTTGGATGAATAGAAAACAACTAACGCAAAGGCGAGACCGGATGCAGACACCTGAGCAAGCGACATGGCGACAAGCAGCCATGTTTCCTTGTCTGTTCCCAGATAGTGCCACGTAACAAAAAGCGACATGACTAGTGTGATTGCGAGAGCGCCAACAGCCAGAACGCGGACCCAGATGGGTGTGTAAATAAAGTTCTTACTATCCATTTTGCACCTGTATGGTAAATTAAAGTTTGCCGGATCAACAATTGGTGCGCCGTTCTCAGTCTCAAGCGTATTGCAATTTATCACAGGTATGTCAACGCCTCTGCTGTCGTACCTGTGACCACGAGCCCAAGGTGCAGAATGCTGCGAAAAATTACTCGCTCTCAGTTCCATTTGAACGGCATTTCTTGGTGTGCCGGCATGCTTCTCTCTCGCGCGCGGCGAACGCCCGCTTACCGCCCGAACGAGCCGTGATAGCCAGGACGAGCTTCGATACCCCTTGAATGTCAGCTCTTGCCTGCAGGCATCGAGGATTGTGCACGTGCAGGAAATGTCGGCAATCCGCCCTGTTTACCTGAAGCACTCTATATCGCTGTGAAATTTCGGCTATGCAGCGAACGTCTCAAATGTCCGCATTGTTGTCGTTTTGGCGGTTCGCAGATGATGTCGAGCTGTGGGGGAGGGATGTTGCGCTTTTGCGTGGCAAACGCTCTCGGGCTCTCGGTGATTTTCCTACAGAAAATGCACCTGCCGCTTCAAATTCAAATCAAGTGGATGGGTCATAACGCTTTCGCTCTGCAAAAGCTTGGGAAATGGTGGGTGATGAGAGATTCGAACTCCCGACCCTCTCGGTGTAAACGAGATGCTCTAACCAGCTGAGCTAATCACCCTTAGCGTTTCAGAGAAACGCCGAAAAACTCCGCACAAGCCTCTATGGCTCTCAGCGATTTTCGAAATCGAAAATGCGCTTGCCGCTGATGGTTCCGTTTGTTTGGAAGCTTCAGCCCATTTCTTGACGAGCAAGAAATGGTGGGTGATGAGAGATTCGAACTCCCGACCCTCTCGGTGTAAACGAGATGCTCTAACCAGCTGAGCTAATCACCCTTGCGCCGTTGTGCGTGAGGTGCTTTTACGGTCTGACAGGCTTGCTTGCAACAAAAAAATGACAGTGTTCCCCATTCGTTGGGGAAATCGCTGCCGCATCTGGATCGGCACTTTGAGGGCTGCTTTGTGGCTTGACCGATCCGTCTCGTTTGCAGGGAAGGGGAATCCCTGCAAGGATGTATGCATTGCGCTGTTGCGGGTGGGTGCGATCCGGTGGGGTGAGCGAAACTTTTCCAAGGCCATTTCTTTCTCACAGGAAAAAATTGGCTGAAACATCAGGTTTCTCACAGGGCATTGAAAGTTTGCACAAAAAGAATTTGTACGGCGCTTGACTTCAATACCTCAGCGTCGTATTTCAGCGCCACTCCACACGAACATGACGCTTCGGCGACAGTGAGTGTGGGCCGGGTACTGGGGGTGTAGCTCAGTTGGTTAGAGCGTCGGCCTGTCACGCCGAAGGTCGCGGGTTCGAGTCCCGTCACTCTCGCCACCCAGATCCCGCATCCAGATTGTGACTGTCTGGACCGCATGTTGCGGGGGTGTAGCTCAGTTGGTTAGAGCGTCGGCCTGTCACGCCGAAGGTCGCGGGTTCGAGTCCCGTCACTCTCGCCACTTTCTCCCTTTGGAGGCAAGTGGCCAAAGCACCGCAAGGTGCTTTTTTTATGCGTTGATTTCCCAACTATTTGCGTTGTTTGCTGCTCTGTGAGGGCATTTGTGTCGCTACAGTTTCGGTATTGGTTGGATGTTTCGATGCATGCTCTGAGGCCCTTTGTCGTGGCGCTCAGAGGGCCTTGGAGAGGCCGCAGGCTACTTGCTGGCACGGAGCGGAAAAGTGTTCAGGGCAGGAGACTGTGCAGCAGTCATCTGCCGCACATAGAAAAAGCCGCATCCTTGGGAATGCGGCTTCATGACTTCTCAAACTGAACCGGGTGATCAACCCTGCCAAGGCCAGAATTTCACTTCGAGAATGGCGCCATCCTTGGCGAAGCGGGCTTCGAGCTCTTCCATGTCAAGCAGGCCGGATTGGGTGTCTACATATTCCACCACGGAGGCTGAATTGATGGCGGCCAGCTGCAGGGCTTTTTCCGGCTCTGCACCGTCGGCCAGCATCGCGCCGAAAGTTGATGTAAAGGCGTCACCTGCGCCTGCGGTGCCTTTGACGTTGGCTTTGAAGATCGGGCAATGATAAACGCCTTTCTCACCGCTGAGATAAGCGCCGCCGGTGCCGTCGGTGATCAGTACCCATTTCGGGCCAGCAGCCATCAGCAAGGACATGAAGCCAGCGAGTGAGCAGTGGGTGTGATCCATGATCAGGCCACGGGTCAACAGGCTGCGCTCTGGGCGTTCGGTGAACTTGATGGTGCGCATGTTGTTGTGATCGCTGTTTTCCAGCAGGACCGGCAACATGCATTCCGCTTCGGCGCGGTTGATGTTGATCAGGTCAATATTCTTGGCAGTCTCGATGAATTGCTCACCACGGCGGTTGATCTGGCGCTCGCCGGGGTTGGCGACCACAAAGGCGCCGGACTCGCGGCCACGCTGACAAATCATCGGGAAGGCGTCTGCCGATTCTTTCGACATGGGTGCGATATGGAGAAGCTGGGCGCCATCAAAAATGCCTTCATGGATGTCATCATCCACCACCAGACAGTTTGCGCCGCGCGCTGTAAAGATCGAGGCATTGCGGTCGTGGGAGGCAATGATGACTGAGCAGCCGGTGATGGCCTTGTCGGTCACCATGAGATTTCCGTCGGACAGACCTTCTCGCTTCAAAAGCTCACGCACCATTTGGGCTTCGATATCGTCACCCAGTTTGACGGTCGGTGTTGTATCGTGGCCAAGGCGGGCATGTGCTACGGCTGCGTTGATCGCGCCGCCTCCGACATGAGTCGAAATATTGCGCGCGTCAATTTTCCGGCCTTGTTCAAGCAGCAAAAATGAATTGTGCGCATTGGTCATGGAGATGCGCTCGATATCATTGTCCGCAACAATGGTAATGATATCGATCATGGCTGATCCGATTGTTGCTGTTTTCATCAAACTTGCCTCTTTTCTGGATTGAACCATCTTGGGAGCATGGAGAGTGAGAATTCTGTCGCTGGTGTCTCGGCGACAACCTAGGCACATTATCCTTTAGTGTATAGATAGGATTTTGTTTTACGACCCGAAATAAATCAAATTCGGCAAAAAGAGTATGACTTCTAAGCATATTTCACAGTTTGAATTCGATTTCATTGTGGGTGACCATGTGGTTGGGCTTGCCTGCGCCAAGTTGGCACATCGTAGATGCCACAGGAGGGCAGTGGCGCGATTTGTTGGCACGCAATGGTTTCCCTTTATGGGACAGGTGGTTAAGCTCTGGGAAGCTGGATTTGGAAAGAGTGCGAAACAATGTTGCGAGAGTGATTTGGCTATAACAGAGTTTGCCACAATCTACTGGCAAACCTCTAGTTCATTGGCATTGTAACGCCACAAATTCCTTGCCTAAGCACTTACACTGAGTTAATCGTGCCATTGACCAATAGCGCTCGTTCTGAGTGTATGTATCTGATGTCGCAGAATTTCGCTTGACGATACAGGGTGTTTGACACGACATCTGTTTCAAGCTGTACAAGACATGCGTTGCCATCAGATGGAGAGGACCGACTAGCGATGGAAAATCTGCTCGGGGAATATCTGCCCATCATCATTTTCATTGGTATTTCGTTGGTGATCGGCCTGGCACTGCTGATTTCTCCCTTTATTCTTGCCTATAAAAATCCCGATCCGGAAAAATTGTCAGCCTATGAGTGCGGATTCAATGCCTTCGACGATGCGCGCATGACGTTTGATGTGCGATTCTATCTTGTGGCAATCTTGTTCATCATCTTTGACCTTGAGGTGGCCTTCCTGTTTCCGTGGGCGGTCGCCTTCGGTGATCTGGGGATGTTTGGTTTTGTGTCGATGATGATCTTTCTGGCTATTCTGACGATCGGCTTCATCTATGAATGGAAGAAAGGGGCTCTGGAATGGGATTGATCGGAAACAATCAAACGCTGGTAGCAGAGCAGCCGAAGGGTATTCTGGACCCGAAGACCGGCAAACCTGTCGGCGCTGACGATCCTTTCTTCATGCAGGTGAATGAGGAATTGTCGGACAAGGGCTTCATCGTTACCGCGACCGATGATCTGATCAACTGGGCGCGCACGGGATCGCTGATGTGGATGACCTTCGGTCTGGCCTGTTGCGCGGTCGAGATGATCCAGATGTCGATGCCGCGCTATGATTGCGAACGCTTCGGCTTTGCGCCGCGCGGTTCGCCCCGCCAGTCCGACGTGATGATTGTCGCCGGAACGCTGACCAACAAAATGGCTCCGGCCTTGCGCAAGGTTTATGACCAGATGCCCGAGCCGCGCTATGTGATCTCGATGGGGTCCTGTGCCAATGGCGGCGGTTACTATCACTATTCCTACTCAGTTGTGCGCGGTTGTGACCGGGTTGTTCCGGTCGATATTTATGTTCCCGGCTGTCCCCCAACGGCCGAGGCGTTGCTTTATGGCGTGATGCTGCTGCAGAAAAAGATCCGCCGCACCGGCTCAATCGAACGTTAGCAGTTTGAGTCACTCGACGATGGTTCACTCGCCGTTTGCTGTCGGGTGGGCTAAAGATATTCAAGGACCATGGGTCATCTGGCCCGAGACAGGATCGTGCATTATGGACGAGGCATTGCGAGATCTGGGCGACTATGTCGCTTTTTCTCTGGAAGGGAAGGTTGTTGACTGGGCGGTTGCCTTTGGCGAACTGACCGTGACCGTTCAGCGGCCGGACATTCTCGAAGTGTTGCGGTTCCTGCGCGATGATCCTCGGCTCCAGTTTGCCTGCTTCATTGATGTGACTGCAGTTGACTATCCGGGCCGGGCGGAACGGTTTGAGGTGGTCTATCATCTGCTCAGCCCAAAACAGAATAGCCGCATTCGGGTCAAGGTGAATGCATCGGAGAGTGATCATGTTGATTCGGCCTGTGGGGTCTATCCAGGGGCCAACTGGTTCGAGCGTGAAGCCTATGACATGTATGGCATTCTGTTTGTTGGCCACCCGGACCTGCGACGACTGTTGACCGACTATGGCTTCGACGGCCATCCGCTGCGCAAGGACTTCCCGCTCACGGGTTATTATGAAGTGCGCTACGACGATGAGAAGAAACGGGTCATCTACGAGCCAGTGAAGCTGGCACAGGAATTCCGCAATTTTGATTTTCTCAGCCCATGGGAAGGCGTTGACTATGCGCTGCCGGGCGATGAAAAGGCCAAGGGCTAGGTGAGGCTGAGAGGGATCGAGACAGATGGCTGAAGCAAAAGTCAGAAATTTCAATATCAATTTCGGCCCGCAGCATCCGGCGGCCCATGGTGTGCTGCGGATGATTCTGGAGCTGGATGGAGAGATCGTTGAGCGGGTTGACCCGCATATTGGTCTTTTGCATCGTGGCACTGAAAAGTTGATCGAGCACAAGATTTACAGTCAGGCGACACCCTATTTCGACCGGCTTGACTATGTTGCGCCGATGAATCAGGAGCATGCCTTCTGCTTGGCGGTTGAACGGTTGCTGGGGCTGGAAATTCCACGCCGTGCGTCGCTCATCCGGGTGCTTTATTCCGAGATTGGCCGCATTCTCAACCACTTGCTGAACATCACCACGCAGGCACTGGATGTCGGGGCGTTGACGCCGCCGCTCTGGGGCTTTGAAGAGCGTGAAAAGCTGATGATCTTCTATGAGCGGGCCTCCGGGGCGCGGCTGCATGCCAACTATTTCCGGGTCGGTGGTGTCCATCAGGATCTGCCAACGGATCTGATTGATGATATCGAGGCTTGGTGCGATCCGTTTTTGAAGGTGGTTGATGACATTGACGCCTTGTTGACCGACAACCGGATTTTCAAGCAGCGCAATGCCGACATTGGCATCGTCGGGCTTGATGATGCCTGGGCATGGGGCTTTTCCGGCTGCATGGTGCGCTCGTGCGGTGTGCCGTGGGATTTGCGCAAGAGCCAGCCTTATGAATGCTATGACGAAATGGATTTTGATATTCCGGTCGGCAAGAATGGTGACAATTACGACCGCTATCTGATGCGGATGGAAGAGATGCGCCAGTCGGTCGGCATCATGCGCCAGTGCATCGACAAATTGCGTCGTCCGGACGGGCAGGGGCCGGTCATGGCGGAAAATGACAAGATCGTGCCGCCGCGGCGGGATGAAATGAAGCGCTCGATGGAAGCGCTGATCAATCATTTCAAGCTGCATACCGAAGGGTTCCACGTGCCGGCGGGTGAAGTTTATGCCGCCGTGGAGGCACCAAAGGGTGAGTTTGGTGTCTATCTCGTCGCCGACGGCAGCAACAAGCCTTACAAATGCAAGATTCGTGCGCCGGGTTATGCGCATTTGTCGGCGATGGATTTCCTGTCGCGCGGCTATCAGCTGGCTGATGTCTCAGCCATTCTCGGTTCTCTCGACATCGTGTTCGGGGAAATTGATCGCTAAGAGATTTTGCGGGGCCGCCATGATGGTCCCAGAATGATGTGAACTGGATCAACGCGCCCTGGGCGCTGCGATCAAACAAAGAATAGGAACGGCAGACATGTCCGTCCGTCGCCTGCATAGCGAACAGCCTGCCTCTTTCGACTTCTCTGCGGAGAATCTCGAATGGGCGCAGCGTGTGATCAAACGATATCCCGAGGGCCGTCAGGCTTCCGCTGTGATCCCGATTCTGATGCGGGCACAGGAACAGGAAGGCTGGATCAGCAAACCGGCGATCGAGTATGTCGCCGACATGCTGTCGATGCCCTATATTCGCGTGCTGGAAGTTGCGACTTTCTACACCCAGTTCCAGTTGCAGCCGGTTGGTGCCAAGGCCCATATTCAGGTCTGCGGTACAACGCCTTGCATGTTGCGTGGAGCGGAAGATCTGATCCGGGTTTGCAAGAACAAGATCGCCAACAAGCCCTTCACCCTGTCCGAGGATGGCAATTTCTCGTGGGAAGAGGTGGAATGCGCGGGCACATGTGTCAACGCACCGATGATCCAGATTTTCAAGGACACTTATGAAGATCTGACGCCGGAAATTCTGGAAGATCTCATTGCCAAAATTGACGCCGGCAAAGAGATTAAACCGGGTTCTCAGCAGGAAGGGCGGATCGGTTCGGCACCTGCGGAAGGGCCTGTGACACTGACCGACCCTGCGCTCTATGATGGTTCGGTGGTGAAATATGGTCTGGGTGCGGGCATTCCGGAAGAGTCTGCCGAGGATAGCCAGCCTGCTGACCAGTTGCCCGTCGAAAAAGCCGTACCCAAGGAGACAGATGCCAAGGCGGCAGCCTCCGAGGCAAAGCCGGGAGTGGCGATCGACAAGCAAGCCCACAAGACAGATGGCGACGCACCGGCCCTGCTCGAGGCACCTGCCGATGGTGTGGCCGACAATCTGAAGGAAATCAGTGGCATCGGGCCGAAAATTGAAGCCAAACTGAATGGCCTCGGGGTCTATCATTTTTCGCAGATCGCTGCCTGGACGGATGAGAATTGCGCCTTTGTCGATGCGCAGCTGTCTTTCCGTGGCCGGATTGCGCGGGAAAACTGGATCGAACAGGCCAAGACCCTGGCAGCCGGTGGCGAAACAGATTTTTCCAAGCGGGTCGAAGCAGGCGAAGTTGACTCCAGCAAGAGCAAGGGAGACAGCTGATGGTCGCAATGCTCCAGGATAAAGATCGCATTTTCACCAACATCTACGGCATCCATGACTGGGGGCTGGATGGGGCGCTGAAGCGCGGGCAGTGGGATGGCACCAAAGGCTTGCTGGAAAAGGGCCGTGACTGGATCATCGAGGAGATGAAGGCGTCCGGTCTGCGCGGCCGGGGCGGTGCTGGCTTCCCGACTGGGCTGAAATGGTCCTTCATGCCGCCTAAGCAGGAAGGGCGTCCGCATTATCTGGTGGTCAATGCGGATGAATCCGAGCCGGGCACCTGCAAGGACCGTGAAATTCTGCGTCACGATCCGCATCATCTGGTGGAAGGCTGTCTGATTGCCGGGTTCGCCATGCAGGCTGATGCCGCTTACATTTATGTGCGTGGCGAGTTCATTCGCGAACGGGAGCGGCTCCAAGCCGCAATCGATCAGGCCTATGATCGCAAGCTGATCGGCAAGAACAACATTCACGGTTATGATTTCGACATCATCGTCCATCACGGGGCGGGGGCTTATATTTGCGGCGAAGAGACGGCGTTGCTTGAGTCGCTTGAAGGCAAGAAAGGCCAGCCGCGCCTCAAGCCGCCATTCCCGGCCAATGTTGGCCTTTATGGCTGCCCGACGACGGTGAATAATGTGGAATCCATCGCCGTTGCGCCGACCATCCTGCGGCGTGGGGCGGCTTGGTTCAAAGGCTTTGGCGCGGAGAATAACCACGGCACCAAGCTGTTCTGTGTGTCCGGCCATGTCAACCAGCCCGCGACCTTTGAGGAAGCCATGTCAGTGCCGTTCAAGGAATTGATCGACAAGCATTGCGGCGGGATTCGCGGTGGCTGGGACAATCTGTTGGCTGTTATTCCGGGTGGCTCTTCGGTGCCGTGCGTACCTGCCAAGCAGATTGTTGATTGCCCGATGGATTTTGACAGTCTCAAGGGCCTTGGCTCTGGCCTTGGCACGGCGGCGGTGATTGTGATGGACAAGTCAACCGACATCATCAAGGCGATTGCCCGGCTGTCCTATTTCTACAAACATGAAAGCTGCGGCCAATGCACCCCATGCCGCGAAGGCACGGGCTGGATGTGGCGCGTGATGGAACGCATGGTGCGGGGCGAGGCCTCGAAGAAGGAAATTGACATGCTGTTCGAGGTCTCCAAACAGGTGGAAGGGCACACAATCTGTGCGCTTGGCGATGCTGCAGCCTGGCCGGTTCAGGGCCTGATCCGCCATTTTCGCCCGGTGATCGAGGAACGCATTGATCAATATACGGCCAATCCGAAGCCGGATGAGGCTCCGCAGGTGGCGGCAGAGTGAGGATGCTATGAAGCTTTTTGAGGAGAAAGAAAAGATCGACGCAACAGACTGCGATCTGTCGAACTCGAGCTTCAATAATGTGAAATTGACAGGGTGCACATTTGACAATGTAAACCTGATGAGGACCAGCTACAGAGGCGTGAATATGTCGAGCTGTTCCTTCGAAGAAGTGAATATGTCTGGTTGGTCGGTCAAGAAGGCAAACCTGTCCGGGGTGGTCGTGGATCACGCCAATCTCAGCGGTGTCGCCCTGACACATTGCAATCTTTCGGGGATGACCATCGATGGGATCGACGTAATGGCGCTGTTGGCCGCTTACAGGGCGCAGACTGAGGACCGCAAGGGAAGTTGACTATGGCAAAGCTGGTTGTTGACGGCAACGAAATCGAGGTGCCCGGCGAATATACCCTTCTGCAGGCCGCAGAAGAGGCCGGGGCGGAGATTCCGCGTTTTTGCTTCCATGAGCGTCTGTCCGTGGCGGGCAACTGCCGCATGTGCCTTGTCGAGGTCAAGGGCGGGCCACCAAAGCCGGCTGCCTCTTGCGCCATGCGCGTGGGCGATTTGCGTCCGGGTCGCGATGGAGAACCGCCGGAAATCTTCACCAAGTCGCCGATGGTGAAAAAGGCCCGCGAAGGGGTGATGGAGTTCCTGTTGATCAACCATCCGCTCGATTGTCCGATTTGCGATCAGGCAGGGGAATGCGATCTGCAGGATCAGGCCATGGCTTATGGCAAGGGCGGTTCGCGTTATGGCGAAAGCAAGCGGGCGGTAGAGAATAAATATATTGGGCCTTTGGTCAAAACCGTGATGACCCGCTGCATTCACTGCACCCGCTGTGTGCGTTTCACCACCGAGGTGGCGGGCATTCAGGAGCTGGGTTTGGTGGGGCGTGGCGAAGATGCCGAAATCACCACTTATCTTGAAGCGGCATTGTCATCGGAGTTGCAGGGCAATGTGATCGATCTCTGCCCGGTCGGGGCACTGACCTCACGCCCCTATGCTTTTACGGCGCGGCCATGGGAGCTGACCAAGACCGAAACCATCGACGCGATGGATGCCGTTGGCTCGAATATCCGGGTGGATACACGCGGCATTGAGGTGATGCGGATCCAGCCGCGCAACAATGATGCGGTCAATGAGGAATGGATTTCTGATAAATCCCGCTTCATTTGGGACGGGCTGAAAAGCCAGCGTCTGGATCGGCCCTATGTCCGCAAGGATGGCAAGCTGACCCCGGTTGCGTGGGACGAAGCCTTCAGGTGCGTGGCTGACAAGCTCAATGGCCTGTCTGGTGACCGGATTGGTGCGATTGCCGGGAGCATGGCGAGCGTCGAGGAAATGTTCGCGCTCAAAATGCTGATGGCCTCGCTGGGCTCGGGCAATCTTGATGCCCGGCAGGATGGCTCGGTGCTGACCTCCGCCATGGGGCGGGCGGCCTATCAGTTCAATGCGACGATTGAGGGCATCGAAGACGCCGATGCGATCCTGATTGTTGGCTCCAATCCGCGCATGGAAGCCGCTGTTCTCAATGCCCGCATTCGCAAGGCGTGGCTGGCGGGTGGCGTGCGGATCGGGGTGATCGGTGAGCAGGCCGACCTTAAATATGACTATGACTATTTGGGCGCAGGCTCGGACACGCTGGCAAGCCTTGCTGGTGGTGATGGGGTTTTCTTTGACATTCTAAACAAGGCCGAGCGGCCGCTGATCCTGATCGGGCAGGGCGCGATCAACCATGAGGATGGCCTTGCGGTTCTGGGACAGGCAGCGAAGCTGGCGGTGGCTTGTGGCGCGGCAGGTGCTGAGTGGAATGGCTTCTCGGTGCTGCATACCGACGCCAGTGCCGTCGGGGCCTTTGAAGTCGGCTTTGTGCCGCAGGATGGGGGCAAGGATATTGCTGCCATGCAGAATGGGGGCGTTGAGGCGCTGATCCTGATGGGCGCGGACGAGTTGGCCTTTGGTGCCTTTGACGATGCCTTCAAGATCTATATTGGCAGCCACGGCGATGCCGGGGCGCATCATGCGGATGTGATCCTGCCCGGTGCCAGCTATACCGAGAAATCGGGCCTGTTCATCAATACCGAAGGCCGGGTGCAGATGGCCTATCGGGCCAATTTTGCGCCGGGGGATGCCAAGGAAGACTGGGCAATTCTGCGCGCCTTGTCTGCGGTGCTTGGCAAGACATTGCCATTTGATAGCCTGCAACAATTGCGCGGGGTGTTGTTTGAGGCGCATCCGGATCTTGCCAGCATTGATGACTGCCTTGTTGGCGATGTTGCCGATATTGCGGCGCTGGCCAAGCTTGCCAAACCCGTCAAGGGGCAGGCGATGGTGTCGCCGATTGCCGATTATTATTTGACCAACCCGATTGCCCGCGCCTCCGCCACCATGGCCGAGTGCAGCGCATTGGCCAAGGAACGCGCGGCTGACGCCGCAGAATAGAGGACCGACGAATGGATGGATTTGTCACAAACTGGCTAATTCCCGGCGCGATTATCATAGGGCAATCCTTGCTGTTGCTTGTCGCCCTGTTGGTGATCATTGCCTATGTCCTTTATGCCGACCGCAAGGTCTGGGCAGCGGTGCAGATGCGGCGCGGGCCAAATGTGGTCGGGCCTTGGGGTCTGTTGCAATCCTTTGCCGATTTGCTGAAGTTCGTCTTGAAGGAACCGGTGATCCCGTCTGGCTCGAACAAAGTGATCTTCCTGCTCGGGCCGTTGATGACGGTGACGGTGGCCTTGGCCGCATGGGCTGTGGTG
The DNA here is from genome assembly GCF_003324485.1 of Cohaesibacter intestini. Lineage (NCBI taxonomy): Bacteria > Pseudomonadati > Pseudomonadota > Alphaproteobacteria > Hyphomicrobiales > Cohaesibacteraceae > Cohaesibacter > Cohaesibacter intestini. The sequence continues at coordinate 264,208 of NZ_QODK01000002.1, read as the reverse complement.
CCTGTGGCTGAAGGCTGGGCGATTGCCGATATCAATGTCGGGGTGTTGTATATTCTCGCCATTTCCTCGCTCGGTGTCTATGGCATCATCATGGGGGGCTGGGCGTCGAACTCGAAATATCCGTTTCTGTCTGCCTTGCGTTCGGCGGCGCAGATGGTGTCCTACGAAGTCTCCATCGGCTTTGTCATCATCACTGTTTTGCTTTGCGTCGGTTCGCTCAATCTGACTGACATCGTGCTGGCTCAGAAAGAAGGCATGGCAACATGGCTCGGCATGCCATCGCTCAGTTTCCTTAACTGGTACTGGCTGCCGCTTTTCCCGATGTTCATTGTGTTTTTCATCTCGGCTTTGGCCGAAACCAACCGGCCTCCCTTTGATCTGCCAGAAGCAGAATCGGAGCTGGTTGCGGGCTTCATGGTCGAATATGGCTCGACCCCTTACATGATGTATATGCTCGGCGAATATGTGGCGATTGCGCTGATGTGTTCGATGACCGTCATCCTGTTTATGGGGGGCTGGTTGCCGCCGTTTGATTTTGCGCCCTTTACCTGGGTGCCGGGGGTGGTCTGGTTCTTTTTGAAGGCCAGTGCCGTGTTTTTCATGTTTGCCATGACCAAGGCCTTTGTGCCGCGTTACCGCTATGACCAGTTGATGCGCCTTGGCTGGAAGGTGTTTCTGCCTTTGTCGCTGTTTTATGTGGTGCTGGTGGCCGGTGTGCTGCAGTTCATGGGCTGGGCTCCGTAAGCGAGGCGAAGAGACGATATGTTTGAATTGTCACTGCCCGGCATGATCGGGGCCTTGATTGGTGGTGTGATCGGTTGGGCCGATTTCAAGATGATCGGCGGTCTGATCGGGGCAAAATGGATGAAGATGCGTTCGGAGAAGGGCCTGGCCAATCATCCGGACACGAAGAAATACGGGGACTGGATTCAGTTCGGCATCTGGTGTGGCACCCAGTTGCTGTTCCCGGTGATCGGTTATTGGGCCGGATTGTCATTGGCTGGATAAGCCGCTTGGAGAGAAACATGGTGATGACGCCTTTCATTGCTGGCAGTTTGGGCGCCCTGATCGGATTGCTGACGGCTGTGCTCGCCAATCTTCTGGTGTTGCCGGCGGTTCTGCGGGCGCAGGACGACGGCTTTATCATGGGACGGCGCACCACACTGGACGCCAAAAAACAGGCTCAGGTGGCCGACTTTACCCGCTTCATGTATCGCATTCCGATGCCGGTCTTGTTCACTCTTGTCGGCTTTGTCGCTGGCCAACGGTTCTTTGGAGGATAGTATGGCACTTGCTCAAGCTGCAAAATCGCTGATGTTGAAGGAGTTTGTTTCTGCCTTCTTCCTCTCGATGCGCTATTTCTTTGCGCCCAAGGCGACGATCAATTACCCGTTTGAGAAGGGGCCGGTCAGCCCCCGGTTTCGCGGGGAGCATGCACTCAGACGCTATCCCAACGGGGAAGAACGTTGCATTGCCTGCAAACTGTGCGAGGCGATCTGTCCGGCGCAGGCCATTACGATTGAAGCTGGCCCTCGGCGCAATGACGGCACCCGCCGCACCACCCGCTATGATCTGGACATGACCAAATGCATCTATTGTGGTCTGTGTCAGGAGGCCTGTCCGGTGGAGGCGATTGTCGAGGGGCCGAATTTCGAATTTGCCACGGAGACCCGCGAGGAACTGTTCTACAACAAGGAAAGACTGCTGGAGAATGGCGAACGCTGGGAGCTGGAACTGGCTCGCAATATTGCAATGGACGCGCCTTATCGCTGATGGGCGGGGCAAGGAATAACGGAAGGGAAGCCCAAGACCGGGCTTCAGAGCGAAAGACATGATTCTTCAGAGCTTTTTCTTCTATCTCTTTTCGGCGGTCCTGCTCGGGTCCGGGCTGATGGTGATCGGGGCGCGCAATCCGGTTCATTCGGTGCTGTTCCTGATCCTTGCCTTCTTCAATGCCGCTGCTCTGTTCGTGCTGCTGGGGGCAGAATTTTTGGCTATGTTGCTGATTGTGGTCTATGTCGGCGCGGTGGCGGTTCTGTTCCTGTTCATCGTGATGATGCTGGATATCGACTTTGTCGAGCTGCGGGCGGGATTCCTGAGCTATATGCCGATTGGCCTGATGGTCGGTTTGGTGTTGCTGGCCGAGCTGATCATTGCCATTGGCGGCTGGGCGATCAGTCCCGACGTGGTGGCCAATCTGGGTGAACCGATCCCTGATCTGGCCGAGATGTCGAACATCGAAGCGATCGGATCGCTGCTTTATACCAAGTATGTCTATTACTTCCTGAGCGCGGCGATGATCCTGTTGGTCGCCATGATCGGGGCCATCGTGTTGACGCTGCATCATCGCAAGGATGTTCAGCGTCAGGATATTACGCGTCAGGTGGCGCGGACGATCGAGAATTCGATTGAAATCAAGAAAGTGGAATCGGGCAAAGGCATATAGCCTACCGGTTCCCTTGTCTGTGGGCCTGCAAGGGCATGAGAAGAAGGGACTGCCAGAAAGATGGAAATCGGACTGAGCCATTATCTGACTGTAGCAGCGATCCTGTTCGTGATCGGGATGTTCGGCATCTTCATCAATCGCAAGAATGTCATCGTCATCCTGATGTCGATTGAGTTGATCCTGCTGTCAGTGAATATCAATTTGGTCGCCTTCTCCTCTTATCTGGGCGATCTGGTGGGGCAGATTTTTGGTCTGCTGATCCTGACTGTCGCCGCGGCCGAGGCCGCTATCGGGTTGGCCATTTTGGTCGTGTTCTATCGCAATCGCGGCTCCATCGCGGTTGAAGACATCAACATGATGAAGGGCTGAGAGTATCATGTATTCGGCCATCGTCTTTTTACCGCTTCTGGGCTTCTTGATCGCCGGTCTGTTCGGTCGGTCTTTGGGCCACAAAGCATCGGAATATATCACCAGCGCGCTGGTGGTGATTGCCGCTCTGTTGTCATGGATTGCTTTCTTCTCGGTCGGGTTTGGCCATGATGAAACGCGGATCGTTTCCATCTTCACATGGATCCAGTCTGGTGCGTTGACCATTGACTGGTCGATCCGGGTGGACACCCTGACGGTCGTCATGCTGGTGGTGGTCAACACGGTCTCCTCGCTGGTTCATGTCTATTCCATCGGCTATATGCACGAGGACCCGCATCGCGCGCGCTTCTTTGCCTATCTGTCGCTGTTCACTTTTGCGATGCTGTCGCTGGTCACCGCTGACAATCTGTTGCAAATGTTCTTTGGCTGGGAAGGGGTAGGCGTTGCCTCCTATTTGCTGATCGGCTTTTGGTATCAGAAACCGTCAGCCAATGCGGCGGCAATGAAGGCCTTCATTGTCAACCGGGTCGGGGATTTCGGCTTTGCTCTGGGGATTTGCGGCGTTTATGTGCTGTTCGATACGATCAGCTTCAGCGAGATTTTCACCATTGCAGAGGGCATCAAGGGACAGACGATCCATTTCCTCGGGCAGGATTGGGATGCACTGACGACTGTTTGTCTTCTGTTGTTCATGGGTGCCATGGGCAAGTCGGCGCAGTTCCTGCTGCATACCTGGTTGCCTGATGCGATGGAAGGTCCAACGCCGGTATCGGCCTTGATCCATGCGGCGACGATGGTCACAGCGGGTGTCTTCATGGTGGCGCGTCTGTCGCCTCTGTTCGAGCTGGCGCCAACGGCGCTGGAAGTGGTCACCTTCATTGGCGCGACCACCGCCTTCTTTGCTGCCACCGTTGGCTTGGTTCAAAATGACATCAAGCGAGTGATTGCCTATTCGACTTGTTCGCAGCTTGGCTACATGTTTGTGGCGCTGGGTATCGGGGCCTATGGGGCGGCGGTGTTCCACCTCTTCACCCATGCTTTCTTCAAGGCACTGTTGTTCCTTGGGGCCGGCTCGGTCATTCATGCGGTGTCCAATGAGCAGGATATGCGCAAGATGGGCGGGCTCGCCAAGCATATCAAACTGACCTACTGGTTGATGCTGATCGGCACTTTGGCGCTGACCGGTGTTGGCATTCCGGGTACCTTGATCGGCTTTGCCGGGTTCAATTCCAAGGATGCGATCATCGAATCCGCCTTTGCCGCCAACAATGCCTTTAGTGATTATGCCTTTGGCTTGACGGTGATTGCCGCCTTGTTCACCAGCTTCTATAGCTGGCGTCTGGTCTTCATGACCTTCCATGGCCGTGAGCGGATGAGCCCGGACGTCAAGGCCCATATCCATGAAAGCCCGAAAGTGATGATTGTGCCTTTGATGGTGCTGGCCATCGGTGCGGTTTTTGCGGGCATGGTCTTTGCTGGCGACTTCTATGGGCATCATTATGATGATTTCTGGAAAGGGGCGTTGTTTGTCTCGGCCGAGAATGATTTGGTGCATGCGTTCCACAATGTTCCATGGGCCGTGAAACTGGCGCCGTTTGTCATGATGCTGCTTGGCTTGGTGACAGCTTACCTTTTCTATATCCGCTCACCGCAGATCCCGAAGAAACTCGCCGAACGGCACCACATTCTCTATCGTTTCCTGCTCAACAAATGGTACTTCGACGAGCTTTATGACCTTTTGTTCGTGCGGTCTGCCAAGTGGATTGGTCGTGTGTTGTGGAAGGGGGGCGATGAACGGATCATTGACCATTATGGACCCAATGGCATTGCGGCCCGTGTGCTGGATGTCACCCAGCGGGTGGTCAAATTGCAATCTGGTTATCTCTATCACTATGCCTTTGCCATGATGATCGGCGCGGCGCTTCTGGTAACTTACGTCATGCTGAGCGGGGGGGCGCACTAATGAACAACTGGCCGTTGCTGTCGACCGTCGTTTTCCTGCCGCTTGTCGGTGCGCTGATGATCCTGCTGGTGCGCGGGGATGATGCCATTGCCCGCCGCAACATCAACAATGTAGCGCTCTGGACGACGATTGTTACCTTCCTGATCTCGCTGTTGATCTGGAACCAGTTCGACCCGGAAAATCCAGGCTTCCAGATGCAGGAGCGCGCCGATTGGCTGAGTGCCACCATCGCCTATCGCATGGGGGTGGATGGCATTTCGATGCTGTTTGTCATTTTGACCACTGCCTTGATGCCTGCTGCGATTTTTGCCAGCCGCAATTCGGTGACCAAGCGCCTGAAGGAATATATGATTGCCTTCCTGGTGCTGGAAACCATGATGATCGGCGTCTTCTGTGCGCTTGATCTGGTGCTGTTCTATCTGTTCTTCGAGGCCGGTCTCATTCCGATGTTCATCATCATCGGTGTCTGGGGCGGCAAGAACCGGGTCTATGCCAGCTTCAAGTTCTTCCTTTATACGCTGATCGGGTCGGTCCTGATGCTGCTGGCGATCATGGCGATGTATTGGGATGCGGGCACGACCGATATTGTCCAGCTGTTGGCGCATAGTTTCTCGCCCGAGATGCAATTCTGGCTATGGGTGGCTTTCTTTGCGTCCTTTGCGGTGAAAATGCCGATGTGGCCGGTTCACACCTGGTTGCCGGACGCCCATGTGCAAGCCCCGACCGCCGGTTCGGTCATACTGGCCGGAATCCTGTTGAAGATGGGTGGCTATGGCTTCCTGCGCTTCTCGTTGCCCATGTTCCCGCTGGCGTCTGATTACTTTGCGCCAATGGTGTTTGCCCTTTCGGCGGTGGCGATCATCTATACCTCGCTGGTGGCCTTGGCGCAGGAGGATATCAAGAAGCTGATTGCCTATTCCTCCGTTGCCCATATGGGTTATGTGACGATGGGCCTGTTCACCATGACCTCGCAGGGGGTACAGGGCGGCATCTTCCAGATGCTGTCGCACGGCATTGTCTCGGGCGCCTTGTTCCTGTGTGTCGGGGTGGTTTATGACCGGATGCATACCCGCGAGATTTCTGCCTATGGCGGGCTGGTCAACCGGATGCCGGTCTTTGCGACCCTGTTCATGATTTTCACTATGGCCAATGTTGGCCTGCCGGGCACGTCTGGCTTTGTCGGCGAGTTTCTGACCATCCTTGGTGTGTTTCAGACCAATACATGGTTCGCCTTCTTCGCCACGACCGGGGTGATCCTGTCGGCGGCCTATGCGCTGTGGCTCTATCGCCGGGTGGTGTTTGGCAAGCTTGAGAAAGAAAGCCTCAAAGGCATTCTCGACATGGACCGACGCGAGAAGATCATTCTGGTGCCGTTGGCCTTCCTGACTGTTCTGTTCGGTATCTATCCGGCGCCCATTCAGGATGTCACGGCTGCGGCGGTGGAAAATCTGATCAACAATTATCAGGCGGCTCTGGCTGCTGCGGACAAGGTTGCCATGCTGGCCCAATAGGGCCGCGGCGACCACTGAAAGAAGTGAGTGAAACATGACCCCTGAGTTGGCTGCGCTTCCCGACCTGATGCCGGTTTTGCCGGAAATCCTGCTCGCGGTGGGATCTATGGTGTTGTTGATGATTGGCGCCTTTGGTGGCTCAAGAAACAGTCAGGTGGTGACAGGACTGGCAGTGGCGTTGTTGATCCTAGCCGGGGTGCTGCTGCTGATCGGACCGGAAGCCAAGGTTGAAACCTTCAATGGTGCCTTCATTCTTGATCCCTTCGCCCGGTTGATGAAGCTGTTGGTGCTGCTGTCTTCCGGGGTGGCGCTGGCGATGACGGTTGGCTATGCGCGGGCGGAAAAGTTCGACATCATCGAGTATCCGGTGCTGATCCTGCTTTCGACCCTTGGCATGCTGATGATGCTGTCTGCCAACGACATGATCGCGGTTTATCTTGGGTTGGAGTTGCAGTCGCTGGCACTTTATGTGGTGGCTGCCATCAAACGCGACAGCGCCAAGGCGACGGAAGCGGGCCTGAAATATTTCGTTCTCGGAGCTCTGTCTTCGGGCATGCTGCTCTATGGGATGAGCCTGATCTATGGCTTTACCGGCCACACATCCTTTGCTGGCATTTCCGAAGCCCTGCATGTCGACGAGCCGGGGCTGGGTGTGGTTTTCGGGTTGGTCTTTATTCTCGCAGGCCTGACATTCAAGATCTCCGCTGTGCCGTTCCATATGTGGACGCCGGATGTCTATGAAGGGGCGCCGACGCCGGTCACCGCCTTTCTGGCTGCCGCGCCGAAAGTGGCGGCGATGGGGCTGATCGTCCGGTTTGTCTTCGGGGCGTTCGAGTTGATCGACATGCAATGGCAGCAGGTGATTGTCTTCATTTCGATTCTGTCGATGGTATTGGGTGCCTTTGCTGCAATCGGGCAGAAGAATATCAAGCGGCTGATGGCCTATAGCTCGATTGGCCATATGGGCTATGCGCTTGTTGGTCTGGCGGCAGGCAATGCGGCGGGTATCGAGGGGCTGATCATTTATCTCATCACCTATATCGCCATGACGCTGGGGGCCTTTGCTGCCATCCTTTCTATGCGACGCAAGGATGGCATGGTGCAGAGCATTGATGATTTGGCGGGGCTGTCCAAGACGGATTTGCCAATGGCCTTCCTGATTGGCGTGATCATGTTTTCGCTCGCCGGAGTGCCTTGGATGGGCGGTTTCTTTGGCAAGTTCTTTGTGTTCCTCGCCGCCATTGAGGCCGGTCTCTATCCGCTGGCTGTGATTGGCGTATTGGCGTCGGTCGTCGGGGCCTATTATTATCTGCGGATCGTCAAGATCATGTTTTTCGATGATCCCGCACCCAGCTTTGAAGCAAGCCCGGTGGAGTTGAGAACCGTGCTGATCCTCAGTGGTGCGTTTATTTTTACCATGGTGCTTTATATCGGCCCGATCCGGGTGATGGCTGAGGAAGCTGCGAAGAGCTTTTTCTGATCCCAAAGGCGGAACAAAGGCAGTTTTTTGATACAGACACCGATTGTTGTGTTAAGACTTTGCTGCCCGGGGGCTTCCTCGGGCGGTGTCATTTGGGCGGCTTGCAAGCGCTGATCGGACCGTTGCCGAACATCACTTGCGCGGGTTGTAATCAACCTGCCATCTGCCTGATGATCACATACTCGAATTTCCCCTGCTGTCGGTCTTCCGCGTTGGCGCGAGGAACCTGACATCAGCGCATCGATGAGTGAGTTTCCCTCGTGTCCAACATTCCTGCTGCCTATCGTCATCTGTCATTCAAAAGCATCGACTCAACCAACCGCTATGCCCTTGACGCGGCCAGAGATGGCAGGGCCGGCAATTTGTGGGTAACGGCTGGTGAGCAGACTGCGGGACGCGGACGGCGCGGGCGGCATTGGAGTTCGGAGCAGGGCAACCTGTCTGCCAGCCTTCTGCTGATTGATCCTGCCCCGATGAAGGCCATCGGGCAATTGCCTTTGGTGGCGGCGACCGCTGTGCATCGCGCGATCAGTGGCATGCTATCGCCGGTTCAGAGGGCCGAGCTGACGATCAAATGGCCCAATGATGTGCTTTGGGGCGATCAGAAGATCTGTGGTATTTTGCTGGAAACCACCACCTTGCTGAATGGCGCTCAGGCGGTGGTGATTGGTATTGGCATCAATTGCCGCAATCATCCCGAAACAACCGAAGGGTTGGCTGCTGCGGATTTGCTGCAATATGGCTATGATATTGCTCCGGAGCAGGTGTTTGAACGTCTCGCCCATCATCTGGATGAGCGGCTTTTGGTGTGGGATGGTGGGGATGGCATGGCAGAGATTCGCGATGACTGGCTGCTGCGCGCCCGCGGCGTTGGCCAACCGGTGGTGGCGCGCCTGCCCGATGAAGATGTGTATGGCACATTTGAACAACTCGATGAACAGGGCGCCCTGATCATGCGCCTGCCGGACGGCACACAGCGGATCATTTATGCGGGCGACGTGTATTGGCCGGGCGCCATTCGATAAGATCGTTCGAAAGGGATTGAGAGAGATTGATGAGTAAGTCGGAACTGGTCTTCATGCCGCTTGGCGGCGTTGGCGAAATCGGTATGAATATGGCGCTTTATGGCGTCGGGCCAGAGGGAGACAAGAGATGGCTGATCGTCGATTTCGGTGTGGCCTTTGCCCATGAGGCCCATCCCGGTGCTGATCTGATTTTTGCCGACATGCGGTTTCTCGAGCAAGAGCGGGACCGGATCGACGGACTGGTGATCACCCATGGTCATGAGGATCATTTTGGCGCGTTGTTTTCCCTGTGGGAACGGCTGGATGTTCCAGTCTATGCAACGGGCTTTCTGGCGGATCTGGTGGAAGCCAAGGGGGAGCATGAACATGATGCGCCCGATATTCCGGTCATATGCGTGGAGCAGGGGGCACGGGTGCAGATCGGCGCGTTCAATGTGGAATTTATTCCCGTTTCGCATTCGATCCCCGAAGCCAATGCGCTGGCCATTCGCACCGAGCATGGCTTGGTTCTGCATAGCGGTGACTGGAAGCTTGATGACCGACCCGGCGTCGGCAAGAGCACCGACATTGCCCGCTTCATCGAACTTGGCAAGGAAGGCGTGCTGGCACTGATTTGCGATTCGACCAATGCGCTGAGCGAAGGCTCGTCGATTTCCGAGCAGGATGTAGAAGAAGAGCTGACCCATTTGATCGGGCAGGCCAAACACCGAGTCGCGGTGACGACCTTTGCTTCCAACGTCTCGCGGGTGCAGGCCATCGCGCGGGCGGCACGGGCCAATGATCGGCAATGTGTCGTGGTTGGACGGGCCCTGTGGCGTTTCATCGAGGTGGCGCAGGAGCAGGGCTATCTTGAGGATGTGCCCGAATTCCTGTCCGAGCAGGATTATGGTTATCTGCCGCGCGACAAGGTGGTCGCCATTCTGACCGGATCGCAAGGGGAAAAACGCGCGGCTCTGGCCCGGATTGCCGGTGGTGAGCATCCATCGGTGCAGTTCTCAAAGGGCGATCAGGTGATCATGTCGTCAAAGGCCATTCCGGGCAATGAGCGCGAGATCAATGAAGTGATCAACAATCTGGCGCGGCAGGACGTGACCATCATCACGGAGCGCGATGCGCGGGTGCATGTCTCAGGCCATCCGAAGCGGGATGACTTGCGCAAGATGTATGAATGGACGCAACCATCAATCGCCGTGCCCGTGCATGGGGAAGAGATGCATCTGAAAGCCCATGCCGGTTTGGCGCGCGCTATGGGCGTCAAGGAAGTGCTGCATGTGCGCAATGGCTGGATGGCCCGTCTGGCTGGCGGAATGGTCAAGAGTTGGGACGAGTATTTGGGCGGTCGGCTCTACAAGGACGGATCGCTGGTCGGTACTTTTGAGGAAATGGGCATTCAGGAGCGACGCAAGCTCTCCTTTGTCGGCCACATTGCTGTGGCGCTGACGGTCAGCACAAAGGGAGAGATTCTGGGTCGTCCACAAATGGCTTTGGCAGGTATCCCCGACCGCAACAAAAAGAATCGTCTTTTTATCGAAATTGTTGAAGCTGGCATCTATGGTGCTATTAAAGGTATGCCGGCCAAAAAACGTAAAGATATCGAGGTGTTACGTGAAGCGGTGCGACGTTCTGTCCGTTCTGAAGTTCATCAACACTGGGCTAAAAAGCCAACTGTTGCGGTGATGATCAACTTGGTATGACGTGTGTACATTTTCTTTAGGCTCTGCTGGCCTCCCTTTGAAGGAACTCCTTCACCGCAGGGCAATCGATAGAAAGGATAGAAGGAAATGATTGGTCGTCTTAATCACGTTGCTATCGCTGTTCCAGACATGGATGCTGCTGTTGCTACCTATGCCAACACCCTGGGTGCCAAAGTTTCTCCTGCTCAGGACGAACCAACCCACGGCGTGCGCGTTGTCTTCGTTGAACTGCCTAACACCAAAGTTGAGCTGCTCGAGCCACTTGGTGAAAATAGCCCAATCCTGAAATTCCTTGAGAAAAACCCTATGGGCGGCATCCATCATGTATGCTACGAAGTAGACGATATCATCGCTGCTCGTGACAAACTGAAAGCTGACGGCGCTCGCGTTATCGGCGACGGTGAGCCAAAAATCGGCGCACACGGCAAGCCAGTAATCTTCCTGCATCCAAAAGACTTCTGCGGTACCCTGACCGAGCTGGAGCAGGTTTAATCCTTTCAGGAACGGGACCGACTGAATGAGTTTGATCAGTGGCCTTGCAATCTACTTCATCATCTGGTGGGTTACATTGTTTCTCGTATTACCCTTCGGGGTAAGGACTCAGGCGGAATTGAGCGAGAGACGGCTTGGCACGACAGCCAGCGCTCCTGCCAGAGCCATGATGTGGCGCAAGGTTATGGTCACCACGATTGTGGCCTGTCTACTGTTCGGATTGTTCTACTGGGCCGTTGAGGTTCAGGGCTTGGGTCTTGATGACCTGACATTCCTGCCAATGCCAGACAGCTTACGCTAGGCAGAGGCTAGGTTCAGTTCCAGTGAAGAGGGCTCGTTGTCTTCAGACAGCGAGCCCTCTTCTTTTTGGGTGCGCTTTTCCATAACCACTTGGCCAGTTGGCCCGTGGCCTAGGTCCGCTCACCTGAAAACAGTGCCGAGTGTCATATATTTGTTAATGTCGGTCTATATTGGTCGGACCGATGAGGACAGGCTGAAATAAAAGCTGGTCTGGATAAAAACCGCTCTATCAGGGTTTTGCTTGTTGCGGACGTCAGAAACGCGCGCATAAAAAAAGCAAGGCCAAAGGCCTTGCTTCTGTAAGTATCGCGACGTGATCTCTTTGCTCGACTTGCTTTTTGGTTGCTAGTTGAGAGCGGCAGCAGCCCTAGAGCGCGCCAGAGATCATTTATCCTCCCAAGACATTTTCCGCGCGAGATGAGATAACTGTGGTGAGCATATCTCTTATATTTATGAAAGGCAGACTAGTCCCTACAGAGCCTTTTGTCATCACTCTTTTTTGACTCTTGCGTAGTTTTTCGCAATTTCGTGAATCACTGTGGTTTACGATCAGCAGATGCAGCGGATTTTCGATGCGACTGAGGCTGTTTTGCGTGCGTGAAGTAAGGGATTTCCTTGATGTGGCCGCTAATTCTGTGCAAAAAGCATGGACCGAAAGGCTGTTCATGCAGTTTGCTGTCGAACCGCCACGAGTCGTCTGTAAAAACGGCTGAAACAGATTAAGCTGCGCAGATCATCCGCGTCTTTGGTTGATGCGACTTGCGCCCACCATGTTCGTCCCTTTTTCAAAAGAATGAGCCCTGCATCATGCGTCTTTCCCGCTATTTTCTTCCAATCCTGAAAGAGACCCCAAAAGAAGCCGAAATCGTCTCACACCGCTACATGTTGCGGGCAGGGATGATTCGCCAGCAACAGGCCGGGATCTACAGCTGGTTGCCACTGGGCTTGCGTGTGCTGCGCAAGGTGGAACAGATCGTGCGTGAGGAACAGGATCGCTCTGGTGCGATCGAATTGCTGATGCCGACCATGCAGCCAGCCGAGCTGTGGAAGGAAAGCGGGCGCTATGACGATTATGGCAAGGAAATGCTGCGCATCGTTGACCGGCATGAACGTGACATGCTGTTCGGCCCGACCAACGAGGAAATGATCACCGACATTTTCCGCTCCTATGTGAAGTCCTACAAGGATCTGCCGCTCAACCTGTATCACATTCAGTGGAAATTCCGCGACGAGATCCGCCCACGCTTCGGTGTGATGCGCGGGCGCGAGTTCCTGATGAAGGATGCCTATAGCTTCGACACCGATGAGGAGCGGGCGCGTGAGGCCTATCACCGGATGTTCGTGGCTTACCTACGCACCTTCAAGCGCCTTGGCATGACGGCCATCCCGATGAAAGCCGATACAGGTCCGATCGGCGGCGATCTGAGCCATGAGTTCATCATTCTGGCGGATACTGGCGAGAGTGAGGTTTTCTGTCATCGCGATTATCTGACCAAGGCAGTGCCCGGCGATGACCTCGACTTTGATGCCGATCTGTCCGGTATCGTTGCCGACTGGACCAGCGAATATGCCGCGACCGAGGAAATGCATGATGAAGCCGCCTTCAACGCGGTGCCTGAAGCTGACCGCATTGCGGCGCGCGGCATCGAGGTCGGTCACATTTTCTATTTCGGTACCAAATATTCCGATGCGATGAATGCCAAGGTCATGGCGGCCGATGGCAAGGAATATCCGGTCCATATGGGCTCCTACGGCGTTGGTGTTTCCCGTCTGTTGGGCGGCATCATCGAGGCCAGCCATGACGAGAATGGCATCATTTGGCCCAAGTCGGTTGCTCCATTCGATATTGGCCTGATTAATATGAAGGCTGGCAACGAAGATACGGATGCTGTTTGTGAGCAGCTCTATGAGCGCCTTGGAAATGCCGGAATCGATGTTCTCTATGATGACCGCACTGGTCAGGCTGGTGCGAAATTTGCCACGATGGATCTGATCGGTCTGCCGACCCAGGTGATTGTCGGTCCGCGTGGCCTGAAGTCGAATGAAGTGGAAGTCAAGGACCGCGCTACTGGCGAGCGGGAAATGGTTTCTGTTGATGCTGTTGTTGAGCGCATCATTGCGGAGCGGGCCTCCTGATTCCTCATCGGATTATGGGAATGACCAAAACACCATCTGTCGGTGCTTTGGTCTCTTCCTGTACACTGATGTCATCAGGAATCGATTTGCTTGATTCGACATGTCTGCTTGTTGGGCTGCCCAACGCACCTGAGCGTGGGCGGCTCCGTCTGGAGAATTGAATGTCTGCGTCCGAGACCAAAGCGCCATTCGCCTCATTTGAATGGATGATGGCGTTCCGATATCTGCGATCCCGCAGGCGAGAAACCTTCATCTCCATCATTTCATGGCTATCCTTCTTCGGCATCATGCTTGGCGTTGCGACGCTGATCATCGTGATGGCGGTGATGAATGGCTTTCGGACGGAGTTGCTCGACAAGATCCTCGGGATTAATGGCCATCTGGTCATCCAGCCGCAAGACAGTCCGCTGACCGACTATGACACCATCGCCAAGCGGGTCGAAGGGGTCGATGGCGTGCGCTATGTCGTGCCGTTCGTCGAAGGTCAGATTCTGGCTTCCGGTCCGGGTGGGGCCGTTGGGGCACTGGTGCGCGGGATGAGCGGGGAAAGTGTTTCCAAGCTGAAACTGGTGTCCAGCAACGTCTTGCAAGGCAGCTTTGAAGGCTTTGATGATGGCGAAGGCATCGCACTGGGATCCCGCATCGCTCGCTCGCTGGGGGTGGTGCTTGGGGATAGTGTGACACTGATTTCACCCAAAGGCGCTGTGACGCCGATGGGGGTCGCGCCTCGGATCAAGTCCTACAAGGTCAAGGCTGTGTTCGAAATCGGTATGAGCGAATATGACAGCAGCTTCATCTTCATGCCGCTTGCTGCAGCTCAAGCCTATTTCAATCAGGATCAAAAAGTCTCGGCCATCGAGGTTTATGTCGATGATCCGGATGCTGTTGGTCAGATGCGGCCCATGGTTGAGGAAGCCGTCGACCGGCAGATTTACATCACCGATTGGCGTTTCCGCAATGTCACCTTCTTTTCGGCTTTGGAAGTCGAGCGCAATCTGATGTTCATCATTCTGACGCTGATCATTCTGGTGGCAGCTCTGAATATCATTTCCGGTCTTATCATGCTGGTGAAGGACAAGGGCAGCGACATCGCGATTTTGCGCACCATGGGGGCAACGCGCGCCTCAATTATGCGGATTTTCATGATGACCGGGGCTGCAATTGGCTTTGTCGGAACGGTTGCCGGCTTCATTCTGGGGCTGCTTGTCTGTCTCAACATCGAAAGCATCCGGCAGTTCGTCTCCTGGATCACGCGGACCGAGCTTTTCTCGCCCGAGCTCTATTTTCTGTCGAAATTGCCAGCGGATATGGATGTGACCGAGACTGTGTCCGTCGTTCTCATTGCGTTGGTACTGTCCTTCCTTGCAACCCTTTATCCTGCATGGCGTGCTTCGACGCTCGATCCGGTGGAGGCGCTGCGCTATGAATAGAAAGAGCTTTTTCTGGCCTGTCCTGTCCGAGGAAGAAGAACGCCGCAAGAAGGAGCAGGAGCGTGGCGGTCAGCCTGTTATGCCGTCCGGGCCATCCGGACAAACTGTGTCCGTTCCCGCAGATCCATCTCCGGCGCCAACCGAGCCTGCCTTGACACCGCGTGAAGAGATGAGCCCCAGCGATCATGTGGACGAACAGGCAGCGAAGCAGGCACCCGCCGAAACACCCTATCCGTCGGGCTTGCCCGTGATGCCGTCTGTCGCAACAGCCGCCGATCAGCAACAGCAGCCAGCAGAGCTTGCTCCGAACCCTTATGACCTCCAGTATGAGCCAGATATGCCTGACACCCAACCTGTTGACCCCGACATTCTGCTGGCGCTGGTTGATGTGCATCGCTCCTATGAGCAGGCCGACAAACATCTGGTGGTGTTGGATGGAGCGGATCTACAGGTGCGTGCCGGTGAAATGGTCGCGCTTGTGGCACCCTCCGGGGCGGGGAAGTCGACCCTGTTGCATATAGCGGGTCTGCTTGAGCAACCTACATCGGGGGAAGTTTTTATCGCCGGAGAACCACAAGGTCAGGCGGTTGATCGGGCACGGACCCTGATGCGCCGCAATGAAATCGGGTTTGTCTATCAGTTCCATCATTTGCTGGCAGAGTTTTCAGCGCTTGAGAATGTGACCTTGCCGCAGCTTATTCGTGGTGAAAAGCCGTCAGAAGCCAAGGCAAAGGCGCTGGAGTTGCTCTCCTATATGAAAGTCGATCATCGGGCCCAGCATCGTCCGGCCGAGTTGTCTGGCGGGGAGCAGCAGCGTGTTGCCATTGCCCGCGCCATGGCCAATGCGCCACGGGTCCTTTTGGCGGATGAACCGACCGGCAACCTCGATCCCAACACGTCAGAATATGTCTTCAAGGCGTTGAACTCTCTGGTTAAACAGTCGGGGATTGCTGCATTGGTCGCGACCCATAACCTGTTTCTTGCTGAACGGATGGATCGACAGATCACGATTGTCGACGGAAAAATCGTCGAGCTTTGAGCCGGTCCCTGTCACGGGCAACGGGCTGTCATTTCATTTATTTCCACTTTTCGTTGCGGGGCATCTTGTCCGGCAGCTCGCCTGTGCACGACTGGTGGACAGATGGGGACAAGTCAGCAGAATGCGAGACTTTCCTTGTGGGGGGTGTGGATAGTGTTGGGACAGGCTGTGGGCAAAATGTCTTTATGCACAAATTCACAAATCCGGCTCCACATTTCCGCAAAACACGATCCGTGGCCTTTCAGAAAAATTACATAGGATGTGAATAAAAGTGGAACAAATTTGACTAACTATATGATATCTATAGATAATAATTTGAATTTCATGAAAGTGAAATTTGCTTGATAAAAGAACAAAACAAATACATAATGAGGCCAATTGAGGAACAATTTGGAGACTGTGTTATGATTATCCGTGATGTTCTCGCTCTTGGCTCTTTGATCACGTTTATGTCCATGTTGAGTGTTTGGACGACAATTCTAGTTTGATTGTCGTTTGGTGCAGGCCTGTTGTGTCTGTGGAAATCCTTGTGCAGAGTGAAGGCTGTTGCCAGTTCTTTTAAAGGAGACTAAGTGCCCGGACGTTGCGCGGTTCAGCTGCAATTGTGTTCTGGCATCGGGATAAGACGGGATAAAGTCCAAGTCTCCCTTTTCGACTCGTCGGTTGACTTTTATTCTGGATCGCCTGTCGTGGCGCTCTGTGTTTGTTGTGAGATGCGTCTATTGGTTCTGCGCACCCGTCTGTTGACTGGGTGACCGGTCATGAGGTGTGAGCAATGAATGCGGTCTCCGAAGATCTGAAATTTGTCCATCTGCATGTGCATACCGCTTACTCCTTGCTGGAAGGCGCATTGCCGGTCGCCAAGCTGATCAAGAAGACCAAAAGCCTCCAGATGCCTGCGGTCGCCATGACCGATACGCGCAATCTGTTCGGAGCGCTGGAATTTTCTCAAAAAGCCGTTGGTGATGGCCTGCAGCCGATCATTGGCTGTCAGATCGAAGTCGATTTTACTGATGGGGATGTCAAAGGCGTTGGCCATACCGACTTTCCGACTTTGGTGCTGATCGGTGCGACGGATCAAGGGCTGGCCAATTTGGTGCGTCTGGTCTCGCGGTCGTTTCTGGTGCCCCATGATGATCAGGAGCCTCACGTGCTACTGAGCGACGTGGCGGAGTTTGGTGAAGGGGTGATTTGCCTGACGGGTGGTGGCAATGGCCCGATTGACCGGGTTCTGTTCAATCACCATACGGAGTTGGGGCGAGAGCGCCTCGGCAAGCTTCGCGACATATTTGATGATCGGCTTTATGTCGAGATTTTGCGCCATGGCTTTGCCCATGAAGCCATCGTCGAGCCTCAAATTATAGATCTGGCTTATGAGATGAATTTGCCGTTGGTTGCGGCCAACGATGTCTATTTCGCCGAGCGTGAGGATTTCGAAGCGCATGATGCTCTGATTGCCATTTCTCAGGGCAAGGTGTTGGTTCAGGAAGACCGACGACAATTGACGGCGGAGCATTATTTCAAGAGTCAGGATGAAATGGCAGAGTTGTTTGCCGACCTGCCGGAGGCTCTGGAAAATACCATCGAAATTGCCCGCCGCTGCGTGACGCGGGCCCGCACCATCAATCCTATTTTGCCGCGATTTGCCGGGGCGGATGCCGATCCGGAAGAGGCGGAAAGACACGAGGCATCCGAGTTGCGTCGGCAGGCTGAAGAGGGTCTGAAGCGACGCCTTGCGGTGCATGGTCTGGCTCCTGACAAGGAGGAGAAGGATTATTGGGATCGGTTGGAATTTGAGCTCGGCATTATCGAGTCGATGAAGTTCCCCGGTTACTTCCTGATCGTTTCGGACTTTATCAAATGGTCCAAGGAGCACGGGATCCCGGTGGGGCCGGGCCGTGGGTCGGGTGCGGGGTCGCTTGTCGCCTGGGTGTTGACCATCACCGATCTTGACCCCTTGCGCTTTGCCTTGCTGTTCGAACGGTTCCTCAATCCAGAACGCGTATCGATGCCCGACTTTGATATCGACTTCTGTCAGGACCGTCGTGAAGAGGTGATCCGCTATGTGCAGCGCAAATATGGGCGCGACAATGTGGGGCAGATCATCACATACGGAACCTTGCAGGCCCGCGCGGTGCTGCGCGACGTTGGGCGCGTGTTGCAGATGCCGTTTGGTCAGGTCGACAAGCTGTGCAAGATGGTGCCGATGAAGGGTGCTGTGTCTGTGTCTTTGCCTGAGGCTTTGGAGCAGGAACCGCGGCTTAATGAAGCGCGGCGGGATGAGGAGATTGTTGATCGTCTGATCAATATGTCGCTCAAGCTTGAAGGGCTCTATCGTCACGCGTCGACCCACGCTGCCGGTATCGTGATTGGCGACCGCTCACTCGACAAACTGGTGCCGATGTATCGAGACCCGCGCTCGGACATGCCGGTTACGCAATATAATATGAAGTGGGTCGAGCAGGCCGGTCTCGTCAAGTTTGACTTTCTCGGGCTCAAAACGCTGACGGTTCTGGAATATGCCGTGCGGTTTGTGGCGCAGCGCGGCATCGAGATCAATCTCGCCGAGATCCCCATAGACGACAAACCCTCTTATGAGATCTTGGCCAAGGGCGAGACGGTCGGTGTGTTCCAGCTGGAATCGATGGGCATGCGCAAAGCCTTGCTCGACATGAAACCTGACCAATTCGAAGACATCATCGCTATCGTGGCGCTCTATCGTCCGGGGCCGATGGCCAACATTCCGATCTATTGCGCCCGTAAGCGGGGAGAGGAAAAGCCGGACTATTTGCATGAGCTGCTCCAGCCCGTGCTGCAAGAAACCTACGGCATCATCATTTATCAGGAACAGGTGATGCAGATCGCCCAGATCCTGTCGGGCTATTCCCTTGGTGAAGCTGACATGCTGCGCCGTGCGATGGGTAAGAAGATCCGTGAGGAGATGGAAAAACAGCGGGTGCGCTTCTGTGATGGTGCAGAAGAGCGCGGTGTGAGCCGGGAGCAGGCCTCCGAGATTTATGATCTCGTGGCGAAGTTTGCCGACTATGGCTTCAACAAGTCTCACGCTGCGGCTTACGCTTTGGTTGCGTATCAGACTGCGTATATGAAAGCCAATTATCCGGTCGAATTCCTGGCCGCGATCATGACGCTTGATATGAACAATACGGACAAATTGTCCGAATTCCGACGTGATGCCCTGCGCCTTGGTATCGAGGTGCGGCCACCCTCGATTAACGAGTCCGGGGTGCATTTTGTGGTGAAGGACGGCGCGATCATCTATTCGATGGCGGCGATCAAAGGGGTGGGGCAGCCAGCCGCCGAGCATATCATGGAGGTTCGTGGCGACAAGCCTTTCAAGGACTTGGCTGACTTTGCCAAGCGGATCAGTCCGCGCGTGCTGAACAAACGGACGATTGAAAATCTGGCAGCCGCTGGCACGTTTGATGTGCTTAATCCGAACCGGGCTCAGGTGGTGGCCTCGATTGATGTGATTATGGGTGAGGCGGCAAGCCATGCCCGTGACAGCTCATCGGGGCAGGGTGGGCTATTCGGGGCTGAGGAAGCGGCGCCTTTGCCGTTGCCGGATATGCGGCCCTGGACCAGTGAAGAGAAATTGCAGCGGGAATATCAGGCGATTGGCTTTTATCTTTCCGCTCATCCGCTCGATGAATATATCCCGCAACTTGAAAAGATGCGCATTCAGCTTTGGCAGCCCTTTGAGGTGGCGGTCAAGCAGGGCGCGACGGCGGGCCGGCTGGCTGGCACGATCACCGGACGGCAGGAGCGCAAAACCAAGACCGGCAACCGGATGGGCATTATCAATGTTTCTGATCCGACCGGACAGTATGAAGCGGTGTTGTTTTCTGAAGCCTTGCACCGTTTCCGGGACATGCTGGAACCGGGTAAGACGGTGATCCTTGAAGTGGGGGCCGACGAGCGCCCTGAAGGGGTGTCGGTGCGGATCAACAATGTGCGGCCGCTGCAAAGCGATAATGTGCGCAAGACGATGCAGGTGTTTGTCCGAGATGACACGCCACTGCATTCGCTCAGGGCTCAGCTGGATGACCGGGGGGATGGGGAAGTGTCGGTCATTGTCATGCTGGATGATGGGGATTGCGAAGTCGAGATGCGGATCAATGGCACCTATTATGTCTCACCGGAAGTGGGGCGGTCCCTGAAGGCGATCAAAGGGGTTGTCGATGTGCAGGTCGGGGTCTTCTGACCCCAACTTGATCCTGTAGATGCTTTATTCTGCTGCGGACGGTTGGCTGCTTTGTGCCTCTTTGGATGGCCGGGCGTTCGGCCAGCGGGCAAACATGACCAGATTGCCGCTGAGCGCCAAAACGAGACCGACGATGCCGGTCCATTGCCAGTGATAGCCTTCATAAAGGGTCGAGAGTGCAAGGGCGATGATCGGGAACAAGACCGTCGCATAGGCCGCTTTGGCAGAGCCGATTTTGGCCACCAGATAGAGATAGGTGGTGAAGCCAATGATCGAGCCGATGGTGGCAAGATAGATGAGGGCGCCGAGATAGGTGGTGCTGGTTGGCAGAATGACCGGTGTACCGGACAGGCCGATCAGCGCAAGCATGATCAGTGCGCCGTAACCCATGGCCCATGCGTTGGCGGTCACAGGCGTCAGGCCCGCGGCCGAATTGCGGCGCGAGACCATATTGCCCAGCGAGAAAAAGAGAGTGCCGAGCATGGCAAGACCAACCCCTTGCAAGGTGCTTTCCGACTCTGCGCTCAGGATATCGGGGCCGAACAGCAAGGCGAGGCCAGCAATGCCCAAGATACTGGCCAGCAGGGTTTGGCCGGAAATCCGATCGCCAAAGAACAGTCGGGCATTGAGTGCGTTAAAAATCGTTGCCAATGAAAAGATGATCGAGATTAGGCCTGACGGGATGTGACTTGCTGCGGAATAAAAGCAGATGAAATTGAGGCTGAAGAGGCAAAAGGCCTGCGCAATCAGCCATGGCTGATCGTGCTTCTTGGGCAGATTCAGGCGGCCTGATGCGGCGAGGAAAAGCAAGAACAAGATCCCGGCCAATGCGAAGCGATAAAAGATCGACACCAGCACCGGGACCGGGCCAACCTGAAAGGCGATGGCGATCCAGGTGGTGCCCCAGATCAGAACGGTGGCAATGAAACTGATGGCAATCATGATGCTCTCCTTGAAATTTGGAGGCTTTTGATAAGACAGTTTTTCCCGCTTGTTTTGCACTATCTTGCGGTGAAATGATCATGCGGGTGTCTGGAAGCTGTCGTTGGGCTTTTCTTGGTGCGGTCCGAGGCGGTATAGTGAAGCCTGTCTCGTGGGAGGCAGATCGGGCCTCTGTTCGCAGAGCGTTTCACCTGTTAGAAAGCATCTTTTGATCTCCCGCCTTATGCAGAAAGACCAAATGAAGTCGCCGTCCCATTCCGTTTACAGCTATCTCTATGCTTCGCCAAGCGCGAGCCATACCGCCAGCCTTGATCTGGGGTTTGGGAGGTCTTGTGCGATCTGGACGAACAGTGATGATTATATGCGATATGATCAGTTGAGCGGTCATACTTTCAGCTTTTATGTGCGCGGCGGCGAAGGGGTCTGGCGTGTTGATGAGAGGCCCGTTGAGGGATGGCCGGGTGCTATGTGCATTTTTCCTCATGGGCAGAGTTCGGAATGGCGGATTACGCGACCGCTCGAGATGGTCCATCTCTATTTGCCCGATACCGAAATGCGGCGGATGTTTAGCGAATGGACCGGGCGTGACAGCCTTAGTTTTTCGCTGGCTGATGTGACCTACCAGCCTGCGGGCGGGTTGAAATCTTCTTTCATGGCGCTTCATGCTGCCTTGCAGGAAAGTGACCCCTTGCGGGCGGATATGGTCATGATGGATGTTGTTCAGCATGTCATTTCAAATGATTCAATATCGGCCGTTCGCCTTGATCGGGTGAAGGGTGGTTTGTCGACGCGTACGCGCAAGCGGGTGGTTGATTATATCGAATGTCATCTGGATGAAGTGATCCGTCTGAAAGACCTTGCAGACATTGCGGGCCTGAGTGAGTTTCACTTTCAGCGGTCTTTCAAGGAAAGCTGTGGCGTGACACCTCAGGGATTGATCACCGCACGGCGCGTTGAACGGGCACGGGCGCGAATCCTTGCGGGGGATGCCTTGTCTCAGGTGGCGCTGGATTGTGGATTTAGCAGTCAGAGCCACTTTACCCGTCAGTTCAAGGCCGGGGCCGGGATGACGCCAGCAGCCTTTCGCCGGGCTGCGAGCGAGTAAAAATCGGAGAAAAGGGGAAAATCCCGCAGGAATCCGCCAAACGGGACTTTGCGCCTTGCATTCCTGAGATAGACCGCCTATAAGCCCCCTCGAATCCACATGCGGGAGCGGGTATTGGCTCGGAGAAATGAGCCTTTGTCCATCCGGTGCCGCTTTAGGCCACCTCCCGCAGAGGTTAAACCGGTAAAAGGAAATATTACCATGGCACTTCCTGAAGTTTCCATGCGCTCCCTGCTTGAAGCAGGCGTGCATTTTGGTCACCAGACCCACCGCTGGAACCCGAAAATGGGCAAATTCATTTTCGGCGCTCGCAACAACATCCACGTTATCGATCTGTCCCAGACCGTTCCTCTGATGAACGAAGCTCTGAAGGCTGTTTCCGATACCGTTGCTCGTGGCGGTCGCGTTCTGATCGTTGGCACCAAGCGTCAGGCTTCTCTGCCAGTTGCTGAAGCTGCAAAATCTTGCGCTCAGTATTATGTCAACTCCCGCTGGCTTGGCGGCATGCTGACCAACTGGAAAACCATCACCCAGTCCATCCAGCGTCTGCGCAAGCTTGACGAAGTTCTGGATGCTGAAGGCAAAGGTTACTCCAAGAAAGAGCGCCTGACCCTGACCCGCGAGCGTGACAAGCTGGAACGCGCACTCGGTGGTATCAAGGATATGGGCGGCGTGCCTGACCTGATCTTCGTGATCGACACCAACAAAGAAACCATCGCAATCAACGAAGCACGTCGTCTGGGCATTCCAGTGGCTGCGATTGTTGATACCAACTGCGACCCAGACGGCATCGACTTCCCGGTACCGGGCAACGATGACGCGGCTCGTGCGATCTCCCTTTACTGCGATCTGATCGTGGGCGCTGCAATTGACGGTATTTCCCGTTCTGCTGGCGACGCTGGTCTGGATCTTGGTGAAGCTGAAGAAGGGCTGCTTGAGCCCGCTCTGGTCGAAACAGAAGCAGCTGAAGGCGAAGAAGCCGCTGCTCCTGCTGAAGCTTAAGGCGAGAAAAGACATTGGGCCGGGATTTTCCCGGCCTTCCTTCAATTGGGTCGCGCGGACTGGTCTGTGCGACCATTGGCTTGTTTTATAAAGGACGTGAGGCTGCAATGGCGATTACAGCATCAATGGTGAAAGAGCTCCGCGAAGTTTCTGGCGCGGGCATGATGGACTGCAAAAAGGCACTGGCCGAAAATGATGGTGACATGGAAGCCTCTATCGACTGGCTCCGCACCAAAGGTTTGTCCAAGGCTGCTAAGAAATCCGGTCGTGTTGCCGCTGAAGGCCTGGTCGGTATTGCTGAAGCAGGCAACAAAGCTGCACTGGTTGAAGTCAATGCTGAAACCGACTTCGTTTCCCGTAACGAGCAGTTCCAGTCTCTGGTTCGTAAAGTCGCTGACGTTACGATCACTGCTGGCGGCAAGAACGAAGACATTCTGGCTGCTGACTTTGGCGATGGCAAAACGGTTGAAGAAACCATCACCAACGCAGTTGCTACCATCGGCGAAAACATGAACCTGCGTCGCGGCGCTGTTCTGTCTGTCGAAAAAGGTGTTGTTTCTTCCTACATGCACAATGCAACTGCCGCAGGCCTTGGCCGTTTGGGCGTTCTGGTTGCTCTGGAATCCGAAGGCGACGCTGCCAAGCTCGACGCCCTTGGCAAACAGATTGCCATGCATGTTGCTGCAACCAACCCATTGGCTGCAACCACCGAAGAAGTTGATCCTGCCGCTGTCGAGCGCGAAAAAGCTGTGTTCTCCGAACAGGCTCGCGAATCCGGTAAGCCAGAAAACATCATCGAGAAGATGGTCGAAGGCCGTATGCGCAAATTCTTCGAAGAAGTTGTGCTGTTGAAGCAGACCTTCGTGATTGACGGTGAAAACACCGTTGAGCAGGCTATCAAAAATGCCGAAGGCGATGTTGGCGCCCCAATCAAGCTGATTGGTTTTGTTCGCTTCGCTCTTGGTGAAGGCATCGAGAAAAAAGAAGAAGACTTTGCTGCTGAAGTTGCTGCTGCAACTGGCCAGGCTTAAGGTCTGCTCCACCCTGTTTGCATGACAGGGGTGTGAATCTTTGAAAAACAAAGGGCGCTGGGGATGACGAACCAGCGCCCTTCGTGTATGCAGAGGCGGCTTGTGGAGACGGCTTGCGCGCGCGTCGTGGAAGCTCTTTTCTTTGCGTTCGTTCCTGCTGCGGGCGGATGCGATATCTTCGCCGGACATGGCTGTCCTGCCACAAGTTTTACCAAATTTGCCTGTAGGTGATCGTTGCCGGGCTGGTGGTCGGATATCTGGCTGTCAGGCTTGCCGCCGGACAGGATGAGCGCAAGCACGCAAGATCGGTTTCGGCTGATGCGTGACGATGGGGTCGTAGACAATGACAGATTTGAAATATAAACGCATCCTGCTCAAGGTGTCCGGTGAGGCGCTGATGGGTGATCAGGCTTTCGGGATTGATACCAGTGTGGTTGACCGGGTGGCTGGTGACATCAAAAGAGCGCGCGCGATGGGAGCGGAAATCTGCGTCGTGATCGGCGGTGGCAACATCTTCCGTGGTGTTTCGGTAGCCGCTGAAGGGGGCGATCGGGTGGTCGGAGACCATATGGGCATGCTGGCAACCGTGATGAATGCGCTCGCCATGGCCAATGCACTGAATGCTTCCGATGTGCCTGCTGTGGTCTTGTCTGCGGTTGATATGCCGAAGATCTGCGAGAGTTTTACCCAGCGTCGCGCCAAACGGTATCTGGCAGAAGGCAAGGTCGTCCTGTTCGCCGGGGGCACTGGCAATCCCTTCTTCACCACTGATTCTGGCGCTGCTTTGCGCGCCGCAGAAATGGGCTGTGATGCCTTGTTGAAGGGCACACAGGTCGACGGGATTTATTCGGCAGACCCCAAAACCAACCCGGATGCGGAGCGTTATGAGACAATTACCCACGCCGAAGTGCTCAAACAGGGCCTTAAGGTTATGGATGCGGCAGCAATTGCCCTTGCTCAGGACGGGAATATCCCGATAATTGTATTTTCGATCCATGAACCCGACGGTCTGCTTGCGATTCTCAAAGGCGCGGGCCGGGCGACGGTGGTTTCGGATTAGAACGGCTCCCGCTTTTGTGGGTATGTGGCCGTCAGGCGCGGAGGAGGCGTGGCTGGCAGGGGACGAGAGACCGCTGCTATCATGACTGTTCAAACGCCGTTTGGCGGGTATGAATGAGAAACACGTGAAACGATAAAGAGGCTTTACAATGTCTGCCGAAGAACTGGATCTTGACGATCTCGAACGTCGCATGAAGGGTGCTGTGTCTGTGCTGAAAACGGAACTCTCCGGTTTGCGGACCGGGCGTGCCTCCGTCAACCTTCTTGAGCCGATCGTGGTGGAAGCCTATGGACAGACCATGCCACTCAACCAGGTTGGTACGGTTTCTGTTCCTGAGCCTCGGATGCTGTCGATTCAGGTTTGGGACAAGAGCATGGTGAATGCGGTCGAGAAGGCCATCCGTGAATCCAATCTGGGTATCAACCCGGTAACGGACGGTCAGCTCCTTCGTTTGCCCATTCCCGAACTCAACGAAGAGCGCCGTCAGGAAATGGTCAAGATTGCCCATTCCTATTCCGAGAATGCCAAGGTTGCCGTGCGTCACGTGCGCCGCGATGGTATGGATATGTGCAAGAAAGCCGAAAAAGACGGCATGAGCGAAGACGAAGTGCGTATCTATTCCGACGAAATTCAGGACCTGACCAACAAATATGTCGCCGACATCGATACGATGCTCGAAGGCAAAGAAGCCGAGATCATGCAGGTCTAGGATTCGACCTGAGATCGTCTGGTGGATTGCAGCGATTGTGAGCGCCCTTTTCGGGGCGCTCACGTTTATCAATTCGAGGTCCCAGAGCAGGTGCGGTGGGTTATCTTCCGGTGAAGGAGCCTTGGACCCTGTTTGGGCTTTTCCGTTGCGTGGCTGTGCCGACCGGTATGCTGCGCTGCCAAATGAAACAACAGACTGTCATGGCCCGGCTGGGCTGCGGTCCAGTTGGAGGAATGAGTGTCGATGGGTGGCCATACAGGCATCGCGGAAACGCCGCAGACAAGGACCATGGTCGTTCCCAGACACTTGGCAGTCATCATGGATGGCAACGGACGGTGGGCCAAGTCGCGCAACTTGTCGCGCACGCAAGGGCATCGGCAAGGGGTGGTCGCCGTGCGCGAGATCGTCGCCAATGCGGCCGACCTTGGCATTCAATATCTAACTTTGTTCAGCTTTAGCTCGGAAAACTGGGCGCGCCCGGAAAGCGAAGTGCGCGATCTGATGGGGTTGCTGAAGCTTTTCATCCGCAAGGATCTGTCGACCCTCGACAAGCAGAATGTGCGGGTCACGGTGATTGGCGGCCGGAATGGACTGGCGCCGGATATCGTTGCATTGCTGGAAGAGGCGGAAAGCAAGACCTGCAAAAATACAGGTTTGACCCTTGTCATTGCGTTTAATTACGGCGCACGGCAGGAATTGGTCGAGACGTTTCAGGCGCTCGCACGCGAGGTGCAGGCGGGACGGCTTGCACCAGATGCCATCGACGAGGGGATGATTTCCGCTTCGCTCTATTCTGCCGAAATCCCGGATCCAGATGTGATCCTGCGGACAAGCGGTGAGCAACGGTTGAGCAATTTTCTGCTTTGGCAGGCTGCCTATTCCGAGTTCATTTTCGTGGATTGCTTCTGGCCTGATTTTGACCGTCGTCAACTTGAACTGGCGTTGGAAGAATATGGCCGCCGCAATCGCCGCTTTGGCGGTCTGGCGGTGGACGATTTGACGGATGATGCTCAGGTGGTGGCAACCGGATCGTGAGGCTCGCAGTGCCTTGCAGACACGCGGACCAGTGATGCAGCCGCATTCAATACGGGAGACAAGGCGCTGAATAAAGAGACAAATTCGCCTTTCGAGGGCCAGCCGAAACCGAAACCCAAAGCGAATTGGTCGGATTTGGCAGTGCGTGCCATGTCTGGTGTTGTGCTGGCCGTCGCCGCCTTCTCTGTGACCTGGTGGGGTGGACTGGCCTTCGCGCTCTTTTTCGGTGTTGTCACCCTCCTGATCTACAAGGAATGGGTTACCATTGTTGGTGAGCAGCCCTTCGGTGTGCCGGCCAATGTCGGCTATGGGGCGATTTTGGCGTCGTTGCTTTGTCTCTGGTTTGGCTATTGGCAGGCGGCCTTGATCATTCCGCTGATTGGTGCTGCGTTTTTGGCGTTTGCGCGCTGCTCCTATCCCTACGCTCGGTGGTGCGCCTCGGGCGTGATCTATGCGGCGGCATTCGGTTTTTCGATTCTGTCGCTGAGGGCCGATAGTGCCCATGGTTTTGCTGCCATTCTGATTTTGTTTGCGGTGGTCTGGGGCACGGATGTGGTGGCCTATTTTGTCGGCAAGTCCCTTGGCGGGCCGAAATTGTGGCCGCGGGTCTCGCCAAAAAAAACCTGGTCCGGCTCCCTTGGCGGGCTGGTTGGTGGCACCGCTTTTGCGCTGTTCGTGGCGTTTCTGCTCAAGATCGACCCGACCGTCAAACTGACCCTTTTGTTGGCAGGTCTGTCTGTGGTCTCACAAGTGGGGGATTTGGGAGAATCTCACATGAAGCGGCTGTTCAATGTCAAGGATTCGAGCAATCTCATTCCCGGTCATGGGGGCGTGATGGACCGGGTGGACGGACTGCTGGTGGCGGTTGTCTGTGCCGCGCTGATCGGTTTGATTTTTGCCGATATTGGTTCTGTGGCGACCGGCTTTCTGGTCTGGTAAAGCGCACTCTGCCACGGGTGTATGATTACAAGTAGGAGGAATCAATGATGGATCAGGCGACTGATTCTGGGGCTGATCCGCTTCAATCGGCTGGATCTTCGGCCACGGAGCATGGTCCGAAGGTCATTTCAGTGTTGGGGGCGACCGGATCGGTTGGCGACTCCTCGCTTGATATCATTTCTTCTTCCCCTGATCGGTATCGCGTCGGTGCTGTGACCGCCAACGGCAATGTCGAAAAGCTGGCGCAGATTGCGATTGAGACCAAGGCAGGCTTTGCGGCTGTGGCAGATGAACAGTGCCTTGATGCGCTCAAAGACGCATTGTCTGGCACGGGCATTGCTGTCGGGGCCGGGGAGGCCGGGTTGGCCGAAGCCGCTGCCTGGCCCGCGGATATGGTTGTCGGGGCGATTGTCGGCGCGGCAGGAATCCGCCCGACCATGGCGGCGCTCGAAGCGGGCAATCAGGTGGCTCTGGCCAACAAGGAGGCGCTTGTCTGTGCTGGCGATCTGGTTATGGATGCGGCGCGGCGTTTGGGCAAACCCATCTTGCCGGTTGATTCCGAACATAGTGCGATCTTCCAGATTTTCGACGATGCCAACCGCGACGAAATCGAGGATGTGACGATCACCGCGTCCGGCGGGCCGTTCCGTACCTGGGCGCAAGGCGACATAGAGAAGGCAACGCCCGAGCAGGCGCTGAACCATCCCAACTGGTCGATGGGCGCGAAGGTGACGATCGATTCCGCCTCGTTGATGAACAAGGGGCTGGAAGTGATCGAAGCGCACCATCTCTATGATATGCCGCTCGAAAAACTGAAAGTTATCGTCCATCCGCAATCGATCATTCATGGTCTGGTCACCTATAGTGACGGCTCCATGTTGGCCCATCTGGGGGCCGCCGATATGCGCATTCCTGTCGCCCATTGTCTGGCTTGGCCAGATCGGGCCCCTGCCAATACGCGGCGGATTTCGCTTGTCGAGATCGCCCAGTTGACGTTTGAAGCGCCCGATATGGCGCGTTTCCCTTGTCTTGGGCTGGCGCTCGAGGCGCTCCGGGTTGGCGGCAATTTGCCCAACATCATGAACGCGGCCAATGAAGTCGCAGTTGCTGCCTTTCTGGATCATCAATTGCCGTTTGGGGGCATTGCTCGCATGGTCGAGGCGGTGATGGACCGCTTTGTTCAGCTGGGTGAGGTGGGGCCAGTCGGATCGGTGGATGCGGTGCTGGCCACGGACGCTGCGGCAAGGTGCGTGGCTGACGAAGTGCGGGCAAACTTGGTATAAAATGCAGGCTAACTGCGATCCTTTTCAACTCAGGCTGACAAGCAGAGGTGCGCCATGGTGGGAACTCCGGATAAAAAGCTGATGGAAGTCGATGCGCGATTTTCCTTTCGTCCCCCGGCTGATCAACCGGTCAGCCTTGAGGAGACGCGGCGGCGTTCCAGCGAGATTCGTCAAGACCTGCTGGGGCGACATCATGATGCGGTGACGACTGAGGATGGCGCCTTTGGCCGGATCTATCGTTCCAATCTGTCAGATATTCGTTCGGATGCGGTCATTGTTTATATTCATGGGGGCGGCTGGTGCAAATGCGATCTGGTGACTCATGGCAGCATCCTGACCGATCTCGCGGCGCTGAGCCGTCGAACGGTTTATGGATTGACCTATCCTCTGGCCCCTGAAGCCCCTTATCCAGCGGCAATGGATGCATTGTTCGCGCAACTTGCTGCGATTGCGGATGCGACCTCTGCCAAGTTGGTGCTGGCTGGGGACAGTGCGGGTGCCAATCTGGCACTTGCTCTTGCGCTGAGGGCGCGAGACGAAGGCAAGGATTGGCCGATTTCCGCTTTGCTTCTTTGGTATGGCTGTTATCGTTACGCCTTCGATACATCCTCCCATCTGGCTTATGGTGATGGTAGCAATGGGCTCGCAACCGCAGGCATGAAGCAAATGTGGGATGATTATCTCTCAGGGCCTGTTGACCCACGTTATGGGGAATTGAGCAAGGCCGATATGGCCGGACTGCCGCCAGCCTATTTGTGTGAGGCGGAGTGCGATTGTTTGGCTGACGATACGCGTTGGCTTGCGGGGCGCATGGTCGAAGCGGGGGTGCCGCATTGTTATGATCCGGTGCCGTCTGTTATCCATGGTTTCATCCATTTCAGTGCTCACTTTGAAGCGAGTTATCAATCACTGAAACGGGCTGCTGATTTTATTGACTTTTCTGCTCTTCTCGGGGCGCCTCAGGGCAAAGATTGAGGTTGTGGTGAATTGAGGCCGGAAGTCGTAAGGCTCGTCTGTTGATCTCTGCGCAATTTCACCCTATTTAAGCCTTCTTTAGAGTCTGAGGATTATTGTCTCGCCTCAGAGATATTGGAGATATGAATGGAATTTCTTCAGAGCGTGTTTTCAGCCGGTTCCGGCCTGCTGGGCTACGCAATTCCCGCCTTGTTTGTTCTAACAATCGTTGTCTTCTTCCACGAGTTGGGTCACTTCATGGTCGGACGCTGGTGCGGTGTCACGATCAAGGCCTTCTCGATCGGGTTTGGGCGCGAGTTGTTCGGCTTTTATGACAAGCATGGAACACGTTGGAAATTCAGCCTTATCCCCTTGGGCGGTTATGTGAAATTCGAAGGCGATGAAAATGCCGCAAGTGTTCCCGATCAGGAAGCGCTTGATGCTATGGGCAAAGATTCGCGAGATGGATCGCTGCATGCTCAGCCCCTCTGGGCACGAGCGGCAATCGTCGCGGCTGGTCCCTTCGCCAACTTCCTTCTTTCAATCGTCATTTTTGCGACCCTTCTGTTTGCCTATGGCAAGCCGCTGATGGTGCCGCGTGTCGATAGTGTGGTGGAGCAAAGTGCCGCTGAGGAAGCCGGTTTCAAGCCCGGTGACATCATGGTGTCCATTGACGGAACCGAGATCGAGGCCTTCGTTGATGTTCAGCGGGTTGTGGCTTTGAGCTCAGAAGATACCCTGAAGATCGTTGTCGATCGCGATGGTGAGCTGATTACCCTGATGACGACACCACGGCGGACCGAGGTGACCGATCAGTTTGGCAATAAGCAAAAAATCGGCGTGCTGGGGATTCGTCACCAGTCTCGCCCAGAAGACGTGAAGCTGAAAAAATATGGTCCGGGAGAAGCTTTGTGGGGTGGGGTGGAAGAAACCTATTTCATCATCGAGCGCACGCTGGGTTATATCGGACGCATCTTTGTTGGCAAGGAAGATGCTGATCAATTGGGTGGTCCGATCCGCGTGGCTCAGGTGTCCGGGCAGGTGGCGACTTTGGGTCTTGTGGCGCTGGTCAATCTGGCCGGTATGCTGTCAGTCAGCATCGGGCTTATCAATTTGTTCCCGGTTCCGATGCTTGATGGCGGACATTTGGCCTTTTACGCAATTGAAGCTGTCCGCGGTAAACCGCTGTCTGCCAAGAGTCAGGAGTTTGGCTTCAAGATTGGATTGGCAATGGTGTTGTCATTGATGTTTTTTGCAACTTTCAATGACATAACGCAGATATTTTTGCGCTAAGGGATTCTTTTTGGTTGGGTCTGCGCATATGGAAAGTTTGTGCGGATTCAACAAGAAAGATGTGGCTTAACGGCAACGGACTGTGGTCATAAGCCCAATTGGGCAACTTGGGGGGTTGATCCTTGTGAGATTCAGGGTAAAACCCTAATGAACATAAAGATTCCATTTCGTGGGCACATTTGTGTCCAAAACGAATTGATGAAGCAGATATAAGAGTGTTTGGGCTGATGAAAAAATTAAAGACCATCGCTTGGGGAGCGGCTCTAGCAACAGTAATGAGTGTGGGCGTTCCGCTTGGTCCCGTCGATCTTTTTAGTATTAGCCCTGCATTTGCGCAGACTGTTTCCCGTGTTGACGTTCGCGGTAATGCCCGCGTTTCCGACGATACGATCCGGTCCTACATTCAGGTCAAGCCAGGTCAGCGAGCCACCGCTTTTGCGGTGGATGAGTCGCTGAAGGCGCTGTACCAGACCGGCCTGTTCCAGGATGTCAAAATTCGCCGTAGTGGTTCGAGCCTCATTGTTGACGTTGTCGAGAATGCGGTGATCAACCGCATTGCCTTTGAAGGCAACAAGCGCATCGAAGACAAGAATCTCGAACAGATCGTTACCTCGAAAAGCCGCGGCATTCTGAGCGAAACCAAAATTCGCACCGATGCGCAGCGTATTCTCGAAGCCTATCGCCGGTCCGGTCGGTTTGGCGCGAAGGTTGAGCCAAAGGTCATCGATCTGGGACGCAATCGCTCAGATCTGGTGTTCGAAATTGATGAAGGCGACAAGACTGCCGTGTCCCGCGTCAGTATTCTTGGCAACAAGGCATTCAGCGATAGCCGTCTGCAACGGGTGATCAAAACCAAGGAAACCGGCTGGTTGAGCTGGTTCACCAAGAATGATGTCTATGACGCTGAGCGTCTGGCGGCTGACGAAGAACTTCTGCGCAATTTCTATCTCAATCATGGTTACGCTGATTTCCGTGTTGTTTCTTCCATTGCCGACCTTGATCGTGAACGGAATGTCTTTTTCGTTTCGATTACGGTTGATGAAGGTGAGCAGTATAAAATTGGCGAAGTCGAAATCGATAGCGCTGTGCCAGATGTCGATGCCGAAGCCTTGCGCTCCCAGCTGAAGACTGAAACTGGTGATGTGTATCGTCAGGATGCTGTCTCCGATACGCTCGAAGACATGACCATCGAGATTTCCAAGTCTGGTTACGCTTTTGCACGGGTAAGCCCTCGTGCCGACCGCGACTATGAGAACAAAACCATCAATCTGGTTTATCAGGTTGATGAAGGCGCGCGTGCTTACATCGAGCGCATCAATATTCGTGGCAACACCCGGACGCGTGATTATGTCATTCGACGCGAGTTTGACATGGCTGAGGGTGATGCCTTCAACCGTGTTCTGCTGGATCGTGCGAAACGCCGCCTGAATGCACTTGGTTTCTTCGAAAAGGTCGAAATCGGTACCGCCCCGGGCAGCTCGTCTGATCGCGTGGTGCTGAATGTCGAGGTTGTCGAGAAGGGTACGGGCGCCGTTGCTATTGGTGGTGGTTATTCTACTACGGACGGGTTGATCGCGGATATCTCGATCACCGAGAAAAACTTCATGGGTCGCGGGCAGTTTTTGCGTGCAGCCACAGGTTTCGGTACCAGTAAACGGAATTACTCCTTCTCCTTCACGGAGCCATATTTCCTTGGTCGCCGCATGGCTGCCGGTTTCGATGTCTTCCGGGAATCTTATGAAGACAATGCGACCCGCGAATATGACTATGAGCGGACCGGCGGAACCATTCGGTTTGGCCTGCCGATCACCAGTGATCTGACTTTCAACCCATACTATACGTATGAGAGAAAGAAGCTGTCCGATTATACCGGTACTTCGCTTGCCATTCTGCAGTCACAGGCTGAAGGAGCGACCATCAAGTCTGCTGTTGGGTATCGTCTGATCTACAACACGCTCGACAATATGCAGAAGCCGAATGAAGGTGTGTTTGCACGCTTCAATCAGGAATTTGCCGGTATTGGCGGTGACGTGAAGTTCGTTCGCTCGACCATTGATGCGCGCTATTATCGCGAATTGTATCCTGCTTGGGGACTCGTCGGCATGGTTCGTGTCGGTGCCGGTCACATTGAAGGTTACGGCAACGACGATGTGCGTTTGCTTGATGCCTTTAACCAGGGTGGCGAAACCATCCGCGGCTTTGCGCCTAACGGTTATGGCCCACGGGATAAAACATCCGGTGATGCGATTGGTGGCAAGACCTATATCAACGCAACGGCTGAACTCCAGTTCCCGATCCGTGGCCTAGAAACTGTTGGTATCAGCGGTTCGGTTTTTGCTGACGCTGGCACACTGTTTGGTAGTGATGCTGCAAGCGGCACCTACAATGACAATGGCGGCATCCGGTCCTCTATTGGTGCCGGTCTGATCTGGGCGAGCCCGTTTGGCATGTTGCGTCTTGACTATGCCTATGCGCTTTCGAAAGAAAGCTATGATGACACCCAGTCCATCCGCTTCGGCGCTGCATCCAATTTCTGATGCATGGACAATAGATTAAAAAGCCGCTGCTCATTCGGGCGGCGGCTTTTTTTATGAAGGCAATCATGACTGAACCAACCTTTTTCAATAAAGTAGAGAGCCTGAAGCTTGGCGAGATCGCCGAACTTGTGTCTGCTCAGTTGCCTGAAGGCGTTGATGCGTCTGAGGCTATTCATGCGGTTGCACCGATTGAAACGGCGCTTGGCGGGCAGATCTCTTTTCTCGACAATCCGAAATATCTGCCTTTACTGGAAACAACCCAGGCAACGGCCGTCTTGTGCAGCAAGCGCTATGCACCAAAAGTGCCCGAAGGGGTTGTCGCGCTGGTTGTCGGCAATCCATATGACGCCTTTTCCATTGTCTCTACGGCCTTCTATCCGGAGGCGATAAAGCCTCTGCCCTATTTTGAGAGCGATGGAGGCATATCTCAGGCGGCGCATATTCATCCGACAGCCAAGGTTGAAAAGGGTGTTTGCATTGAGCCGGGTGCCAATGTGGGGGCAGGTGCCGAGATTGGAAGCGGTACGACGCTTGGTGCCAATGCGGTGATCGGGCAGGGCGTGCGCATTGGTCGGAACTGTCATATCGGCGCCAATGCCGTGATTCAGCATTCTCTGGTCGGGGATCATGTGATCCTTCATCCCGGTGTCTGCTGTGGTCAGGATGGGTTTGGTTTTTCCATGAGCCCGATGGGCCACAAGAAAGTGCCTCAGGTCGGTCGTGTGATCATTCAGGATCACGTCGAAATCGGCGCCAACAGCACCATCGACCGTGGAGCCAATCGGGATACGATCATCGGTGAAGGCACCAAGATCGACAATCAGGTGCAGATTGGCCACAATGTAGAAGTTGGCAGGCATTGTGTTCTTGTGTCACAAGTGGGGATCTCCGGGTCTACACGACTGGAAGATTTCGTTGCGATCGGCGGTCAGTCCGGTGTTGCCGGTCATATCACAATTGGCATGGGCGCCCAGATCGCCGCGGTCAGTGTGGTGCGCGAAGATGTACCTGCGGGGGGCCGCTTTGGTGGTGTTCCGGCCAAACCGGTCAAGCAATGGTTCCGCGAAATGGCGGCCTTGAAAAAGCTCGCTGAAAAGGGCAACTGATCGCTTCGGATCGCTTGTTGGTCGCCAAATTGGTGGCATGGTTGATCTTTGTTGTATAAGACTGAAAATCGGCACTGCTTGGTAAGGGGCCAGGCCATCTGGACGGGATGTGGGTGCTGAAGGGAAGATAACATGACTGAAAAAAAGACCCTTGATAGCGCAGATATCATGCGCGTCATGGAACTTCTGCCACACAGATATCCCTTCCTGATGATTGACAAGATCATCGATATGGACGGCGATGATAGCTGTGTCGGCATCAAGAATGTCACCATCAACGAGCCACATTTCAAAGGCCATTTTCCCAATCAGCCGGTCATGCCAGGCGTGTTGCTGATTGAGGCGATGGCCCAGACGGCTGGTGCCCTATGCGTCAACAATCGCAAGGAAATGGGCCCGCCAAGCGTCGTCTATTTCATGACGATCGACAAATGCAAGTTCCGCAAGCCGGTCGTGCCCGGTGATGTGGTGCATATTCACGTCAAAAAGATCCGCAATCGGGCCACCATCTGGAAATTCGCGTGCGAAGCCCAGGTTGATGGCGTCAAGGTTTGCGAAGCCGAAGTGAGCGCCATGCTCGTAGGAAATGAAGATAACTAATGGCAACAATACATCCAACTGCCATCATTGCCGAGGGTGCGACGCTCGCCGATGATATCGAAATTGGCCCATATTGCGTTATTGGCGCAGATGTAACGATCGGGTCAGGGGGCAAGCTGCATTCTCATGTCGTTGTCGATGGCAACACGACAATTGGCAAGAATGTGGAGATCTTTCCTTTCGCTGCTGTGGGCCTGAAGCCGCAGGACCTGAAGTTTGAAGGGGAAGATGTTGGATGTGTCATTGGTGACAATGTCAATATTCGTGAATATGTGACCATCAATCCGGGCACCCAGGGTGGCGGTGGCATGACCCGTGTGGGTGATTTCTGCCATCTGATGGTCGGCGCGCATATCGCCCATGACTGCGTTGTTGGTGATCATGTCATTCTGGTCAATCATGCAACATTGGCTGGCCATGTACAGGTTGGTGACCATGCGATTGTCGCGGGCATGTCTGCAGTGATCCAGTTTGCGCGTGTGGGTGAACATTCCTTCGTTGGCGGCATGTCCGGGCTTGAGAATGATCTCATTCCATTTGGTTCGGCCATTGGCAACCGGGCCCATTTGGGCGGGTTGAACATTGTTGGGTTGAAGCGTCGCGGGTTCAGCCGTGAGCAGATCCACAATCTGCGTCACGCCTATCGCTTGCTATTCGCCGATGAAGGCACACTCAGCGAGCGGGTCGATGATGTGGCTAACATGTTCGCCGAGGATGAAAATGTGATGAAAATCATCGACTTCATTCGCGCAGATACCAAGAAGGCGCTTTGCACGCCACGCAACCAAAAAGACTAGCCATGACAATGCCTGGTGATGGGCCGGTGGGCATCATTGCCGGCGGTCATGATCTTCCGCTCGAGGTGGCCGCGGCCCTGAAAAATTCGGGCCGTGACTATTTCCTGTTTGGTTTGGTGGGTGAGGCGGATGACCGGATTTCCGGCCATCCCCATACATGGCTCAAATGGGGTGAGATCGGGCGCTTGTTCAAACTGCTTGAGCAAATGCAGATCCGTGATGTGCTGTTTATCGGTTCAATTACCTCGCGCCCGGATTTCAAGTCCGTGCGTCTCGATTTTGGTGCCGTGAAGGCGCTGCCTGAGATACTCAAGATCATGGCTGGTGGCGGTGATGAGGGTGTGTTGGCGGGGGTCGCCAATTTCGTTGAACGCCGCGGTTTGCGTCTGATGGCTGTGCCCGATGTTGCGCCGTCTCTGGTGGTGGGCGACGACTTATGCGTTGGGGCCGTCAAATCCTATGAAATGGAAGTCGATATCGAGCTGGCATCAGAGGCCGCTATTTTGACCGGTGCGCTTGATGCCGGGCAGGGAGTGGTCGTGGCTGGCGGACGTATCCTCGCGTTGGAAGGGCCTGAGGGCACCGACCAGATGCTGGAACGGGTGTTTCAGATCCGTGAGCAGAAGCGGGCTCGCTGGAATTTCGGCAAGGAAGGCCTGTTGTTGAAGCGGGCACGACCGGGGCAGGATCTGCGGTTCGATATGCCCACAATTGGCCCGCGCACGGTTGAGAATGTGAAGCGGGCCGGTCTGGCGGGGATCATTTGCGCCGCCGGTCAGGTCTTGTGTGCCAATCGTCAGGAAACTGTGCAGAAAGCCGTTGCTTCGGGGCTGATCCTGCAATCTCGTCGGTTGGATGACATTTGCCTGTGATTGGTTGATTGTCTTTCGTAACCATCAAACAGGTGATGAAGGAGGAAGCCGTGGCAGAGCAAAATAGACCACTCATCTATATCGTGATCGGTGAAGAGTCCGGCGACCAGCTTGGGGCGCGTGCGGTCTTGGCGCTCAAGTCAGCCACTGGGGGGCAGATTGCCTTTGCCGGGCTGGCTGGTGAACGCATGCAGGCCGAAGGGCTCAAAAGCCTGTTTCCGCTGCAAGACATTGCGGTCATGGGTCTGGTCAACATCATCAAGCAATATCCTGCATTGCACCGACGTGGCATGGAGGTGGTTGCCGATATTCTGGCAACCAAGCCGGACCTTTTGTTGATCATTGACAGTCCGGAATTTACCCATGCCGTTGCAAAACGCGTGCGCAAACAGCGTCCGGATTTGCCAATTGTCAATTATGTATCTCCCAGTGTCTGGGCCTGGCGCCCGGGACGCGCCAAAAAAATGGCCCGTTATGTCGACCATGTGCTGGCTCTGCTGCCGTTCGAAGTGCAAGCCCATAAGGATCTTGGTGGACCTGCCTGTTCCTATGTTGGTCATCCTCTGATTGAACGGCTGGATGTGTTGCGGCCGTCTGAGGGCGAGAGAGGGCCGCTGGACGCGCCGGTGTTGCTGGTGCTGCCGGGATCAAGGCGCAGTGAGGTGAGCCGCCTGATGGTTGAATTCGGGGCTGTGGTGGCACAAGCCAAGGCGCAGCATCCCAATCTACGGGTGATCTTGCCTGCGGTCAGTCATTTGCGCAGTCTGATTGACGAGGGGTTGCAAGACTGGACCGTTACGCCAGAGATCGTGGAGGGAGAAGCGGCGAAGTTCGCGGCCTTCCGTCAGGCGCATGCAGCTTTGGCCGCCTCTGGCACCGTGACGCTGGAACTGGGGCTCGCAGGCATTCCGATGGTTGTGGCCTATAAAGTCGATTGGCTGATGGGGAAACTCAAATTTCTGTTCAAGGCCCATTCCTTCGTGCTGACCAATCTGGTGCTTGGCCACAATGCGATTCCGGAATTTCTGGATGAGGATGCCAATGCGGACACGCTGGCAGCGCATCTGCTCCCGCTGTTGTCCGACAGCCAAGAACGGGCAGCTCAAATGGCCGCCTTGCAGCTGCTGGATGAGCGTATGCAATTGCCCGAAGGCACGCCGAGCGGACAGGTGGCGCGGATTGTGCTGGACCATCTTGCCAAATAGATCAACGGTTTGCATCCGGCTTTTCAACCACTTGTTTGCCAAACAGGTCCGTCCTGTTGCATGGCAGTGGATACAAAAAAGGCTCCCGAATGGGAGCCTTTTCCGTTTGATGCATAAGCGCTCTTAGCGCTTGTCGATGGCCTCGTAGTCGCGTGCCGTTGCGCCAGAGAAGAGCTGACGTGGGCGACCGATGCGCTGGGATGGATCTTCGACCATTTCTTTCCACTGTGCAATCCAGCCAACGGTACGGGCCAGAGCGAACAGCACGGTGAACATCTCTGCTGGGAAGCCAAGGGCGCGCAGGGTGATGCCGGAATAGAAGTCGATGTTTGGATAGAGTTTCTTCTCGATGAAATATTCATCATTGAGAGCGATTTTTTCCAGAGCCATCGCGACTTCGAGGGTCGGATCGTCCTTGATGCCAAGTTCATTGAGCACTTCGTGACAGGTGCTCTGCATGATGCGGGCGCGTGGGTCGTAGTTTTTGTAAACGCGGTGACCAAAGCCCATCAGGCGGAACGGATCGTCCTTGTCCTTGGCGCGACGGACAAACTCGTCCACGCGATCAGGGGTGCCGATTTCGTGCAGCATGTTCAGTGCTGCTTCGTTGGCGCCACCATGGGCAGGACCCCAGAGACAGGCGATGCCGGCAGCGATACAACCGAACGGGTTGGCACCGGAAGAACCGGCCAAGCGAACGGTGGAGGTGGAGGCATTCTGCTCGTGGTCTGCATGCAGCGTGAAGATGCGGTCCATGGCGCGGGCCAGAACCGGATTCACGTTATATTGCTCGGCTGGCACGGAGAAGCACATATGCAGGAAGTTGGCTGCATAGTCCAGATCGTTGCGCGGATATACGAATGGCTGACCAATGGTGTATTTGTAAGCCATGGCAGCAAGGGTCGGCACCTTGGCAATCATGCGCAGGGAGGCAACCATGCGGTGATGCGGATCGGTGATGTCGGTGGAGTCGTGATAGAAGGCCGACAGAGCGCCAATCACGCCAACGAGAATGGCCATCGGGTGCGAGTCACGGCGGAAACCGGTGTAGAATTTGCTCATCTGCTCGTGCACCATGGTGTGACGGGTCACACGGGTGTCAAAGTCGAGCTTTTCAGCCGCCGTTGGCAGGTGGCCATACAGCAGCAGGAAGCAGGTCTCCAAGAAGTCTCCCTGTTCAGCAAGCTGTTCAATTGGATAGCCACGATACAGCAGGATGCCTTTGTCGCCATCAATATAGGTGATCTCGGATTCACAAGAGGCTGTCGATGTGAAGCCTGGATCATAGGTGAACATGCCAGTTTGGGCATAGAGCTTGGAAACGTCGATTACATCCGGGCCAATGGTCCCGCTATGGATTGGGAATTCCCAGCTCTTATCGCCAACGTTCAATGTTGCTTTGTTGTCACTCATTCGGCTACTCCCAAATTTAGAAAACAATTTCTGTTGCAATCGGAATGAAAGGGTGCGTCTGGGCGCAGCTGACCCTCCGAGGCAACAAAGGAACTGTGCTTTCGGTATATGATTTTTCCCTGATCTGCAAGGTCTGTTCCATGCGTGTTATTGCGGAGAATTGGGAAAAATTCATAAATTTCAGTAGTTTATTCTACCATAGTATGATCTCTATTTTGTAAGGCATTGTTACATTCTGATAGAGAATGTGAGTTGGTAAAGTTTTTTTCCCGTTTCCAAAATCTGAAATGGGACGGGCACTTGGCTCCGGGAATCAACTTTTGGAGGGCTTTTGCCTGAAACATTATCATTTGTGCTTCCTATATATGAAAGCAGGGCCGCGGCATGAAGCCCGGCCCTGCAAATAGTGGTGCACAATTGTTCGTGATGTCAGGCAGTCTGGTCCTTCAGGCGGGCCACAGACTCTTCCTTGCCCAGCACAACCAGCACATCAAAAATACCCGGCGAGGTGGACCGGCCAGTCAGAGCTGCCCGCAAGGGCTGAGCAACTTTGCCAAGTTTGAGCTCTTTGGCTTCCGCAAAGGCGCGAACAACGGCGTCGGTGCTTTCAAGGCTCCATTCTTCAAGGCCATCGAGTTGTGGCAGCAGATCGCCCAACATCGCCTTGGCCTCATCGGTCAACAGCTTGGCGGCTTTCTCTTCCATTGCCAGCGGACGCGTGTCGAACAGGAAAGCGAGACCCGCTTTCAGATCAAGCAGAGTTTTGGCCCGCTCCTTGACACTTGGCATGGCCATCATGATCTGGCTCTTCTTGGCCTCATCAATCAGGTCGAGCATGGCCTGACCGTCTTCGAGATGCGGCAACAAGCCAATCAACTGATCGTAAAGGGCGGCATCATCGGCATTGCGCATATGGATGCCGTTGAGATTTTCCAGCTTTTTAAAGTCGAACCGGGCTGCCGCCTTGTTCATGCCGTCAAAGCCGAACCATTCGATCATTTGTTCGGTGGTCATGACTTCATCGTCACCATGAGCCCAGCCAAGGCGCACAAGATAGTTGCGCATGCCTTCAGGCAGGTAGCCCATGTCGCGATAGGCTTCAACACCCAGAGCGCCGTGACGTTTGGAAAGTTTGGCACCGTCGGGGCCATGGATCAGCGGAATATGCGCCATGATTGGCGTGTCCCAGCCAAGCGCCTGATAGACGAGTGTCTGGCGGGCGGCGTTGGTCAGGTGATCATCGCCACGGATGATGTGGGTGATGCCCATATCATGATCGTCGACAACGACGGCCAGATTGTAGGTCGGATTGCCGTCTGAACGCATGATGATCATGTCATCAAGGTCTTTATTGGGGAAACGAACGGTGCCTTGCACTTTGTCTTCAATGACGGTTTCGCCTTCGAGCGGTGCCTTGATGCGAATGGCTGGCTTGATCCCTTCGGGGGCTTCGGACGGG
The DNA here is from genome assembly GCF_003324485.1 of Cohaesibacter intestini. Classification (NCBI taxonomy): domain Bacteria; kingdom Pseudomonadati; phylum Pseudomonadota; class Alphaproteobacteria; order Hyphomicrobiales; family Cohaesibacteraceae; genus Cohaesibacter; species Cohaesibacter intestini. The sequence goes on along the minus strand of NZ_QODK01000002.1, from coordinate 222,759 downwards.
TCGCGGTCGCGCCAGGTGCCATCATAGCGCGGTGGGCGTTTTTCGGCGCGCGCCTTTTCCCGCATCTCGGTCAGCTCATCAGGCGAGCAATAGCAGCGATAGGCCTTGCCCTCTGCCAGCAGCTGCTCAACGATTTCGCGGTGACGCTCAACACGGGAATACTGCGAGATCGGCTCGCCTTCGGGCGACAGGCCCATCCAGTCCATGCCGGCAATGATCGCGTCAATGGCAGCGTCAGTGGACCGTTCACGGTCGGTGTCTTCAATGCGCAGCAGCATCTTGCCGCCGTTGGCCTTGGCAAACAGCCAGTTGAACAAAGCGGTGCGGGCGCCGCCGATATGCAGATACCCGGTGGGCGATGGTGCGAAGCGCGTTACAACCTCAGAACACATAATGCTATCAATAACCTGTCATTCGGGATAAGGTAAACCGGTGGTTGAGGTTGGTTGTGACGCCGCGAAGAAGAGGGCGCATCAACCGGAAGGGTTCGGTCACCGGCATTGTGATTTGCCAAGGATCTAACACAGCTTGATATCGGGGTGAAAGGCCTCATGGGTGCCGGAAGCGCGGAAAAAGGGGAAAAGAGGGCTGTCCTGTCGTCTGAAGGGAAGTTCGAGGACCTGCTGACGCCTGAGATGCCGCTTGAACAGCGTGCAGCGGTGGGCAACATGCGCGTTTCGTCTTCTCTGTCAACTGTCGGGATCTGGATGCGGCTCTATCTGAAGATAGAGGCACTCGGCCTGCAGCTGGCGGCAAGCTGGCGGGACGATTGCGCGTGCCGGAATGCCCGCTTTCTTTGGTGCGCGCTGGCGATGGCGTTTGGTGCCGGGGCCTATTACTCGCTGCCGGATGAGCCCAGTTTCATGATTGTGGTAACTTTGATGCTGGCAAGCGCTCTATGGGGATGGCGGCGGGCCAGAAAGGGGCTGGTGGATTTTGTTCTTCTGCTGGCTATCTCGGCGCTGTCTGGCCTGTCTGTTGCCAGTTATCACGGGCAGTTTGCGTCCACCCCAGTCTTGCAGAGAGAGCTATCCAGCGCGATCACAGGGGTGATTGATCATATCGACTATCGGCAGCGGAACGGTCGCAAAGATGAACGCTGGACACTCCGCGTGGAGACGATTGACCGGATTGGAACCGATCCGTTGCCACAGCGACTGCTGCTGGTGCGCAAGGCGTTGGGGGAGCGTTTTGCGGTGGGGGAGCGCATCCGGTTATTGGCCAGATTGCAGCCGCTGCAACGGCCTTCTTATCCCGGTGCCTTTGACTATGCCCGCTATCTCTGGGCGCGTTCGATCGGTGGGCAAGGCTATATGGGGCGCAAGATTGAGCGGCTACCGAAGGCGCAGGATACGGGTATTGCGGCATGGTGGGATGCGGCGCGGCACGGGATCGAAAGCAAGAGAAGTGCGATCGCCACGCAGATTTTGGAGCGGATAGAAGGGGAGGCCGGAGGCCTTGCCATAGCATTGGCAGTCGGTAAGCGAGACTATCTGGCCAGTGATGTGAAAGAAGCTCTCAGGCAGAGTGGTCTGGCGCATATACTTGCCATTTCAGGGCTGCATATGGCGCTTGTTTCCATGTCGATCTTTTGGGGCGTGCGGGCCCTGTTTGCTTTGGTGCCGCATTTGGCCTTGTCATATCCGATCCGACAATGGGCTGCGGCCATCGCCCTTATTTGTGCTGCAAGCTATCTGGTTCTGTCGGGTGGGTCGGTTGCGACGATCCGGGCTTTTCTGATGATGGCGATTTTTCTGATCGCAATCATATTGGGGCGTCCGGCACTGACCCTGCACAATCTGGCATTGGCCCTGATTGCGGTGATCCTCTTTCAGCCCTATTCGATGGTTGAGGCGGGCATGCAAATGTCCTTTGCTGCCACCGCTGCACTGATCGCCTCCTATGATCGAATACGGGTGATGCGCATTGCTTATCGGGTAAAGCAGGAAGACAGGGGAACGCAATATCACGCGTCCGGCCTGCACTGGATGGCGCTGATACGCACGGCGGTGCGCTGGATCGGCGGAATCGGCGCAACTTCCCTGATTGCGGGTGTCGCTGTGTTGCCCTTTTCCATTGCCCATTTCCAGCAGATGGCTCCCCTGGGCCTGATTGCCAATTTGATGGTGATGCCGATCATCAGTCTGATTGTCATGCCGTTTGGGCTGGTTTCCGTCGCACTGGTGCCCGTTGGGTTGCAGGCGCTGACATTGCCTCTGGTCGGCTGGGGACTGGAGCGGGTGATTGCGTCTGCGCGTTGGATTGCCGAGCATACAGATGAACAGCTGTTGGTGGTCAGTGGGCAGGGTATGGTCTTGTGGCTGTTTGTACTGGCGATTGCGGCCTATGCCATCCACCGTGGTGGGCTTGCTTGGCTGGCGCTTGCTCCGATTGGGGCCGCTCTGCTGGTCTGGCATCTGGTCGTGCCTGCCGATCTCTGGATTTCTGGCAATGGCACAAGGGTGGCCTATCGAGGCACAGACCAGAGATGGCATCAGATCGGCTCGAAACGCGTCACGATTGATTTTGCCTCTTTGTTGCATTTTGACGGTGATGCCCGCTTGCTGGCCGCAAACCGAGCAGAAGACGACCCTCATGCCGAAGGCGAACGGAATACCTCCGGGCTACGCGCTGCTGTGCGTGTGACAACACGCCATGAGGAAGAGGGCAAGGTGCCCAAGGCGGGATGTGACCGGTTTGCTTGTTTTGCTGCTGGTCTCCATCGGGCGGATGGTCGTCCTACAGCGCTTTCGATTGGTCTGGTGCGCAAGGCGTCTGCCTTTGACGAAGTGTGTGCCACGCACGACATCATCGTCTCGAAACTACCTATTCCTGCCGCATGTGCGGGACCTCGCCATCGCATTGGACCGGATGAGTTGGCAGAGGGGGGGGGCCGTTTTGTCTGGTTTGAGCAGATTGCAAGACCTGTCGTGGACAAAGGCGGCAAAAGCTCAGTGTCGAACGCCAAGGAGACAGCAGCGAGACGGCCAATAAAGTCTTATGATGGCACTGCGGCAAGCCATCACTGGGAGCTGCACGAAGTTGCATCCTTCATCGCGGGGCGTCGCCCTTGGCAATGACACATATTTGGCAATGACGCTTACTTGGTCATCGGGCCATAGGTGTCTTGATCAACGGTGGCATTCAGCAACCGCGATATCGAATTAGACACCGTGATGCCCTGCGGGCCTTTGGCCTCCCAAACTGGGCTCGCCAAAGGATTTGGGTGGCCTATTGTGTTGAATGCTTTGAGGCGATCGAACCAACCGCGATTAGTATTGACGCATTAGGCCAACAAGCTTGCCCTGCACCCGAACACGATCCGGTCCGAAAATCCGGGTTTCATAGGCCGGGTTTGCTGCCTCCAGTGCGATGGAGCCGCCTTTCTTGCGCAGGCGCTTCAAGGTCGCCTCTTCATCATCAACAAGTGCGACAACGATATCACCGGAGACCGCATCGTCGGACTTCTTGATCACGACGGTATCGCCATCAAGAATGCCCGCTTCGATCATGGAATCGCCGCGCACCTCAAGCGCGAAATGCTCGCCACCGCGCAGCATGTCAACAGGCACGGATATGGTGTGAGACTGATGCTGGATTGCGGAAATGGGAACACCGGCAGCAATGCGGCCCATGACAGGGACAGAGACGCCGCTGCTTTGTTCGTCGGCAACCGGTTTGCTGGCGGGAGGGGTTTTCTTCTTGCCCAAACCGCCCTCTACGACGGAGGGTGAGAAACCACGGGTGGCGGAATGAAGAGTAGGGCTGTTCGCTTCTGGCAGCTTGAGCACTTCGAGTGCGCGAGCGCGGTTGGGCAGGCGGCGGATGAAGCCTCTTTCTTCCAGCGCCGTGATCAGGCGATGAATGCCGGATTTGGAACGCAGATCGAGGGCATCTTTCATTTCGTCGAAGGAAGGAGGAACGCCGGTTTCCTTGATGCGCTCGTTGATGAACATCAGAAGTTCATGCTGTTTTCGCGTAAGCATTGCTGTCTCCTGTCTGAAGCAAAATGCCCGGCTGAGAATCAAGCGAGACATCTGTGGCACAAATCACGAACAAACCATATCTGTTCCCTCTGTGTTCCGCAAGGGGAAATTCTGCATTCGTCGCATGTAACCGCGGTTTCTTGCCTTGCGCTGCTGTTCAAGGTGGGAGGGTGCCAGTCAGGACACAGCCTTTGTGCCTTTGTTGGCGGGATCATTTTCCATAATCCAGTCGGCAACAGCCTTGGCGATTGCGTCATAGACAGACTTGCCGATGGCTTCGCCAATGGCCGTATGAAGGCCGGCAAAGCAAGTGTCGCCGATGGGGGCGGCAATGGCGATGCAATCCGTTCCTGTGCCCGTCGCAAGGCCGGTCGGGATCGCATAGTGGGCGTCGCAAATGGCCGCTGTCCGGGCTTGGGTGGCAATCGAACTGGCTTCGAGCATGGCGGCTTTGGTCAGGCCTTCGCTAAGCAGCACGGCAATGTTGATGGTACCCCAGTCCTTGTCCTGATGATCAACCCGCGCGCCGATCCGTTCTGCGTTCGACAAACCGACTGTTGCGACACACAGCGCTGATACCTCGTCCACTTCTGCAGACGCAATCTCATATCGAGTGATGCTGCGTGAGGTGAGCATCGTGACTGCATTGGTGAAACCGTTTTTGTCCTGCTCATGCTGCAGCCATGTGCGCACGTCCAGGTCAACCGGCAAATCATGGTTCTTGACTTCTCGCCACAGGATACGGTCGGCCTCGACAAGGCCGGGGCGGTCGATGGCCCAACTCAACACACGCATGGTCCGGGAAAACTGGATCGTCAGCCAAGGGCAGGCGAGTGTGATGGAAGCAAGGGGAGAGGCTGGATTTGTCACGGGGCGTCAATCATCTATGAAAGGGACGGTCGGCTCGACCGAGACGCAAGTATGCTTACCCGGATTGCCTTATTTCCCCTTCTTAGATGACTCGATTGCGCCCGTCGATTGGCTCAAAGGCGCTGCCCCGGCCTATCAGCAGCCATTGACGAAGGTCAGGATCGGCCATTGCTTCTGCCTGACGGCCTGTTTCTTGATCCAACCGATGCCATCATTGAGTTTGATGCGACACCAAAGACCGTCAGAAGTGAGACTGCAGAAGGTTGCCTTGACACAACTCTCCGGTTTGAGGACTGCTTTGACCGTGGCATTGTTGCGGGGCTCGCTGCGGACGTTGAGATTGACCAGTGCCTTGATGTCGGCCGTTCCGTCGGTGCCCATCGCTGGGGGGGCGAATTGTCGCGGTTTGGCACAGGTTTGGCCATAGCCAAGATAGGAACAGCGAATAGCCTTTCTGGAGGCTGTGACCTGTTGTGCCAAAGCTGCCTTTTCCAGAATGAGGGGCATTCCACTTTGCAGGAACCTTCCGGAAATGCGCTGTTGGTTGCCACCAACCGCTGCCAGAGGGAGTTTTTTGTCGTCAACGAAGATCAACTGATTGTTTTTCAGCGTCCAGCCGCGAATGCTTGCCAACTGATTGATGCAGTTTTGCGGCTTGATGGGATAGAGCGCGTCTTGCTCTGTGGCTGAGAAAGACAAAATACACTGCCCCTGAGCGGCATGGCGCTGGTCATAGGTGATCCAGTCCCCCGCAAAGGCCTGCGCCACCGCGTTGGTGGATTGGGCCACGGATGGGGTTGGTAGCTGACCCAGCAGGATCAATGCAATGGCAGGCAAGCAAGAGGCGAAGCGTTTTATAAAGTATTTCATTGGTCTATCAGACTTCAAACATTGAGGTGAAAACGGGCTAATCTGGTCTGGCCAAAGCAGGAGCGGGCCGATTGGAAAAGGCAATCAATGGGGCGATAGAGACTTGCCACCGGGCCAAAGCCGTTGTCTCTGGGCAAGGATTTTCTGGCCGGATCGGATCGTCAATGTGGCGGTGACTGCATCCTCATCGGTGACTTTCAACTGGATGCGGGCAATTGCGTTTCCCTCGGTCTGTCCCGGTTCGATAACGCCTGCCTGACGGCTGGCAACGGAGCCGCTTGGGCCCTTTTTCTCGACCATCAGTTCGAGCGTCGTTGCCAAGAAGGCGTCGCCCTTGGTCAATGAAACAAGCGGGCTGATCGTCAGCACGTCTTTCACCATGAAAAGCTGAATGTCCGCCTGCCTTACATCATTCGCAGTGATGCCCGAGCGCGCCTCAACCGCGCCCGTGGCTGCAAGGGGCAAGCCCAAAAAGGACAAGGTGAGCCACTGGGGAACTTTCATGTCGCATCCTTCTCTCATGACAATGCAATTGACCTCTGATCGGAATCAGCGGGATGTCAGGGTCGATTGGGTGATGCTGACAGAGGCCCCATTGGTCACGATGAGTGCCGGGACGGTCGTCGAAGTGTTGTTGCCATTCACCGTGTAGCTATATTCACCGGCATTGATGCCCGTCACCTGAAGCTCGGTGTTGTTGTTGTCGCCATTCTGGGTGAGGGACGCGCGGACATTGTCTGTCGGCAAGCCGGTGGTGCCAATCGCAACTGTGCCCTGATTGCTGTTGCCCTGCTGCAGGACGTTGACCTCGGACAAGGAGCCATTGATGGTGGCGTTGGCTGTGTTGTTGCTGCCATCTTGCAGAATGGCGGCGAAGGAACCACCGGTCAGGCCGGAATTGATGGCAACCGTGGCATCATTGTTGCTGTCGGTGATCTGGCCACCCTGCTGGAGAAAGACCACGCCGCCTTCGCCCTCGAGAGTGATGTTAGCCGTGTTGCCCGTACCGATCTGGGTGGCCGGGTTGGCAAGAGCCCCGGCCTCATTGGTGGTCAGGTCGATCCGATTGAAGGTCGTGTCTTCAAGCGTGAGACCGGGAACCAGATCTACACCGCCAACTTGGCTGTTGTTGGCGTTTTGTTGGTCAACGAAAATCTCGTTGGCTGTGCCTTCCTGTTTCAGGATCAGGACATTGCTGTCGCCAGCATGCGCAGGAAGGAGTGTCAGACCGCAAATGGCTGCGGCCGTGATGCCCAATGTCGTATGCGATCGTATCTTCATGTGCCGCTCTCCGTTTGTGACGGGCACATCTCAGAACGAACGTTGCGAGATACTTATGGCGTTGCCATTGCCCATCTGACTGATGCTTGCGTGGTTGTTCTGGCCGACCTGCAGAATGGCGGCCTGATTGTCAAAACCTTGAATGGTGGCGGTCAGGCTGTTGCCTTGGCCGTCTTGCCTGGCCGCAAACAGATTGTCAGATCCCTGAATGTCGATCTGCATGCTGTTGCCAGCGCCTGTTTGCTGCAAGTGACCGGGCTCCAGTCCGCTATCAAGGGTGATGCCGCTGAAGGCGCTGCCAATTGCACCACCATTGTTGTTGCCGGTGATCGTGATCTCCATGAGATTGCCTTGGCCAAGTCCCATGGCAGCCGATTGTTCGAGAACCAGACTGTTCGTGTCTCCAGTTACAATCAGGTCAAGCGTGTTTCCTTCCTGATTGGTCGCGGACAGCAACGTGATGACATTGTCGTCCTGTGTTGCATGGGCCACCGTGCTTGATGCTAGCAAAGCGGCAGCCATAACCATTTGTTTGATCATTTCCTCATCCTGAGCTGGTGTCGTTTGAAACCATCAGAACAGGAAAACTTTACTCGCCTCTTATTCGCCGCAAGAAATCGACATATATGGCCGCTTTGTTGGTTGCAGAGTGAATCTTAGATTAAACTAAGGCGATTATATTGTCTATGTTGCAACCTGTTTCTACTGCAGGATGACAGCTTGGTTGTAATTGCCGGTCTGGCGAAGAAGGGTATAGTTCAAATCGCCCGACTGAATGACCACTGCCTGATTGTTGTCGCCGATAATTTCGCCTTCGATCACATTCTGATTGCCATTCTGGGAGGTGGCAAATTTGTTAAAGTTACTGTTTTCGGTGGCAATCCGGATGCTGTTCTGATCGCCGGATTGTCGGATGTCTCCGGGCTCAAGACTGCCAGCATGGGAAAGAGCCAGTTCGGAAAAACCACCCAAGGCGGGATCATTATTCTGATTGCTGCGGGTGATTGGCGCGACGCCACCGTCAAAGGACACGTCAATGATGTTGTCATTGCCGTCCTGTTCGATGAAAAGGCTGTTATTGTCGCCGCGGCTCGAAACGGCAGTGGCGTTGAGATTTCCGGTCTGACTAAAATCATAACGGTTGCCATCGCCGATCTGCAGCAAGGCGACTTCATTCTCCTCACCGTCGACCGTTCCGCTGATGACATTGCCATCGCCATCCTGCACAAAGCCATAGAGATTGGCGACGGATGCGCCGGATGTTACGAAATTGAGCATGTTTTCGTCGCCAAGTTGGCGCAGTTCTGCCTGGGCCACTTGCAGCAGTCGGGTGACATTGTTGGTAAACTGCCCAAGCCCTCCCATTCCGTCACCGCCATTGTCATCGCCTCCCAGCGTGATGGTGGCAAGATTGCCGACCACGCCCATCAATGCGTTATTTTGCAACAGGGAGAAAACCAGATTGCGCGAGCCGGTCATGGTGACGATCGCCCGGTTGCCCGTGCCATCCTGTCGAAAAGTGTCAAGGCGATTGTCGGTGCCGTCTTCCTGGGTGACGGTTGCCCCGTTGCCCGAACCGAACTGGCGCAGATCGCCCACCTGATTGGCGGCTTCCTGCTGGGTGATGGTCGCCAGATTGTCGGTGCCGTCCTGAACCAGAATTTGCACCCGGTTGCCCGTGTCGCCTCCATTGGATCCGTCATACTGAGAGATGGTCGCTATGTTGGCGCTGGTGCCGGTCTGGATCTGGAGAATTTCGCCCACCGTGTGAGCACTGTCGCCATTGCCACTGCCCACGGCACCAAGGATCGAGGCATCGGTCTGGGTGATGGTCAGGCTGTTGCTTGGCCCGGAAGCGAGACTGGTCGGAGCGACTTGTGATACCGCGCCAATGACATTCAGCCCCGTGCTGGCGGTGGATTGCTGGGTGATGGTCAGGCTGTTGCTGTCGCCCGTCTGATAGAGACCTTGAAGTCCCACGGCGCCTGCGCTACCTGTTGCGCCTGCCTGATTGGCATAGCCGGTCTGGGTGACCGCTACGTCATTGTTGCTGCCATCCTGCAAGACAAAAAGGGAACTGTCGTTCGCACCGACCATGTTGGCCTCACCCAACTGGTCTATGGCGACCCTGTTGGTGACACCGGTCTGGCCGATATAGACTTCATTGTCATTGGCCAAGGCGGGGCTTGCGAGCATGAGGAGCGCCATGGCGGATGTCAGGCGGATAACACTTGGCCGTTTCATGATGTCACCTCAAGCAAAGAAAAAGAAAAGATAGTAAATCAATCAAAATGGTCGGGCAGGAAATCCCGCCCGACCTGAAGGTCAGATGATTGTCGCTTATTGAGTGATGCCAACGATGTTGCCGGAGCCAACCTGGCTTACGACAGAATTGTTGTTGTTGCCATTCTGCGCAATTGCCACCTGGTTGGTGCTGCCAGCAGAGATGTCGACCTGAACATTGTTGGAGTCACCAACCTGAGACATGGCCAGAAGGTTGTTGTTGCTCAGATCGCCGGAGAGGCCGACATTCCACGTTGCCGTGTTGGACTGGCCGTTCTGAACGAAAGACCCAGTGGTGAGGCCGGTGCTTGAAGCATCTCCGGTGAAACCAACAGGGGATGCGCCATTGTTGTTGCCGAAAATGGTGATCGCTGCATTGTTCCAGCGTTTGCCAAACTGACGGACACTGAAGTCATTGCTGTTGCCGGTAACAGCAATGTCTGCCGTTTGCGAATCGTGTGGACCCTGATTGACGTCAATCGTGTTGCTGGAACCGGTGACATCCATGTTGGTCGTGCTGTGGTTCCCATTCTGGTAGACGGTCAAGTCGTTGGACCCACCCAGAACGGTCAGGTTTGCTGTCATGTCATCGCGGATCTGGTCAACGTCAATCAGGTTCAGGTCGCCTGTGATGCTTGCGAGGGTCGTGCTTGCGTTGCCATCTTGCACCACGTCAACACCATTGTTGTTGCCCGCAACATTCGTGGTGGCCGCATTGCCGTTGCCATCCTGAAGAATGTCGAGATCATTCGAGCTTCCTGCGACATCGACATCGACGTCGTTGTCCGTGGTCGATGCATTCTGTTGCAAGACATTGATATCGTTGGAGTCACCGCTGGTGATGTCAATGTCTGCAATGGTGCCGTCGCTTTGCCGCAGCAGGACATTGTTGCTGTTGCTTGGTGATCCGGCTGTGCCACCCAGGTTGATGTTGGCAAGGTTGCTGTTGGTGCCATCCTGCAGCACGCCGATATTGTTGCTGTCACCAACGATGCCTTCAATGGTCAGATCATTGCCCGTTGCAAGGTTGCTGTTCTGATATACGCCCAACTCGTTCGCATTGCCGGTGATGTTCAGAGCGCTCAGCGTGTTGACGCCGCCTTCTTGGGTGACGCCGAAATCGTTCTGGTCGCCATTGACATTCAGCTCAATCGTGTTGCCGGTGCCGTTCTGAATAAGCTCGCCGTTGGTAACCCCCACATTCGCTGCATACCCGTCGAGCGTTTCTCTCACACCGCCAATATAGGTCGAGCCATTGCTGCCACCAATGATCGTTGCGGTGATGCTGTTGTCATCATCGCCGGTGTTGGTTTGCGTGACGCTGTTCAGGTCGTTGGAGTAACCCGATTGGGTGATGGTCGTGGTGTTGTTGCCCGCGCCAGTGCCCGTGGTCTGATCGAGGTTGCGTACACTGTTCGAGTAACCGCCATTCTGTGTCACAGTTGCACTGTTGGCGCCTGTGCCCAACACCGCGTTCTGATCAACGCTGAAAACATTTTGATGCGCATGACTGCTTTGCAGAATTTCCAGGGCGTTGGAGTTTGTGTCGCCATTGTTGGTCTGGTGGGCATAGGCTTCGTTGTTGGTGCCACCTGACTGATCAATCAATGCGGTGTTTGCAGAGCCCGATTGCGTGAGGGTCGCATTGTTGTCTGCTGCGAAGGCGGAGGCAGCAACCGAAAGTCCTGCTGTTGCCGCTAGAAGGGCCAAACGAAGTTTTTTCATAATTAAGTCTCCAAAATCAAATGTCTATTTCAAGAGCTTCACCCATGTCGCCCGTGGCTTTAGCCAGCCCTTGGTGCAATGCTATCGTCAAACTCGATTGCAACCTGATTGTGTAATCGGCAACATTGCAATCATTTATAATTCATTAAGATACCAAGTCAATATAAAAGTTACCAAGTGGTTAATGTGTTAACTTATTGTATTAATTCGCTAAATATCGCCGTAAGCGTCATGTTTTCTAATATAAAACAAAAAGTCTGCAGCAGATTTTCGTTCTGCAACCTAACGCAACTTGAGATTTAAGGTGCGAATCTACCCTGATGGAGACTCGTTGCTTGAATAAGGTGGTGGAAGGCGTCTTGTTTTTTGCTTCACGGGTCTTTTTACTTTTGCCTTGGATGGGCGATATGTCCGCGGGACCGTTGTGGTGATGGACGCAACTCTTCCGGTTTCCGGGCTGGCTTTGGCAAGCGCCATGGCATCGGTTGCCAGACCCTGCTTGCCGGTGCGATAGGTGCGCACATAGTTCAATCCATCATCCGGATCGCGGAACTGCCAGATGCCCAGATCGACGCCTTCGACGATCATCGCTTCAACGGCTTTCTCAACGGCTGCTTCAACGGCCAGTTGGCGTGGTTCGTTGTTGGTTATGCCAGCTTCCCCTTCGAGCAGTTCATCAAGCTTGATGAAGCGGAAGACGCCTGCCTGCAAGGCGACCGATACCACGGTCTTGCGGGCGGTGACCGTTGCAAGCACCTCGCCGCTTTTTGTTGAGACGGCTCTGAGCGCAACGGTGATTTCATCCTTGGAATATTTCGTGTCGGCCCCGATACCGAGATAGCGCGCACCGATGCCGCCCGTATTGACATTGGAGTTATAGCCGACAATGCCGCCTTCGATGATGATGGCTGCATGTTTGAGCGGGGGCAGGGCGCGAGCGCTTATTCTTGTCTCACCGCGATAAAGACGGCGCATTTCGGTGACGATCTGACGTTCCTTGAGCAGATTGGCCAGCCGGTTGCGCTCCATCACGGTAAACCATTGGCGGTTCCCCGCATCCTGAAGGGCCTTGATCAGGATGGCTGCGCCGCCTTGCGTGACCGCGCGTGAGAGCTGCTGATAATTTTTGGCTTCCTTATACTGCCCGGTCTGGTCCTGAAACTCATAGACGGCGACCGGGATCCGCTTTTTCGGTGGCGGGATCTGGCGCAGCTTGAGATTGACCGGAGTGATCTGCGCAACAATCGGCTCTTCGGTCATCAGGGTTTGATGAGAGGCGCAGCCTGTCAATGCAACAAGGCAGAGGGTGGACGTGGCGATCAGGCCTTTGCGCATAGAGGCGCGAGCTGAAGCGCGGAGAGTGTCAACAATAGGCATGAAATTCATCCGCTCTTAGTTGGAGACGAGTTGCGGGACTTCGATTTCCGTCACGGTGCCATCGGTAAAATCGGTGATGACCAGCGAAATGGAGTCGGTGCCACGGTTGAAGGTGATTTCGGTGTCGCCGAAGGTCACCGTGCCGCTGTCTTGCGGGTTGTCGCCGAAGATTGCTTCGGTCACCTGGCTTGCCAGAGCCGAGAGCAGACGACCCTCCAGCTGCCGGACGAACAGATCAGCTGACGTGGAACTGGACGAAGAAGTGGTGTTGTTCGACGCGTTGCTGTTGGCGTCACTGGCAGTTGCCGTGCGTTGGGCATTGGCGGTTGAAATTAGGTGTGATGAGTTCAACGCGTTGCCCCCGAAGGATGGGTTGACCGGCGTGTAGGTCAGTTCGGCGGCCCCGACGGGGCCAGTTGCGGCGAGAATGCCGACAAGAACGAAAAGTCTTTTCACTGTTTTTCCCCCGGTCAATGACACTCTGGATGGCAGTCCGCTCTGGAATTGCCTGTCATTGGTCACTTAAGTCTGGCCTGATGAGGCGTAATTCGTATAAGTTGAATTAAATTTTGTATACAACTTAAAGGATTGTTAGTGTACTGGTTGTATCTAGTCAATCTAATAAATTACAGATTGTGGTTAGGGCGTGATTTTCTTGCAACGGTTGACGGTCTGGAGCGCATGAAAAGGCCAAAACTAGCCTACTTGCGGTGGATGACTGCCAGAGTTTGTCTTTTTCTGGCTTGCTGCCTCATTCTGCCTCTATCGAATGGTACAATGCGTGCGTGTGGTGCGATCCGGGGCAATATTTCGCTTGTTCGGAGCGCAAACAGGCAGGGCTGGTTTGACCAGTTGTGAGGATGCCTGATGAGGGGAGCAATATCGAATGTGTATTATCAGTTGCTATAGAGCGTCGCGCTGGATGACACTTGCGTCATTCCTTCTCGGCATGACGATCGTTTCCACCGGAGCAAAGGCGCGTGATCCGGTCGCGATGCCCGAAGATTTAACCGTAACGGTTGGGACCCAAGGCAGCCAGTTGGCAGGAAATGACAGATTTCTCAAGGGGCCGAGCCTTGTGATGTCTGGCTTTTCGGGCACCAATGAAAGCGGGGACGGCTTTATCAATCTCGAAGGGGCCTCGGTGTCCGTCTTTCCGATTGATGGTTTGGGGGCATTTGAAGGCAAGGAAGCCAAACGACCCGCTTATGTCACAATTCCGGCCGGAGCGGTCGGGCAGATTTTCGGTATAGCACTGGATGACGCAGAGGCGCCCAGCCTTTATCTGACGGCGACGTCTGCTTATGGTCTTCCGATCTCCGGTGCGGACCAGAATGGAGACGGGCAGGAAGACAAGCTGCTGACCGGGCGAGCTGATGCCCGTTTTATGGAAGGGCTGTTTGGACCGAACCCGGACAATGCGCCGGGCAGCGTCTGGAAAGTGGATGGCGTGAGCGGAGAAGTCTCGCTGTTTGCCTCGATCAAGCTGGCGGGCAAAGCCAATGCTGGGCCTGCCCTTGGCAATATTGCCTTTGACAAACAGAGCCAGCAACTTTTCGTCTCCGATCTGGAAACGGGGATGATTTTCCGCCTTGATATGGATGGCAATGTGCTCGAGGCCTTTGACCACGGAACCACAGCGCGGTCTCTGGCCGGGCTGCCGAAGGTGCCCCATGAAGGCACGGCGCGTCTTGATATTCGTGATCCCAGCTTTGATGTTGAGGATCCGGAAAGTTGGCACTTCGCCCCTGCAGAACGACGGGTCTGGGGCTTGGCTGCCCATGAGGGGCGGCTCTTTTATGCCGTGGCTGACGGGCCGGAGATCTGGTCGGTTGGTATTGCGCCCGGTGATGGCGGCTTCCTGTTTGATGCCCGCAAAGAACTGATCCTGCCGGACGGAGTTCCGCCGCTTGAGATTACTGATATTGCTTTTGGGCCTGATGGTTCGATGATCCTTGCCCAGCGTGGGGAGCGTGTCGGCTCGTTCGATTTTTCCAAGGTGACCAAGGCGCGGCGGGCTGAGGTGCTGCGCTTCGTCAAAGAGCGTGATGACAGCTGGCGGGCTCAGCCCGAACCCTATGCCATCGGCTTTGCCAGTCAGTATAGCAATGGCACCGGTGGTGTGGCGCTGGGCCCCGACTATGACGCAAACGGCAAGATGGACGCAGATGCCTGCCAGAATGTGCTCTGGAGCAGTGGTGAACGTCTGCGCTTTGCGCCCAATCTGGATGAGCGCCTGAAAGACGGTGGTGCGATGCGGATTGATGGGGTGCAAGCGCAGCCATTCGATTTGTCCCGGCAAGAGAATAGCCCGCCATGGAAGAGCCATTTCATCGATTATGACGGCGCCTATCCCGATCGCAGTGACAGTGGTTTGGTCGGGGATGTGGAAGTCTATGGTTGTCAGGGCATCGGATATCAGCCACCAGAAGAGCAGCCCGAACAGAGGGAAGAGGAGCCGCCGGTCATCCCGCTGCCCGACCAGCCTGCACCACCTGAGCTGAGCATTCTGAAGCGCAGCATCAGTGATTGTTCTCTTGATCGCGCAAACCGCACCTATCGCTGTGCCTTCTCGATCGCGGTGACCAACCGCGGCGATCGGGCCTATACGGACAGTCTGATGGTCACCGACAGCTTCTCTGGCACCGATGTGATTGATGTACGGGTGTCGCGTGGGCGAGACTGGCATTGTTCTCGGGTGATTGGCGCGTCGGTCCTTTGCCTTACGGATAGAATCCGGATTGAGGCGGGGGAAACCCATCGCCTGACCCTTGATATGCGACTGGCAGCCCCACCGCGAGATCGCCGGTTTGACAATTGTGCTCTCTTGGGTGTGGGCCAGACACCGGTCCAGCAAGTGACGGCAGCTCAGATGCTGATCGAAGCCAATGGTATCCGCTCCGGTGGGGTGGATGGCCGGATGGGACCGAATACGCGGCGAGGCCTTGAAGAATTGCAGGCTTTGCTGGGAATGGCTGTTACAGGCGACTTGTCACCAGCGTTGTTTGCCAATGCCGGAACGCCGATTGGGGATCGCTCAAGGCAGTCCTGT
Source organism: Cohaesibacter intestini (assembly GCF_003324485.1). Taxonomy (NCBI): domain Bacteria; kingdom Pseudomonadati; phylum Pseudomonadota; class Alphaproteobacteria; order Hyphomicrobiales; family Cohaesibacteraceae; genus Cohaesibacter; species Cohaesibacter intestini. Next base: position 207,315 of record NZ_QODK01000002.1, on the reverse strand, counting down.
GTGGATGTACCCCTTCAGGGTGTTCCTCTGCCTCCTCCGCCAGTCGTTGAGCCCCCGGAGGTTTTTGATCCACCGATTGTGGTGCCATTGCCGGATTGTAATTTGCGCTCAACCCGGCCGCGGGGCAACCGTTGTTCCTGCCGCTATGATGGCATGCGCAAGATCTCGCCGACCCAATGTGTCTGCCCGCGCGGCAGTCGCCTTGTACCGGGACGAGGGTGCGTAGATCGGCCAAGGCCACAACCGGTTGCTTGTGATCAGGCGACGACCATTCAACGGGGCAAGGCCTGCCTTTGCCGCTATGACAATATGGTGCGCCGGTCGCCGGTGGCTTGTGCCTGCCCGCGTGGAACAAAGTTGCGTCCGGGCCGGGGATGTGTGCGGTTGGATCGACCACGGCCCCCACGCTGTGATGCCCGTACGACAGTGTTGCGCAACAACCGTTGCGATTGTCGCTATCCCTTCATGGCGAAAACGTCAAACACCGCATGTCGCTGTCTGCCGGGCTTGAAGTTTGTGCCCGGTCGTGGCTGTCAGAAGGTGGTCGTGCCGCAGCCACCGCGCTGTGATGGAACAACGGCCATCAAGCGGGGCGAGAAGTGCGTTTGCCGCTATCCCAATATGCGCAAGACATCGCGGACCTCCTGTGCCTGTAAACCCGGCGCAAGATTCTTGCCGGGACGGGGATGTGTGAGCTTGCGCCCATTGCGCGATCAGATCAATCCACGCAACGTTGTTCCATTGTTGCGGCAATAAGCTTCAAGGACAAGGCTCTGCCTGCTTGGCAGAATCGATAGAGAGGAAAAAGGCTTCCCACTGGCGCATCGTGCCGGGAAGCCTTTTTTCGTGGTGTGGGGGAATAGAATAAAATCTTATCCCGACTGTCTGCTGTAGCACGGCGTTCGATCTTTGCCCGCGTGGGTAAATCGCTTTCGCCTTTCGCATGTCTCTTCATTGTTGCTGCGTGGGAAAGCCATTAAATCTCGTTCAACAATGACAGCAGGGGATACTCAATACCCCTTTTCACCGTATTTGGGCGCCGCTTGTCCGGCTGCCATACCATTGGGAAGAAACAGCATGTTTGTTGTAACGGGCAATAGATTGCTTGACGGCATCGTCGTGTATCTGGCGGCAGCGCATCACTGGGTCGAGGATCTTCAGGGCGCGCGGCTTTATGACACGAGCGATGAGGCTCAGACCGTGCTTGGTGAGCAGAGCGATATGATTGTCAGTCTTGATGTCATCCCGGTAAGCAAACAGGACAATGGCCACGTTGTGGCAGACCGGCTGCGGGAGCGTATCCGGTCGGACGGACCAACCATTCAGCCTTTTGATGCCATTCCTCTCGAGCGCCAATTTTCGACGGCTGCGGACTGAGTGACCATATAGGGCAAGCCGCACTATTGCCGCCTAACGGATTTTCAAGTCAAGGACCAGACCATGTATCGTTATGACGAATTCGATGCCGCCTTTGTAAACCAGCGTGTGGCGCAGTTTCGCAGCCAGGTTGAACGCCGCGTTTCCGGTGAGCTGACCGAAGATGAGTTCAAGCCCTTGCGCCTGATGAATGGCCTGTATCTCCAGCTCCATGCCTATATGCTGCGCGTTGCCATTCCCTATGGCTCACTCGATAGCCGTCAGCTGCATCGCCTGGCCGATGTCGCAACCAAATATGACCGTGGCTATGCGCATTTCACCACCCGACAGAATGTTCAATATAACTGGCCGTCGCTGTCTGATACGCCGGATATCTTACAGGATCTGGCTGAAGTGGACATGCATGCGATCCAGACATCAGGCAACTGTATCCGCAACGTGACGACGGATCACTTTGCCGGTGCGGCCCATGATGAAGTGGCTGACCCACGGGTCTATGCGGAGATTATTCGCCAGTGGTCGAGCCTGCATCCGGAGTTCAGCTTTCTGCCGCGTAAATTCAAGATCGCCATCAATGGAGCCAAACAGGACCGGGCGGCAATCCGTGTTCATGACATTGGCTTGCAGCTGGTGCAATTGACCGATGGCGGCGTTGGCTTTGATGTCTATGTCGGTGGCGGGCAGGGGCGTACCCCGATGATTGCCAAGCTTGTGGCCGAAGGCGTCGCCGAGCAGGATATCCTGAGCTATCTCGAAGCCGTTCTGCGCGTCTATAACCTCTATGGCCGTCGCGACAACAAGTATAAGGCACGCATCAAGATCCTCGTCCACGAGACGGGTCTGGAGCAATTGAAAGCCGATATCGAAGCGGAATATGCCCATGTGAAGTCGACCTTCCTCGATATCCCCAAGGAAGAGATTGAGCGGATCGATGCCTATTTCGCCATGCCGAAGCTGCGCGATGCGTCAGCCGGCGTGGCCAAGCTGGCCGAGACCCGGGCGCGGGATGCCGGCTTTTCCCAGTGGGTGAGTCAGAATACTCACGGCCACAAGGTGTCCGACCATGTTAGCGTCACGGTCTCCTTGAAGCCCGTCGGTGGCGTGCCGGGGGATGCGACTGCGGAACAAATGCATTTGGTGGCCGATCTCGCCAGCCAATATGGCTATGACGAAGTGCGGGTCAGTCACGCGCAGAATCTGGTTCTGCCCCATGTGGCGAAGGAAGATCTCTATGCCATCTATCAGGCGCTGGTGACGGTGGATCTGGCCGAGGCCAATGTCGGGCTGGTGACCGACATCATCGCTTGCCCGGGGCTAGACTATTGCGCTCTGGCCAATGCGCGCTCAATCCCGGTCGCACAGGATATTTCCGAGCGTCTTGGTGCCATTGAACGCCAGAAGCAGATTGGCGATCTGAAACTGAATATCTCGGGCTGCATCAATGCCTGTGGTCACCACCATGTGGGCCATATCGGCATTCTTGGTGTCGATCGCAAGGGCGAAGAGCTTTACCAGATCACCCTTGGCGGATCATCGGACGAAAACACCTCGATTGGTGCCATCCTTGGCCGTGGTTTCCCGGCTGCCGAACTGACTGATGCCATCGAGGCCGTGATTGATACCTATATCGGGCTGCGCCTGTCGGACGACGAGCGTTTCATCGATGCCTATCGTCGGGTCGGACCAAAGCCTTTCAAGGAAGCGCTTTATCCAAGCGACCAGAAAGCAGCGTGAGGGGCTTATGAGTGAGAGCAAACAGTTTCAAGTGCCCGATCAGACGGGTGTCGACAGCCTGAACGAGGCCTTCGGCTCCGAGGCACCGCAAGCAGTGTTGCGCTGGCTGGCGGGGCGTGGCGGCAGAGCGCAAGTGCCTCTGGTTTCTTCCTTTGGTGCGGACTCGGTTGTTCTGTTGCACATGATTGCCGAGATAGATCCGTCCTATCCGGTTCTTTTCATCGATACGGGCAAGCATTTCTATGACACGCTGCATTATCGCGATCAGTTGAAAGAGCATTTCGGACTGACCAACTTGCAGGCGGTAACACCGGACCCGGATGATCTGAAGGAAAAAGACCCAAGAGGGGCGCTTTGGATCACCAGTCAGGATGCCTGCTGTGATCTGCGCAAAACCGTGCCATTGGCCCGTGTGATGAGAAACTATTCAGGCTGGATCACCGGACGGAAACGCTTCCAGACCAATGATCGGGCAGATCTGAATGTGTTCGAGCTTGATGGCGACAAGATGAAAGTCAATCCTCTGGCCTCCTGGGGTCCGAAGGATGTAGCAGCTTATATCAAGGCGCATAGCCTGCCGGGTCATCCACTTGTGCCACGGGGCTATCTGTCGATTGGTTGCGCCCCTTGCACCAGCCCGGTAGAAGACGGCGAAGATGCGCGCGCCGGCCGTTGGAAGGGTTCCGACAAGACCGAGTGCGGATTGCATATCTGATGGTAAGAGGACTGACTATGACTGCGAAAAACAACCAGCACAGAGCGCCTCTTTACAAGGACCGGGCGTTTCATGAAAACAAATGGCAGATGTTGGAAGGCGACCAGTCGCCTGTAGATGTCGATCGTCCCATTCTGACCTTTGCCGAAGCCATTCGGTTGCTTGAGTTGCGGGCCAACCTGCCGCAATGTTTCGGGGTTAGTGTCGAGCCCGGCGATGATGTTGAGGCTCTGGCCCCTTATCTCGATGGCATTGCGCTGATTGCCATCTCCTTTCCGGCCTTTTCCGATGGGCGCGGATTTTCCTCAGCCCGGTTGCTCAAGGAGCGCTATGGCTACAAGGGTGAAATCCGTGCGGTGGGGCATTTTATCCTCGACCAGATGCCGTTTCTTGAGCGTTGTGGTGTCGACAGCTTCCTGATTACCAGTGACAAGGTGCGGGCTGGCCTCGAACGGGGTGAGTGGCCCGAAGTGACCAACTATTACCAACCGACCGCCCATGAGGGTGACGCGCCAATTGCCAGCCGGACTTGGCTGCGCCAAAGAAGGAGCTGATTTTCCTTCGGCGGCGATAAGGCTAGTTGCACTTTGCCCGCCAAAACGATATCAGGGCACCGGACCTCCATCGCAGTTCTGCGGATGGGCCCTGTGACCAATGGTCGCTTGCCACCTTTGATTGCTTTTGAATATATGAAGCTTTCATGAACTTTTTCACCAGACAATGAGGTCGGGTGATAAAGATCAAGGTTTTTGCGGTCACCTGACCATAGACAGGGCAAAGGCTGTTGTCGTCGTGTTGGAATGAGGTGGGATCATCTTGTTCGAGAGGACGCGCGCTCGCTGACAGTGCTTGCATTTTTAGAACACCCACGGCCAGTAGATGAAGCGCTTGAAGAAAAAGCTGCTGGACTGGTTAGAGAATGACAAGAGGAGTTTGTTATGACGCAACAAGCCGAGGCCGTTGAAGCCCTTGCTGCGAGCAAATCGGTCTTTCCGATTCCGGCCAATGTCTTTGCCGAAACGGTGACCGAAGTCGAACATTATACGGATCGTCTGTTCAAGTTCCGGATTACCCGTCCGGCATCCTTCCGGTTCCGCTCCGGCGAGTTCGTGATGATTGGCCTGCCGAATGCCGAGCGTCCCGTTTTCCGTGCCTATTCCATCGCCAGCCCGTCTTGGGATGAGGAAGTGGAATTCTATTCGATCAAGGTGCCGGATGGCCCGCTGACCGAGCATCTGCAAAAGATCCAGCCCGGCGACACCATCCTGATGCGCAAGAAGCCGACTGGTACGCTGGTCAATGATGCGTTGATTCCGGGTAAGCGTCTTTACATGTTCTCGACCGGCACGGGCATTGCACCTTTCGCGTCGCTGATGCGCGATCCGGAAACCTATGAGAAATTCGATCAGGTGATCCTGACCCATACCTGCCGCGAGATTGACGAGCTGAAATATGGCGAAGAGCTGTTTGAGTTGTGCAAGAGCGATCCGCTGATCGGTGAGTTTGCGGCTGAGAAGCTGGTTCTCTACAACTCGGTCACCCGCGAGGAGTTCCCCCGTATGGGTCGCATCACCGACCTGATGACATCGGGCAAGCTGTTTGAGGATCTCGGTGTACCGCCGATCAATCCGGAAACCGACCGTGGCATGATTTGCGGCTCGATGGCGATGCTCAATGACACCAAGAAAGTGCTTGAAGATTTTGGTCTTGAGGAAGGCTCCAATGCGCGTCCGGCAACCTTTGTGGTTGAACGCGCTTTTGTCGACTAGGTCTTGACCCGATCATGATTGAGAAAAGGCTGTCTCATCAATGGGGCAGCCTTTTTTCGTTTCACATGATGTTTCTTTTAAAGCCGGATGATCTGGCAGGGCATGCCTGCGTCCACGGCTGCCGCATGGGGCGGGCGGATCAGCAGGCAATCGGCGCGGGCAAAGCCTGCCAGCATGGCGCTATCCTGACCGGTGAACTGCGTGGCAATCAGGCCACCTTGAGCATTGCGGCTGAGGCTGGCGCGCAGATAACTCTGGCGTTTGTCGTTGGCGGCAACCGGGCCGCCCAAAGCGGCTGTCTCGACCAGCAGCGGATCAGTATCGCCCTGTATGGCGCGGATAAGCGGACACAGGAAGAGCAGAGCGCAGACCATAGCTGAGACCGGATTGCCGGGAAGTCCGATCACCTGCATGGCGTCCAGTTTGCCTGCCATCAAGGGTTTGCCCGGTCGCATGGCAATGCGCCAGAAATCAAGCGTCATGCCTGCCTCTGTCAGCGCATCTTGCACCAGATCATGGTCCCCGACGGACGCGCCACCACTGGTCACCAGAATATCGGCCCCGGCAGCGCGGGCTTGTTCTACCTTGGCTGCGATCGCTGTCTTGTCATCACCGACCAGTCCCAGATCAAGAATGTCGGCTCCAGCCTCGCTGGCCAAAGCTGCGACGCCAAATGTATTGGAGGCGACGATCTGTTCCGGGCGCGGATTTTCCCCCGGCAATATCAGTTCATCACCTGTGGCGAGGATTGCCACCTTTGGACGCATGCGGACTTTGACACTGGGGCGGTTCATGGCTGCAGCAAGTGCCAGATTGCCCGCGGTCAGTCTGGTGCCAGCCCTGATCAACACGTCGCCGCGTTTGAAGTCCATGCCAGCGGGGCGAATATATTGCCCTTCAGTGACCGCTTCCAAAGCCATGACAAAGGCACCATCGCGCTCGGCATTTTCCTGAATAAGGATGGCATTCGCGCCTTCAGGCACCGGGGCACCGGTGAATATGCGCACCGCTTCCCAATTGTGTAGACTGTCGGGGAAGAGGGTGCCTGCCGGTACTTCGCCGACCACTTGCAGCTTGGTTGGCAGATCCTTGATGTTGGCGGAGCGGACCGCATAGCCATCCATCGCGGAGGCTGCAAAAGGCGGCTGGTCGCGATGGGCTGCGAGATCTTCGGCCAAAATGCGCCCATGGGCTTCCGCCAAGACCACGTCTTGCGTGCCGGGCGTGGGAATGGATGCAAGCAGGCGCTTCTGGGCTTCTTCAACCGGCATCAAGGACATGATGAGCCTCCCAATGATGATTCTTTCTTATCGCGTATCTGGCTTAGGATGCAGCCTGCCATGGACCGGATTTGCCGCCAGTTTTTTCAAGCAAACGCACCGCGTCGATCACCATGCCCTTGTCTGCAGCCTTGGCCATGTCATAAATGGTCAGGCAGGCGATGGAGGCCGCCGTGAGGGCTTCCATTTCGACGCCGGTTTGTCCGGTCAGCTTGGCCATCGCGGTGACGCGGATGCCCGGCAGGTCTTCAATGGTTTCAAACTCCACAGACACCTTGGACAGGGCCAAAGGGTGACAGAGCGGGATCAACTCATGGGTTCGTTTGGCGGCCATGATGCCGGCGATGCGGGCGGTGGCCAGCACGTCGCCTTTCTTGGCTTGGCCCGAGGTGATCAGGTCAAGGGTCTCGCGCTTCATGCGGATCTGGCCCGAGGCAATGGCAATCCGGCTTGTCGGCACCTTGTCCGAGACATCGACCATATGGGCCGCACCGCTTTCGTCGATATGGGTCAGTTTGGCTTCGCTCATATGGTGATCCTCCCGTCAGTCAAGCTGCCGCAAACCCTAGCGGGCCAGCAAATCGCGGGTCGCTTTGGTCACATCGTCCTGACGCATCAGACTTTCGCCGATCAGGAATGTCTCGATCCGGGCCTTGCTGGCCAGCATGGCGAGATCGTCTGGCGTGAAGAGGCCGCTTTCACCAACCAGCAATTTGTCGTCCGGCACCCGTGGCGCAAGGTCGATTGAGGTTTGCAGGCTGGTCTCAAAGGTCTTGAGATTGCGGTTGTTGATGCCAAGCAGCGGTGAGGTCAGATGCTCTAAAGCGCGGTCCAGCTCTTCGGCGTTGTGGACTTCGATCAACACATCCATGCCCAGTGCAAAGGCGGTTTCTTCCAATGCCTTGGCTTCCTCATTGGTGACAGATGCCATGATGATCAGAATGCAGTCTGCGCCCCATGCGCGGGCCTCATAGACCTGATAGGGTTCATAGAGGAAATCCTTGCGCAGAGCAGGCAAGGAAACCGCATTGCGAGCCGCCACCAGAAAGTCGGGATGCCCCTGAAAGCTGGGCGTATCTGTGAGCACGGACAGACAGGCCGCACCGCCATCTTCATAGGCTTTGGCGAGCTTTGGCGGGTCAAAATCGGCCCGGATCAGGCCTTTGGACGGGCTTGCTTTCTTCACTTCAGCAATCAGTGCATAGAGGCCCGCATCAACTTTGGCTTTCAGCGCGTTGTAAAAACCGCGCACCGGGGCCTGACCGGCAATCTGTGCCTTGAGGTCATCAAGCGTTGCCACAGCCTTGGCAGCGGCAATTTCCTCGCGCTTGTAAAGTTCGATCTTCTTGAGAATGTCAGCCATGGAGCGTGTCTCAGCCTGTATCTGTATGACTTTGGGGTCTGGTCGGTTGCGATTGGATCATCGCAATCAGTCGCGATTGGAGACGTCCACCAGCTTGTTGAGCGCAGCCAGAGCCTTGCCGCTGTCGATGATTTCTGCGGCCAGCTCAATACCATCGGCATAGCTATCCGTTTTGCCAGCGATCAAGAGACCTGCGGCGGCATTCATCTGGACGATGTCGCGATAAGGGCCCTTTTCGCCTTCGAGCAAGGCCATCAGAGCCTTGGCATTGTCATCGCCGGTGCCACCGCGAATATCCTCGATCGTAGCCCGTTTGATGCCGACATCCTCCGGTGCGATGATGAATTCAGATATGGTGCCGTCTTTCAACTGCGTGATCTTGGTTTCGCCAAGGGTCGAGATTTCATCCAAACCACCCGCACCATAAACCACCCAGATGAAGTCCGAGCCGAGAGCCTTCAGGGTTTCGGCAAAGTGGATCTGCCAATGGGGATCAAAGACACCGATCAGCTGACGCTTGACGCCTGCCGGGTTGGAGAGAGGGCCGAGCAGATTGAAAATGGTGCGGACGCCCATTTCAACGCGGGTCGGGCCGACAAACCGCATGGCGGAATGGTGGTTCGGGGCAAACATGAAACCGATGCCTGCTTCCTCAATGCAGCGGGCAACGCCGTCCGGATCCTGAGCGAGATTGACGCCAAGACTGGTCAGAACATCGCCTGAGCCGGACAGAGAGGACAGGGCCTTGTTGCCATGCTTGGCAACAGAGACGCCACCACCGGCCATGATCATCGCGGCGCAGGTCGAGATGTTGTAGGTCTTGGTGCCGGTGCCGCCGGTGCCGACAATGTCCACCGCATCAGCGGGAGCCGTGACACGTGTCATCTTGTTGCGCATCTCGAAGACTGCGCCGGTGATTTCATCGACGGTTTCTCCACGGACGCGCAGAGCCATCAAGAAGGCGCCGATCTGGGACGGGGTGGCCTTGCCACTCATCAAGATGTCAAAGGCCTCTACGGCCTGTTCACGGCTGAGGCTCTTGCCGTCGGCAACGTGCGCCAGAAAAGGCTTCAATTCATCCATAATGCTCTCCAGAAACGTCCGGTCTGATGCCGTCAATATGATTGCTTTGGTCGGCCTTTTTATAAGAGTGGCCTTTTTGTTGGAAGGGCTGTTCGGGGCACCATGTATGATGTCCCGAACAGATAGCCTGTCAATTGGTCGATGAAAGGCGCTTCTTAGCGGGCGCCATTGACGATCTGCTGCATCATGGCTTCGTTGATGGTGTAACCAATGTCGCGCAGGATGGTTTCGCTTAACTGACCAAGCATATCGTTGCCTGCATTTTCGTTGAGGCGCTGTTTGAGGCCAGCAATCTGCAGGGCATCGGTATCGAAGTCCGGCTCTGTGACCTTGTCGACCACGAGCACATATTGGGTCGTGCCTTCAACGGCGCTGGTTTTGTGACCTTCGGGACCATTGAAAGCCTGCTGTACGGCTGGTGTTGGAAGCGCCGCACTGCCTTGACGAGAGACATTGGCGGCTTTCTCAAGGGTTAGCCCTTGTTCGCTCGCAACATCTTCAAGGCTCTTGCCTGCATTGACCTCTTTGAGAAGATCCGCAGCGCGGGCTGCGTTGCGCTCCGCACGTTGGTCCTTCTTCCATGCGGCAATGGCATCGTCGCGGACCTCATCCAGAGTGCGGTCGCGGCTTTCGATCACATCCTTGACCATGAACCAGGCGTAGCCGGAATCCTCGATTTCCACCGGGTCGGCTTCGAAATCGACATCATTGTCAAACACCGCTTTCAACAGATCTGCCTGCGCCGGAAGGTCTGTCACTTTGTCGCCGGACTGCAGATCGCCTGCAACTGAAATGGCGGTAACCATCCGCAACGGCAGCTGCATCTTGTCTGCGACTTCCTTCAGGGTTGCTCCGCCAGCGCGTTCATCTTCAACCTGGTCGAAGACGCTCAGAACATCGTCCTTGGCTCGGTTTGCGGCGATTTCGGCTTTCAACTGATCCTTGATTTCATCAAATGGGGACGCCTGAGAGGCCTCGGTCTTGGCGTTGCGCAGCAGCAGATAACCAAAACGCCCTTTAATGACGTCGGAAACCTGACCTTCTTCCAATGCGTAAAGAGCATCTGCGGCCACTTTTTCGGGGATTTCAGCCTTCGTCAGCAGCCCGAAGTCGATGTCGGCCTCGGTCAGATTGCGCTCGGTCATGATGTCTTCATAGGTGGCGCCATTGGCAATCTTGTCAGAAGCGGCTTTGGCATCTTCTTCCGTGCTGAAGAGGATCTGCTGCATCTGGCGGCGTTCTGGCTGGACAAAACGGTTCTGGACCGTTTCATAATAATGCTTGGCGTCTTCGTCGGTGACCTTGGAAGCGTCCATGATGTCGCCCGGCTCGAGCTTGAGCATTTCGAAGGTGCGATATTCCGGTGCCCGGAAAGCCATCTTCTTTTGCTCGAAATAGCTTGTCAGTTCAGCATCAGATGGATCTTCAATCTCGCTGACAGTGTCTTCGCTCAAGGTCACATAGGAAATGTCGCGGGTCTCAAAGCTGAAGGTGTTGAAAACCTTCAATGCTGCAACGGGCAGGGTGGCTTTCCCTGTCAGTCCGGCGGCCAGTTGGCGGCGGACTTCGAGATTCTGACGATTGACCACATAGCGATCCTCAGTGGTGCCTGCATTGCGCAAAACGAGGTTCATCTGGTTGCGGTCAAATTTGCCAAGCGCCTGAAATGCTGGCTCCTGAGCGATGCTCTTGGCCAGTTCGGTCGGCGAGAGGCCCATATTGAAACGACGGGCCAGATCATTGAGAGAGCCTTCGCCAATCAGGCGTCCAAGCACCTGATTTGGGAGACCAAAGGCCGCTGTCTCGGCGCTGGTCAGACGGCGTCCCAACCGGTTTGACAGCGCGTTGACTTCCAGAATCAGTTCGCTTTGGTAATCGCGGCCATCAATTTCGGTTTCCCCAACCGTCGCAACGGCACCGCGACCAAAATTGGAGAAAATGTCTGCGATGCCCCAGACCGCAAAACTCAGAACCAGAAGGCCCATCAGGATTTTGGCAACAAAACCCGAGGCCATCGAACGCATAGTGTCCATCATGGGATGGTGTGTCCTTCTATCGTGCAGGCGGGTAAAGACCAAACCGTCATGGTTTCATACATTTTTTGGCGGCCCGTCTGCCTTTCTTAAATGTTCGCCGGATCATAGAAAGCTCATGTCCAAGCTGCAACCCAATCCGTGCTGAAAAGGTGGCACAAATGGGGACGGTGCGGATTTTGTTCGCAGAAAGATTGGTGATCTGATCCGATCAAGGGGATTTTGTGACCCAATCACGAGAAAAGTAGGGGGAAAACAGCTCTGCATGGCAGCCTTGCCGTGCAAATGCACCTAAAGTTGGAGTATGAGAAGGGCAATCCGGGAGGCGGAGGCATTTTCTTGTGGCGCGTTGGTGCGGCACAGTTCGGTTTTGACTTCTTCTCTCAGACCCAATTTTTGGACCCATCATCAGATTGAAGGATCAGACATATGAGCATCAAACCTCTCGTCGCCGGTAACTGGAAAATGAACGGCCTTAAGGCATCCGCCCCAGAACTCGAGGCGTTGATCGCCGGATTCGACGCTGAGCTTGCTGCCAAAGCTGATACCATGATCTGCCCTCCCTTCACTTTGGTTGCTGCTTTTGCAGAAAAAGCGGCTGACAGCGCGGTTGCCATTGGTGCGCAGGATTGTCACTTCAATGTATCCGGTGCCCATACCGGCGACATTTCTGCCCAAATGCTGGCCGATGCTGGTGCTGATGCCGTGATCGTTGGTCACTCCGAGCGCCGTGCTGATCATGGCGAGACCAATGACGTCGTCAAATCCAAGGCGGAAGCCGTCTGGGCGCAGGATCTGGTTGCCATCATCTGTGTCGGTGAAACCGAAGCTGAGCGCAAGGGTGGAGAAACCCTCGAAGTCGTCGGGTCCCAGCTGGCTGGTTCCATTCCGGCGGGTGCGACCGCAGCCAACACCGTTATTGCTTATGAGCCTGTGTGGGCAATCGGCACCGGTTTGACGCCAACTGCTGAAGATGTGGCTGAAGTGCACGCCTTCATGCGCAAGCAGTTGGTCGAAGCCTTTGGTGAAGACGGGGCATCCATGCGTTTGCTTTATGGTGGTTCGGTCAAGGCTTCAAATGCTGTTGAGCTGATGGGCGTTGACAATGTGAATGGGGCTCTGGTGGGCGGTGCCAGCCTGAAGGCGGCAGACTTCCTTGGCATTTTGGCCGCTTACAAATAGGCCTTGAAAGCGGCTAGGCCCTGATGAGGTTATTTGCCGTTGTACCTTTGAGAAAAGGGAAAAGGGTGTCTCAATGGCACCCTTTGGTCTTGTTTGTTGGTGGCTTTGTTCCCAAATAGGCAAGGGCGCACGGAAAAAACTCAGCTTGGCACTGGTATTGCCGGGAGTCTTGTTGTAGAAGACGCCCAAGAAATATGAACCTTTTGCGTCGGGCCGCAGTTCTTTGTTGGCCCGATTGACTGTTTTAAGAGACGGTTGGACGATGGAATCAGTTGTTATTGTCATTCACTTGCTGATTGTTGCTGCCCTTGTGGTTGTGGTGCTTCTGCAGCGCTCCGAAGGCGGCGCGCTTGGCATCGGCGGCGGCGGTGGCGGCGGCGGTTTTATGACCGGACGTGGCGCAGCAAACCTGCTGACCCGGACCACCGCGATTTTGGCGGCTGGCTTCTTCATTACGTCCTTGGGTCTTGGTATTCTGGCGTCGCAGAAAAGCAGCCCGGCTGACGTGCTGGATAATGTACCAGCCCAGACCGGCACCGAGACGCCTGCGACCCCGGGTCAGGGCGGTATTCTGGACGAGCTGCAACAGTTGACGCCAACCGCACCTGCGGCTCCGGTGGCACCTGCGACCCCGAGCGGTCCACAGGTTCCGACCTCGGAGTAAGGCGGAATTGTCTCGTGCGAGACCAGATTCTGACACTTTTTCAACCGGCCTTTGCCTCGCTGCATGGGCCGGTTTCTGTTGACTGCCTGTCGAAATGTGCGGTTATCCCGATCTGAGATAGGTGGTTTTGAAGTCATGCGTTCGTCATATCTATTCCTGACACCCCTGTCGGGGTGAGGCGCGCGCGCTCGCTGGGTGGCTGATCGCCTGTCTGTTTCGTTTCTTGTGGGTCTGTTGCCATCAAGGGTGGTGGTTCGGGCACAGGGGTGCCGGAGCGGGCGGCGTGGGTCACTTAAATGGTGGAACGAGGCCGATTTGTTTGGCGAATCGACTCAAAGATAAGTACTCTACAGGTCCATGGCGCGATATATTTTCATTACTGGCGGTGTGGTGTCTTCGCTTGGCAAAGGGCTTGCGTCTGCGGCCCTTGCAGCGGCTCTACAGGCGCGTGGCTATTCTTGTCGGCTGCGCAAACTTGATCCCTATCTCAATGTCGACCCCGGGACGATGTCCCCCTACCAGCATGGGGAATGCTTCGTCACCGATGATGGTGCCGAGACAGACCTTGATCTGGGGCATTATGAGCGGTTTACCGGTCGTCCTTCGAACAAGAAGGACAATATCACGACCGGGCGGATCTATCAGAACATCCTGACCAAGGAACGGCGGGGCGATTATCTGGGCGGTACAGTTCAGGTGATTCCGCATGTGACGGACGAGATCAAAAGTTTCATTCTTGACGGCAACGATGATTATGACTTCGTGCTCTGCGAAATTGGCGGCACGGTGGGCGACATCGAAGCGACGCCATTTTTCGAAGCGATCCGTCAGCTGGGCAACGAGTTGCCGCGCGGTCAGGCCATCTATATTCATCTGACCCTTGTGCCTTATATCCCGAGTGCAGGTGAGTTGAAGACCAAACCGACGCAGCATTCGGTGAAAGAATTGCGGTCGATCGGCATTCAGCCAAACATCCTGATGGTGCGTTGTGATCGTCAGATCCCGGAAGCGGAACGACGCAAGCTGTCACTCTTCTGCAATGTTCGCCCCGAGGCGGTCATTCAGGCGCTGGATGTCAACAATATCTATGAAGTGCCGCTTTCCTATCATGCTGAAGGGCTGGACAAGGAAGTGTTGGCAGCTTTTGGCATTGACGGCGCACCGAAGCCGAATTTTGATCGCTGGCACGAGATTGTCGATCGGTTGAGCAACCCGGAAGGGGAGGTCACCATTGCGGTGGTGGGCAAATATACCTCGCTGCTCGATGCCTACAAGTCGCTGATCGAAGCCCTGACCCATGGCGGCATTGCCAACAAGGTCAAAGTCAAACTCGACTGGATCGAATCCGATATTTTTGAAGGCGACAGCGATCCGACGGTTCGTCTGGAAGGTGTCCATGGCATTCTGGTGCCGGGCGGCTTTGGGGAGCGTGGGGCCGAAGGCAAGATTGCTGCGGTCAAATATGCCCGTGAGAACAAGATTCCGTATTTCGGCATCTGCTTTGGCATGCAAATGGCAGTGATTGAAGCGGCGCGCAATCTGGCTGGGATCAAGGATGCCTCTTCGTCCGAATTTGGTGAGGCTGGTAGCCACGTTGTCGGTCTGATGACTGAGTGGACCAAAGGCAATGCGCTGGAAACCCGTCGACAGGATGGTGATCTGGGCGGCACCATGCGTTTGGGGGCCTATGAAGCCCATTTGATCGAAGGGTCGAAAATCGCCAATATCTATGGTGAGACCGTCATTCATGAGCGCCATCGGCATCGCTATGAAGTCAATATCGACTACAAAGAGAAGCTCGAAGCGTGCGGTTTGAAATTTGCCGGTCTGTCACCTGACGGGGTTCTGCCGGAGACGGTCGAGATTCTTGATCATCCATGGTTCGTGGCGGTTCAGTATCATCCAGAGCTGAAATCCCGCCCCTTTGCTCCGCATCCATTGTTTGCTTCCTTCATCGGAGCTGCGGTGGAGCAAAGCCGACTGGTCTGATCGGTCGAGGACTTGGAATTGGATGGCTGACCCGCTGAGCAAAATGGGCCAGCCGTCAACCATGCCGATTTGGACTGGGTCATAGTGAAACTGTCCTGTCGGTTAGCTGGGGGAGTATAGGTTATGTTGCGTGGTGTTGATCATGTTGTCGTGGCGGTTCGGGATCTGGAGGCCGCTTGCGCGCTGTATCGCTCCCTCGGTTTTACCATTACGCCTACGGCCTATCATCCGTTCGGGACCAAAAATGCCCTTGTCCAGCTGGATGGGGCCTTCATTGAGCTTCTGTCTGTGCATGACGAAAGCCTGATGCCTGAAGCGACGGAAGGGGATTTCTCCTTTGCCCGTTTCAACCAGACCTTTCTTGAAGACCGGGAAGGGGCCTCGATGCTGGTCCTGCGATCTGACAATGTGGATCGGGATCTGGCAATCTTTCAGGCGCTCAATCTGGAAACCTATCCGCAGTTTGATTTCGAGCGCGAAGCGGTCCAACCAGATGGATCGACAAAAACGGTCAGCTTCTCCAATGGCTTTTTGCATAATGCCTTGATGGACAATACGGGTTTCTTCATCTGCCATCACAAGCATGAGCCCGAGCATTTCTGGAAACCGGACTATCAGCAGCATGCCAATGGCGCACAGCGTCTTTGCTCCGTTGTTTTCAGCGCAGACAATCCATCCGATCATCATGAGTTTCTGGGTGGTTTTTCCGGTCAGAGGGAAATGCGTTCCACCAGTGCCGGTGTGGTGGTGGATACCGGCCATGGCGTGCTGGAAGTTTTGACGCCGCTGGCTGCCAAGACCTTCTATGGGCTCGATTTGCCACTTTCACTGGCTCAGGATGGCGGGATCGCTGCACTGATTATCTGTCTTGATCTGGCGCGCGCCAAAGCGGCGCTCGATGCTGCAAAGATACCCTACTTTGATTATGCCGGACATCTGGTCGTCCAGCCTGATGCCCTGTGTGGCTGTGGCCTGCTGCTGCGGCAGGCTTGACGATGCAGAAACATACAATAGCCCTATTGGACAGACACAGATGTTGCGGCTTCGGGCCGGCGCCCAGAGCACCCCAAAAACCTTCAACGAGATGAGATCATGACTGCACCCAACAAAGTTGTTTCAGCTGGCTCGGTCCAGTTTGGCAATCATCTGCCTTTGTCCGTATTGGCTGGCCCTTGCCAGATGGAAAGTCGCGAGCACGCGCTCGAAATGGCTGCAGCCCTGAAAGAGATTTCCGACAATCTGAATATTGGCATTGTCTACAAATCCTCCTTTGACAAGGCAAACCGGACGAGCCTGAATTCTCAAAGAGGCATCGGCCTTGAAAAGGCTTTGCCGATCTTCGCCGAGATCAAGGAAAAATATGGCCTGCCGGTGGTGACCGACATTCATGAGGCCGATCAGTGCCAGTCGGTTGCCGAAGTCGTTGACATCTTGCAGATCCCGGCCTTTTTGTGCCGTCAGACCGATCTACTGGTTTCTGCGGCCAAAACGGGGGCTGTCATCAATGTTAAGAAAGGTCAGTTTCTTGCACCATGGGATATGCGCAATGTGACTGCCAAAATAGTTGATAGTGGCAATGCCAACGTGATGCTGACAGATCGCGGCACCTCCTTTGGCTACAATACGCTGGTGACTGATATGCGCGGCCTGCCGATTATGGCTGAGACGGGTGCTCCGGTCATTTTTGATGCAACCCATTCGGTGCAGCAGCCGGGCGGACAGGGCAGCACCTCCGGCGGTCAGCGGGAGTTTGTCCCTGTGCTGGCCAGAGCAGCGGTTGCTGTTGGTGTGGCTGGGCTGTTTATTGAAACCCATGAAGATCCGGACAGGGCGCCAAGTGATGGTCCGAACATGGTTCCGATCAAGGAACTTGAAGGTTTGTTGCGCCAGTTGCAGCAATTTGATGCCTTGGCCAAAGCCTAAGGCTATTGAAATCGCGAAAGTCCGAAAAACCCTCATTGCTTTGCGGTGAGGGTTTTTCTTTGTCTTTTTCTGCTGCATTCCGGCATGGGTAAAAGGTGCGGCAGAAGAGCGCAGTTACGTATTTGTAATTACCAATTCGGTTGGATGTTTCTATTTAAGGGAAAGAAACATACGCGCAAACACCTACTTGCAATGACTGCCAACTATTGGGTGGTTTGAGCGTCACGGAATGTCATGTCGCTTCATGGCAAATGAAATGATCGGCGTGCGTGTGCCGCCAGTTTGAAGGGTGAGACCAAAATGAGCGAAGCTGCAACCTCCTCAAGTTCCATCAAAGTGTCCCTTTTTGTTCTTTTCGTGCTGGCCTTGCTGGTTGGCTGGGGCTTTGCGATTGCCACCTTCGGCTATCCGGCGATCATTCTGCCAGCCTTGAGCCTGACCGCCATATCTCTGGTCTCGCTGGTGCTCGTGACCCACGGTCGATAAAAACTCACTGATTGGATTCAGAAAGGCGCGTCCTTGGGGATGCGCCTTTTTTGTCGGGTCCGTGAGTGTCAGTCAGGCCGCGCGGTGCCGCGTGAGGCTTTCTGCCTCGTCATCCCATCGCCAATGGTCACTGGTGGTCAGTTCTGTGCCGCCCCACCAGCGATGCAGGCCGTTTTCTGACAGGAAGTCGGCCTTGCCAGCCAGAACGTCCTTGCCAAACTCGGTGATGTGGAGAGGCGAGGTGATGAACTCTTTGCGCTGTGGGCTGTCAGACAGGATCTGGGCCTTGAATTCCTGCGGCAGTCCGGTCAGGACCGGACGGGGGCAATATTGCAGGCCCGAAAGGATCTTGAAAAAGCTCATGTCGCCAAGGAAAATCGCTTCTTCCATATTCTGTACCTGTGCAAACAGCATGCCCGGGCGGGCGACGCCGCGATCAAGGCTGTAGAGAATCTGGCGCTCGGTACGAGACAGACCATCCGTGCCGGGCAGTTCCTGCAAGGCACGCAAAAAGGCCTGACCCATGAAGGGGAAGCCGGGGATCGGTTCCTGTCGGATTTTGTTGATCGCTTTGGGGCCAGCGTAAGCATAGGCGCGCCATGCGCGCGAGGCGAAGGCAAACATGCGGTCCAGCACCGGCAAGCCCAATTCCTCAAATCGACCAATATTGTCAGGGGTTTGCATGCCCAGATAGGTCGGAGCCTGAATGATGAAGACATTGTTGATCCGGCCAAAGCGGGACAGCATGTCGAGAATTTGCAGGATCTGCAGTTGGTCGTAGAGATCGTGCTCGAACCATAATTCAATCCGCTCGAAGCGGTTATGATCGCGCATCAGTGTCAGACGATCCTTGAAATCTTGCAGGATTTCTTTGGCCTGACTTTGGTCGTCTCCGGCAAGATACTTGCTGCGAATCAGCCCGAACAGATCGTCTTCGGCATCCGGGATCGGGCCTTCGTGCAAGACGTCACGCCATGGCAAAATGGTGTCTTCATAGCCAGCTTCGGCCAACAGGTCGGCGGCGCTGTCCCCATTGGTTATGATCAGTTTTGTCAAGGCTATCCCCATTTTTGCTGCAATGGATTGAATGATATGTGGCGCTCCAGAGGTCTTCAGATTGTGCCAATCGCCTCTGGTGGTTGGCTTTGGTTGCCTCTATCGTGCATTTTCTATGAGATCCGGTTCTAAGAGATCCGGTCCTAAGAGATCCGGGTAAGGATCAAGGCGATTCAAAACGCGCGCCCCTTTGTTTAATGTTGAAGCAGGTTTCCCCGGGAGGGTCAATGATCATTGCTGTGACAAACCGATTGGTTTTGCGCCGGTTCGAGCGGTCGGATGCATCCTTTCTTCTGGGGCTGCTGAATGAGCCGTCCTACCACGCCAATATTGGGGACAGGGGCATCAGAAGCGTTGCTGAGGCCGAGGACTATCTGCTGACCGTGTTGCAGCGTTCCTATCTGGAAAATGGCTTTGGACTCTATCTGGTTGAAACCCATGATGGCGTGCCCATTGGCATGAGCGGGTTGGTCAACAGGGAGGGACTAGAGGGGATTGATCTCGGCTATGCGTTGCTTCCATCCTTTTGGGGCAAAGGCTATGCGCGGGAAGCGTGTCTGGCGGTGATGCAGCATGCGCGGCAGGCCTGTGACCTGTCGGAATTGTTCGCCATCGTCTCAAGGCATAATGCCGCATCGGCCAAGCTGCTGTTGCGGTTGGATTTCGCCTTGATTGGGGATTTTCTTCATGTGGATTCCGGAGAGCGCCTTGATCTGTATCGTTGCAATCTTTTTCAAACCGATGAATAGAGGAGCGGTCTAGGGACTTGATTTGCCCAACTTTGTCCGGGTCGCATCGCTGAAAGCCGGTGCGACATACGATACAAACGGTCTACGACTAAAGCATAGTTTTGCACAGGTCGGACACGAAAAGGGCAAATGTTCGTTATGGGGCTGTCAAAATGCTCCTCTAGGCTCCGATTTGGCAAAAAAGATGCAATCTGCCCTAGGATTCTGTGACGATTTTCGATAGACAGCAAGCATCTGATTTCATTCAATCCATGCAAATTGAGGTATGAACATGACCGCAATTATCGACATCTTGGGTCGCGAGATCCTGGACAGCCGCGGCAACCCTACCGTTGAGGTGGACGTCGTTCTGGAAGACGGCTCTTTTGGCCGTGCAGCCGTTCCATCTGGCGCCTCCACCGGCGTGCACGAAGCGCACGAACTGCGTGACGGTGAAGAGCGTTATCTTGGCAAGGGTGTGACCAAGGCGGTCGAAGCTGTCAATGATGAAATCTTTGACGCTCTGGTTGGTCTCGATGCCGAGAACCAGATCCAGCTTGATCAGGTAATGATCGAACTCGACGGCACTGAAAACAAAGGTCGCATTGGCGCAAACGCCATTCTGGGTACCTCCATGGCTGTTGCCAAGGCTGCTGCTCAGGCTGCTGGCCTGCCGCTTTACCGCTATGTTGGTGGCATGAATGCTTGCACCCTGCCAGTTCCAATGATGAACATCATCAATGGCGGCGAGCATGCGGACAACCCGATCGACATTCAGGAATTCATGATCATGCCTGTGGGCGCTGACAGCATCGCTGAAGCCGTTCGCATGGGTGCCGAAGTATTCCACTCTCTGAAAAAAGGTCTGCAGAAAGCCGGTCACAACACTGCTGTTGGTGACGAAGGTGGTTTTGCTCCAAACCTTGAATCCACCGAAGCGGCGCTTGATTTCATCATGCAGTCCATCAAGGATGCTGGTTACACGCCGGGTGAAGACATCTATCTCGCTCTGGATTGTGCTTCTTCCGAATTCTACGAAGATGGCAAATACAATCTCAAAGGCGAAGGCACCGTGCTTGATTCCGCTGGCATGGCTGACTATCTCGCAGCTCTGGTTGCCAAGTACCCGATCATCTCCATCGAAGACGGCATGGACGAAGATGATTGGGAAGGCTGGAAACTGCTGACCGAGAAAATTGGCGATAAGTGCCAGCTGGTTGGCGACGATCTGTTCGTGACCAACTCTGCACGCCTGCGTGACGGCATTAAAATGGGTGTCGGCAACTCCATCCTCGTCAAAGTGAACCAGATTGGTTCCCTGACCGAGACTCTGGAAGCTGTCGAAATGGCTCATAAAGCCGGTTACACCGCTGTGATGTCTCACCGGTCCGGTGAAACCGAAGATGCGACCATCGCTGATCTTGCTGTTGCGACCAACTGCGGTCAGATCAAAACCGGTTCACTGTCTCGTTCCGACCGTTTGGCAAAATACAACCAGCTGATCCGCATTGAAGAAGAGCTTGGCCCAATGGCGAAATTCGCTGGCCGCTCGATCCTCAAAGGCTAATTGCTGGATTGAGCCGGGCCTTCGGGTTCAGCTGACAAGATTGAAACCGACGCATCCTGACGGGTGCGTCGGTTTTTTTGTGAATGCTTGCACTTCTGATGTTGGGCTTTTGGTGGTGACTACTTAAAATTGTATCAAGTTGTTTTGCCTTCAGGGGTGGCTACTTTTTTTATTGTTGTTGCGGTCAAGGCGGACCGCTGAAAGTTTATCTGGGGAAAGCGCAATGCGTAGTTTGAGATGTGAATTGGAATTGATTGAGGGAATTGGGCTGGTTGTCTTGTGGGTGGTGCTGTCTTTCATCACCTTCGGTTTGGCATTGTTTGTCATGCCCTATTATTTGAACAAGGCACCAATCAACCGAACATTCGTGGTTGATGAACATGGAAACAAAATCGGACGACTGTATGTCGATTTCACGCTTGCGCAAATTGTCGGGCATGCAGTGATTTGGTTGCTTTTGTCGATCGTAACCTTCGGGATTGCTTATATCGTCTATTGGTTCGCGGTTTTCCGCAAATTGCTCAATGCTTCGGTCATTCTGCCGATTGACGCACCAGTTTCTGTGTCCACACGTTAAGACAATCAGCCTGCCTGAACTGGAAGAGCCGTGTTCCCTTGAGGGCTCGTGGGTCTTGTTGGGCGGGCTTTTTTTTGTGTCTTATCCTTCGCTCATTTTGCGGAAGAGATAGGAAATCACTGTTTCAAAGAACATCCACACGATGCGGGCGAACAGGACATAGAGGGCAAAGGCAAGCTTGTCATCGATCTTCAACAGCTCATACCATTTGGCATAATTCATGATGAAGGGCTGTGTCTCCAGCCAGTCGACGGCCTGACGGGTGGAAAGGTGGACCTGCCGGTAGATATCTTCGCGATAAAGAAAGCAATAGATATAGAGCGCTGTGCCAAGAATGATGCCAATGGCCAAGCGCCAAGCGCCTGCCAGAGTTTGCTTCAATGCGACCCACAACAGCATGTCTTTCCCCTTTTTCGTCCCTTGGCGTGCCAAAGAGACCTTAGGCGAAGACAGGCGGGCTGTCAGGCCTTTTTACAGTCATTCCGGTCGATCCTGTTTAGAATTATCGAAATCAGCTCTGAGAGGGTGTCTCGGGCCGCCAGCGTTGCATTAGGTCGTCGACCGGGAGACCGCAAAGCGACAGCAGGCGCGCTGCATTCTGGCGGGCAAGTTCGGTGATGCTTTGTGGTTTGAGATAATAGGCGGGCAGGGGCGGGGCAATGATGCCGCCCATCTGGGTGACCATCTGCATGGCTTGCAGGTGGCCCAGATGCAGCGGGCTTTCGCGGACGGCCAAAACGAGCGTGCGGCGTTCTTTCAGCATCACATCGGCGGCACGGATCGACAGGCGGTCGGTCTGACTGTGCGCCACGGCTGACAGGCTGCGCACCGAACAGGGAACGATCAGCAGGGCGTCCAGCGGGTTGGAGCCGCTGGCGATGGAGGCAGTCAGGTCGCGATCATCATGGAGATGATCTGGCAGGCTTTCGAGCAGTGCCTGTTCATGTGACTCAAGCTCCAAAGAGGCGGTCTGACGGCCACCGTCGGTGAGGATGGCGTGGATCTGAAGCGTTGGATCTGTCTCTGCCAGCTGGCGCAGGAGCTTGAGGCTTTCAAGTGCCAGAACCGATCCGGATGCGCCAGAAACCACGATGCCGATTTTCTTTTTTGTGGGATTGGTCATGGCTGCCTCACTGTTTTTTCGCATGGATGGAGGCAAGCAGGTCATCGACCTTGGTGCAGATCTCGTCATCCATCCGCATCTCTGCCCCCCATTCGCGGTCAGTCTCGGTGCCGATCTTGTCGGTTGCGTCGATGCCGAGCTTGCCGGAAAGGCCTTCGCGGATTGAGGCGAAATCGAGATAGTCCATCGGGGTGTTGTCGATGGTCAACAGATCACGTGACGGGTCCGTCTTGGTGGCGACCGCCCACATGACGTCGGCCCAGTTGCGGGCATTGATGTGTTTGTCGACGATGATGATCAGTTTCGTCATGTTGAATTGCGGCAGCATGGACCACATGCCCATCATCACCCGACGGGCCTGTCCGGCATAGCGCTTGTCGATGGCGATGACGGCAATGCGATAGGAGGCGGCTTCGGGCGGCAGCCAGCAATCGGTGACCTCCGGGAAGGCCTGCTGGACCAGCGGCATGAAGACATCATTCATCGCTTCAGAAATAACCGAGGGTTCGTCCGGTGCGCGGCCGGTATAGGTCGACAGATAGACAGGTTCGTGGCGGCGAGTGACAGCGGTGACCGTCATCAGGGGGAAGGGTTCGACTGCATTATAATAGCCGGTATGATCGCCATAGGGGCCTTCGGGGCGGGTTTCGGTTGCCGAGACAGTGCCCTCGATGATGATTTCCGCATTGGCGGGCACCAGCAGCGGCTGGGTCTTGGCCCTGACCAATTGGGTTGGCTTGCCCCGGAACAAGCCGGAAAATTGTGCTTCGCTCAGCGTTTCGGGGATGGGTGTGACAGCGCCCATGATGGTCGCAGGGTCTGCGCCAATGGCGATGGCGATGGGCATGTCTTCGCCCTGTTGCTGCCATGAGCGGAAATGGGCGGCGCCACCGCGATTTTCCAGCCAGCGCACCAAAGCCTGATTGCGGCTGACTTGCTGCATGCGATAGACGCCCCAATTATAGTGTTTGATAGCGTCTGTCTGTTTGTCATTCGGACGGGTAATGACAATCGGCCAGGTGATCAGGGGGGCGGGTTCGCCGGGCCAGCAGGTCTGGATTGGTAAGCGATCAAGATTGATGGCGTCGCCCGTGTCGACCACTTCCTGCGAAAAGGCGGCGGACTGGATCTTGCCGCGCAGGCTGGTGGCGGCTTTGAGCAACGGTGAAATGGCTCCCAGCAATTCCGAGCGGGTCGGCGGCTGGGGTTGGCGCAGATAGGCCAGAAATTGTCCCAGCTCCAGCAAGGCATCCCTTTCGCAGCCCAAGGCCCATGCGACCCGTTCCACGGTGCCGAACAGATTGAGCAGGACAGGCATGTCGCTCGGTGCGCCATTGCTGCAGATGGGATGCTCCAGCAACAGGGCGGGGCCGTCCTGCTCCATGATCCGGCGCTGTAGCTGGGTGGCTTCCAGCTTCATGGAGACCGGTTCACTGATCCGCAGGAGTTGCCCTTTCTTCTCGCAAAAGCGCATGAAATCCCGCAAGTCGGTGAAGGCAGGGAGTGTGCGGCTGTAAAGAGGCATGATCGGGCCTTGTGATGAGGGACCGGGAAGTGGATGGATGTCGACCTTTCCGGCGGGATCGATAGAGGTGGCTGAGTAGAAGCAGCAAAGGACATTGTGAGCCAAAATGAGCGCTCTGTCTGGCATCGCATTGTTGATCGCATATTCCCATGACCAAGATCAAATGAAGGGGCGATGTGGTGGTCGGCTCACTTTGTCCTGATGAATGGGCAATGTTCCTAAGCTAATTTGTCTGGCTGTGCCGCTTTGATTCAGTTTTGTAAATCAATCGTTAACTGATTGAATTTATTAAGTTTTCATATACCAAAAATGTCTGCAATTCTGAGATTTGGACGGGAAATGAAAGCGTTTGTTAACGCTAGGAGGCGTAAAAAGAGACTGTATCGAGCAGAAAGGGTTTTGCGTACTGCTCGATAAGCCGATTAGTTAGGGTGTACGGCATGGCTACTCGCCAGAGACGAAATTCAGTGCTGCGTCAATTGATGCTGCCGATCAGCTTTCTGTTGATTCTTGCGTATTTTGTGTTTCACGCGTTGCATGGCGGGTATGGGGTTTATTCCCTGACGGCCATGAAGGCGCGTGCGGATGGACTGGAAGCTGATCTGCATGCCTTGCGGCTGGTGCGTGAATCGCGTGAGCATCGCATCGCGTTGTTTCGTCGTGAGACTCTCGATCCTGACATGATGGAAGAGCGGGCCCGTGCCAATATGAATGTCGCGCATCCTGATGAGATTGTCATTTTGACAAATTAACTTGAATTCGGTTTACGAAGTTCAGTTAACTGAAAATCAGTTAAAATAAAATTCCATAGAAATGTCAATAATATGAAGCGTTATTTTAGGTGCTTAATAGCGACTATGACGCAATTGCGGTGCGTGCATTTCTAAGTTATGGTGCGCTCAAGGAAACGCTTGAGGGAGCACCAGCATGGCAGCATCCGGAACAAGTGCCACCAAGAAGACGGTGGCCAAAGGGTCTCGTACCCAAGTTAATCGTACCATTGTTGAGTTTGATAAGGAACAGGAGCTTCACGCTTACCGTGAAATGCTGATGGTTCGCCGTTTTGAGGAAAAGGCTGGCCAGATGTATGGCATGGGGCTGATCGGCGGTTTCTGTCACCTTTATATCGGTCAGGAAGCGGTCGTTGTCGGCATGCAGATGGCCACCAAGGATGGCGATCAGGTTGTCACTTCCTATCGCGACCATGGCCACATGCTGGCCTGCGGAATGGATCCTAAAGGCGTAATGGCGGAGTTGACCGGACGCAAGGGTGGCTATTCCAAGGGCAAGGGCGGCTCGATGCACATGTTCAGCCGCGAGAAGAATTTCTTCGGCGGCCACGGCATCGTCGGTGCTCAGGTCTCTATCGGTACTGGTCTTGCCTTCAACAACTATTATCTTGGCAATGACAATGTCTCGCTGATCTATTTCGGTGATGGCGCGTCAAACCAGGGTCAGGTCTATGAGAGCTTCAATATGGCCAAGCTCTGGAACCTGCCAGCCATCTATATCATTGAAAACAACAAATATGGCATGGGGACCTCGGTTGAGCGGTCTTCTTCCAACACCGACCTTTCCCAGCGCGGTGCCTCTTTTGGTATTCCGGGTGAACAGGTTGACGGGATGGACGTGCGTGCTGTTCTTGCTGCCGCCGAGCGGGCTGTTGAATGGGCGCGCGAGGGCAAAGGGCCTTACATCCTTGAAATGTTGACCTATCGCTATCGCGGTCACTCCATGTCGGACCCGGCGAAATATCGCTCCAAGGAAGAAGTGCAGAAGATGCGCAACGACCATGATCCGATCGAGCAGGTGCGTGCGCGTCTGATTGATGCCGGGATGGCGACCGAGGACGAGCTGAAATCCATCGACAAGGATATTCGTGCGGTCGTTTCCGAAGCCGCCGAGTTTGCCCAGAACGATCCCGAGCCGGATGTGTCCGAGCTGTGGACCGATATTTACGTTGAAGGGTAAGAGGTAGAGATTATGCCAATCCAAGTTTTGATGCCAGCTCTGTCTCCAACCATGGAAGAGGGCAATCTGGCCAAGTGGCTCAAGAATGAAGGTGATGCGGTTGCCATTGGTGACGTGATTGCCGAAATCGAAACCGACAAGGCGACGATGGAAGTCGAAGCGGTTGAAGAAGGCACGCTCGGCAAGATCGTGGTGCCGGAAGGCTCGCAAGGGGTGAAGGTCAACAGCCTGATCGCCTTGATCCTCGAAGAGGGCGAAGACGAGTCTGCTCTCAATGATGCCGCTGTTGAAGCGCCTGCGGCGCCAGCTTCGCAAGAAGCCACGCCTGCGGAGAGCGTCCCTGCCGAAGCTGCCAAGCCAGCGCCAGTGACCGTGCCGGATGTCGAGGAAGAGCCAGAAGTGCCGGAAGGCACACCCATGAAAACCCAGACTGTACGCGAAGCATTGCGCGACGGCATGGCGGAAGAAATGCGCAAGGATGACCGTGTCTTTGTCATGGGTGAAGAAGTGGCGCAATATCAGGGTGCCTACAAAATTACCCAGGGCATGCTGGACGAATTTGGTCCGAAACGCGTGATTGATACACCGATCACCGAGCACGGCTTCACCGGTCTTGCAGCCGGGGCCGCGATGGCGGGTCTGCGTCCAATCGTTGAGTTCATGACCTTCAACTTCGCCCTGCAGGCGATGGACCACATCATCAACTCTTCTGCCAAGACGCTTTACATGTCCGGTGGCCAGATCACCAACCCGATTGTCTTCCGTGGTGCCAACGGGGCTGCTGCACGCGTCGGTGCCCAGCATAGTCAGGATTTCTCTGCATGGTATTCGTCCGTGCCCGGTCTGGTGGTTGTTCAGCCATACACCGCCGCTGACTATAAGGGTCTGATCAAGTCTGCCATCCAGTCCGACAGCCCGGTGGTCTTCCTCGAAAACGAGATCCTTTACGGTCACAGCTTCGATGTGCCGGATCTGGAAGATCACGCTGTGCCGCTCGGTAAAGCGCGCATTGCCCGCCGCGGCAATGACGTGACCATCATTTCCTTCGGGATCGGCATGACCTATGCGCTGGGTGCGGCTGAAGAGCTGGCCAAAGAAGGCATCGATGCTGAAGTGATCGATTTGCGGACCGTTCGTCCGCTGGACATGGACACGGTGCTGCGTTCCGTCATCAAGACCGGTCGCTGTGTGACCGTCGAGGAAGGCTGGCCGCAATGCTCGATTTCCTCGGAGCTTGGTTTCCGGATCATGGAACAGGCCTTCGACTATCTGGATGCACCGGTCGCGCGCGTCACGGGTAAAGACGTGCCAATGCCCTATGCTGCCAACCTCGAAAAGCTGGCCCTGCCAAGCATTGCCGAGGTGATTGATGCTGTCAAAGCCGTAACCTACGCCTGAGGGAGAGTGATATGCCTGTAACGATTACGATGCCGGCCCTTTCCCCGACCATGGAAAGCGGCAATCTGGCCAAATGGCTGGTGAAAGAAGGCGATGAGGTTTCTGCCGGTGATGTGATTGCCGAAATTGAAACCGACAAGGCGACCATGGAAGTGGAAGCCGTTGATGAAGGCGTGATTGGCAAGATTCTGGTCGAAGCCGGTTCTGCTGATGTCGCCGTGAATGCACCGATTGCGATTCTGCTTGAGGAAGGCGAAGACGCTTCTGCCATCGATGAGGCGCCTGCCGCCGCTCCGGCCCCGGCGGCAGCCCCTGCTGAAGAGGCTTCGAAAGCTGAGGCAGCGCCTGCGGCTCCTGCTGCTGACGTCTCTGCTGGTCCTGTGGCAACTTCGGCTGATGGCAACCGGATTTTCTCCTCGCCATTGGCCCGTCGTCTGGCCAAGATCAATGATCTGGATCTGGCGAAGATTGAAGGCACCGGTCCACGCGGTCGTATCGTCAAGCGCGACATTGATGCGGCTCTTGAAGCTGGCACTGCGGGTGCGTCTGCTTCGGCTCCAGCGGCCGACAAAGCAGCGTCCGCCGATGCTGCTCCAGCTCCTGCCAAGTCTGCACCAAGTGGCCCAAGCGATGATGCCATCAAGGCGCTTTATGAAGAGGGGACTTACGAGGAAGTGCCGCATAGTGGCATGCGCAAGGTTGTGGCAAGTCGCCTGACCGAAGCCAAGCAGACCGTGCCGCATTTCTATCTCGAAATGGATGTGGAGCTCGACGCTCTGCTCGCCCTGCGTGGTCAGATCAATGGCGAAGCGCCGCTTGATGCGGATGGCAAGCCAATGTTCAAGCTGTCGGTCAATGACTTCATCATCAAGGCGATGGCAATGGCGCTGCAGAAGGTGCCAATGGCCAATGCCACCTGGACCGAAGGCTCACGTCTGTTGCACAAGCATTCCGATGTTGGTGTTGCTGTTGCTGTTGAAGATGGTCTCTTCACACCGGTCATTCGCAAGGCTGAACAGAAGGCCTTGTCTGCCATTTCCAATGAAATGAAAGATATGGCTGGCCGTGCCCGTAACAAGAAGCTTCTGCCAGAAGAATATCAGGGTGGCACCACTGCTGTGTCCAACCTTGGCATGTTCGGCGTCAAGAACTTCTCTGCGGTGATCAACCCGCCGCATGGCACGATCATTGCCATTGGTGCTGGTGAAAAACGTCCGGTGATCAAGGATGGCGCGGTGGCTGTTGCCAACGTCATGTCCGTGACCCTGTCGTGCGATCACCGGGTCGTTGACGGTGCTCTTGGTGCCCAGCTTCTCGCGGCCTTCAAGGCCTATATCGAGAAGCCAATGAGCATGCTGGTCTGATACCGGCATCCCTGAAAGACACACATTGTCCGGGCCGCAGCCTCTGCGACCCGGTTCTCCCGGCGCAAAGGTAGGTTAGCGGCGTCCGCTCGCCAATTGTCGGGATTGCGGAAGGCGTCTCAGTCTGAGCATCGAGATAATTCCGAAGATCGGGCCCGCCACCAGCGGTGTGAAGGCCCAATGCCAACCAACCAGGGCGATCCAATGGGGCATGAGTTGAACAGAGACAAGCGCAAGGGAAAAGCCGATTGCTGTCTGCATGGTCAGCATCGTGCCGCGATTTTCCGGCTTGGACAATTCGCCCACGGCGGTGGAGAATTGCGCACTGTCCGGCGAGACCGTTGCGCCCCAGAGAATGGCAACCAGAACCACCAGGAAGACCGGGCCGCCAAAGAGTGGGCCGATGATCAGGCTGCAGGTGCCGCTGGCCGCGAGCACCACACTGGTCATCAGGGTGCGGCCGACCTTGTCAGCGATGCGTCCGCCCCAAATGGAACCCGGCGCGCCTGCAGCCAGCGTGAAGAAGGCAACAAGCGAGGCCCATTTGCCGGGATTGTCGATGCCGCTCACCTCGAAGCTGGCACCCAGATAGAGCACAATCCAGGTCCACATGGCATAGACCTCCCACATATGGCCGAAATAACCAAAGTTGGCGAGGCGGATGGGTTTGTTGGTCAGGGCCTCAAAGGCAAGGCCGAGTTTGAATTTCGGGCTTTTGGCAAAGTTGGGGCCGATGGCGACCAGCATCACCGACAAGCCGCCAACGGCGGATATGATGCTGGTGGCAGACAGCACCGCGCGCCAGTCGACATCGCCCCAATAGGCGATGATGTGTGGGGAGGCCGAGCCGATCATCAGCGAGCCGACCAGCATGCCGACCAGCATGCCTGCGTCGCCTTTGGCCCAGCTCATGGCGATTTTCATGCCCACCGGATAAACCCCCGCAATCACTGCGCCGGTCAGCAGGCGCAAGAAGATCGACAAGGGCGTGCCCGGTTCCACATGCATGAAGGCGAAGTTGGCGAGCGCGCCAGCCACCGCGCAAATGGCATAGAGCAAGCGTGGATCAGTGCGATCCGCAAGCCCGAGGGCAGCGCTGATCAGGCAACCAAGGACAAAGCCCGCCTGTACGGACGAGGACAAGAGCGCGACATCGCCGCCGCTCAGAGCAAATTCCTTGGCAAGGCTTGGGGCCACGGCGGACGCCGAAAACCACAGGGACAATACGGCAACCTGACTAAGACACAACAAGGCCAGAGAACGGGATTTGATGGACAGCAATGTCATGGTTCGTCCTGTCTTGATGGGGCGTGAAGCGGCAGGCTAACAGCTGCGTGAGCGGCTGTAATTTGGCCATCCGTTTAACAATGTAGGATATGGCGCGGGCAGGGTGGCCTGTTGGCGTGACGAAAGATGGAATGACAGCATGCTTTGGCGGTTGTGCGGGCATGCGCAAGAGATGCAAGAGGGGCGGATCGGATCCGCTGCGAAGACTTACAGTAGAGGAACCTCAGGAATGGCACAAAATGAATTTGACGTGATCATCGTCGGCTCTGGCCCGGGGGGCTATGTGACCGCGATCCGCGCTTCCCAGCTTGGTTTGAAAACCGCGATCGTCGAGAAGAATGATCTTGGTGGCATCTGCCTGAACTGGGGCTGTATCCCGACCAAGGCGTTGCTGCGGTCGGCCGAGATCTATCACTATATGCAGCATGCCAAGGATTATGGCCTGTCGGCAGACGGCATCAGCTTCGATTTGCAGAAAGTGGTCGAACGGTCCCGTGGAGTGTCTAAACAGCTGAATAATGGCGTTGGCTTCCTGATGAAGAAGAACAAGGTCACCGTTATCAAGGGCGCTGCCGTGCTGGAAGGCAAGGGTGCAATCAAGGTGACCGGAGATGATGCTGGCACTTACAAGGCGCCGCATATTATTCTGGCCACTGGCGCTCGTCCGCGCGTTCTGCCGGGTCTTGAGCCGGACAAGAAGCTGATCTGGACCTATTTTGATGCCCTGAAGCCGGACATCATGCCAAAGAGCCTGCTGGTTGTCGGCTCGGGTGCCATTGGCATTGAGTTTGCCAGCTTCTATCGCACGATGGGTGCCGAGGTGACTGTGGTGGAAATGCTGCCGAAGATCCTGCCTGTGGAAGATGACGAGATTTCCGGCATGGCCCGCAAGGCTCTGGAAAAGCAGGGCATCAAGATCTTGACGGAAGCCAAGGTGGCCAGCGTCACCAAGGGCGGCGATAATGTGGTTGCCAAGGTTGAGAAAAAAGGTGGCAAGACTGAAACCATCAAGGCAGATCGTTTGATCTCCGCTGTTGGTGTGGTGGGCAATGTCGAAAATCTTGGCCTTGAGAAGCTTGGGGTGAAAACCGACCGTGGTTGCATCGTGATTGATGGCTATGGGCGGACCAATGTCGAAGGCATCTATGCGATTGGCGATGTCGCCGGTCCTCCGATGCTGGCGCACAAGGCCGAGCATGAGGGCGTGGTCTGTATCGAGGCAATCGCTGGCAAAAAACCGCATCCGATGGATAAGAGCAAGATTCCAGGCTGTACCTATTGCCATCCGCAGGTCTCCTCCGTTGGCCTCACCGAACAGGCCTGCAAGGAAAAAGGCCTTGATGTCCGCGTTGGTCGCTTCCCGTTCATCGCCAACGGCAAGGCCATTGCCCTCGGGGAGCCGGAAGGCATGGTCAAGACCATCTTCGACAAAAAGACCGGCCAGCTTCTGGGGGCGCACATGATTGGCGCGGAAGTGACCGAGCTCATTCAGGGATTCTGTGTCGCCATGGGTCTGGAAACCACGGAAGAAGAATTGATGCACACCATCTTCCCGCATCCGACCCTTTCGGAAATGATGCCGGAATCGGTGCGTGATGCTTATGGCATGATGATCCAGTCCTAAGCCGACATTGTCTCTCTGGAGAGATGATGGCTTCGTCTGCCGTGTCGGACATCGGGGTCGGGAAGCCGACCTCGAGGGCGTGCTTTTCCTTGAAGATGGCCAATAAGATGCTATTTATGGGAAGGGGCGCAATTGGTTCGGGCTCTGATCGAGGTCAGTCAGGGGATTGACTGGCTAAAGATATCATCCGGTGGGCAGGGCCCAAGGATGCAAAGCGTGAGAGAGGCGAAGATATGGGGTTTATCGGTTGGATCATTGTCGGCATCGTAGCCGGTTTTATTGCTGAGAAAGTCACGAAGTCCAATCACGGGCTTGTGACCAATTTGATTGTTGGTCTTGTTGGGGCATTTGTGGGTGGTTTCATTGCCAGCCGCTTTCACATTTCATTCGTGCAGAATGCCTTGCTGGATACGACCATCATTGCGACGCTGGGGGCGATCCTGGTGTTGTTCATCTATCAAAAAGTTCGAAGCTAACCGGCTTGACCGTGTGAAGGCGGTCAGATACAGCAGGTCAGTTTCTTGAAAAGCGGGATGGCGAGGAAGAGTGAATGGTCACCATCATTGATACGGTTTCCGAAAATGCAGGCGCACCGGCTCCAGCGGCTCCGCGTCCACGCCATCCTGAAAAGGCCCATCGGCCTGACAATCCGATCCAACGCAAGCCAAGCTGGATCCGTGTGAAAGCGCCGGGATCTCCCACCTATAAAGAGACCCGCGCGATCGTCAAAGAAAACAATCTCGTCACGGTCTGTGAAGAGGCTGGCTGCCCGAATATGGGGGAATGCTGGTCGCATAAACATGCGAGTTTCATGATCATGGGTGAGATCTGCACCCGTGCCTGCGCTTTCTGCAATGTGTCCACCGGCATGCCCGGTGCGCTGGACCCCAAAGAGCCGGAAAATACCGGTCGGGCCGTGGCGCAGATGGCGCTGAAGCATGTGGTGATCACCTCCGTTGACCGGGATGATCTCGACGATGGCGG
This sequence comes from Cohaesibacter intestini, assembly GCF_003324485.1. Lineage (NCBI taxonomy): Bacteria > Pseudomonadati > Pseudomonadota > Alphaproteobacteria > Hyphomicrobiales > Cohaesibacteraceae > Cohaesibacter > Cohaesibacter intestini. The sequence goes on along the minus strand of NZ_QODK01000002.1, from coordinate 174,513 downwards.
CGCTCAGCATTTTGCCGATGTCATTCACGCCATTCGCGAAGCATCGCCCGAGACCACCATCGAGGTTCTGACGCCTGACTTCCTGCGCAAGGAAGGGGCCCTTGAAACAGTGGTTGCGGCCAAGCCGGACGTGTTCAATCACAATCTGGAAACCGTGCCGTCCAATTATCTCAAGGTCCGTCCCGGTGCCCGCTATTTCCATTCAATCCGTCTGTTGCAGCAGGTGAAGGAAATCGATCCGACCATGTTCACCAAGTCCGGTATCATGGTGGGCCTTGGGGAAGAGCGCAACGAAGTGCTTCAGTTGATGGATGATCTCCGAGTTGCTGACGTCGACTTCCTGACCATCGGTCAGTATCTTCAGCCAACCAAGAAACATCATCCGGTGATGTCCTTTGTCACGCCGGAAGAGTTCAAAGGCTATGAGACCATCGCCTATACCAAGGGCTTCATGCTGGTGTCGGCCAATCCACTGACCCGTTCGTCGCATCATGCAGGCGAGGATTTTGCCAAACTGAAAGCCGCTCGGCTTGCCAAACTCGGACGCTGAGTGAGGACAATACCCACTCATGCCGAAGTTTGAGACCCGCCAGACGGTTCAGCATTCCGCCCAGCAGATGTTTGATCTGGTTGCAGATATTCGCCGCTATCCGGAATTTGTTCCCTTGTGCAAGAGCCTGCATGTCCGCGGTGAGAAGGCGACTGCGGATGGTGCCATCATGGTCGCCGACATGACAGTGGCCTACAAGATGGTGCAGGAAAGCTTCACCTCGAAGGTGACAGTCAAGCCCCAGACCCATCAGATTCTGGTGGAGTATCTCGACGGGCCCTTCAAGCATCTGGAAAATCGCTGGACCTTTGAGCCGGTTGAGGGGCGGGATGATCAGTCGGTGATCGTTTTTTATATCGATTACGAGTTCCGCAGCCGCATGCTGGCAGGCTTGATGGGGGCCATGTTTGACAAGGCCTTTCATAAATTCTCAACGGCCTTTGAGAAGCGGGCCGATCTGATTTACGGCTAATGCCTTCTTTTTGTCTTTCCATATGAAGTTCGTCATGACGGTCAACCTTTGTATGTTGGTTGCCAAACGGTCATGCGTTGCACAAAAGACACGGATTACAAGAAAGTAATTCGTTAACCATGTTGCTTCATGGTTTCTGCCCGGCTTCAGCCACATTATGCTGACAAATTGGGATCACGGGACACAGGCGCGACGCCGGAGGTTGCTTCCAGAAACAGTCTTGCAGACGGACTAAGGAAGCGCCCCCGACACTGCCAAAACAGACCTCAGACAGATCTGAGCAGGCAGGTCAGAGACAGACCATCGCCGTTTACCACGTCAGACACTTTCGTCGTTTCGTCAAACTATCGACATGATTGGAAGACAAGTCAGGCGCAAACGCGATTGGGATGTCCGTTGTATGTGACACCCATGAGACAGGGAGCCGCACCACGCGGACGAAAGCAATGAAGCAGGTCCGATATGAGGCCAGCTCAACAGAATGGTGAAGCGTTCGGTGATTAACATGAACGGGATGCACGGTAAATGGCTGAGCAGGGCATGTGCCTTGGCCATGACTGCGCTTGTCGCAGGCATTGTGTCAACGCCGGGTTCTGCCTTTGATCCTCGCACGATGCTGCAAGGTGGCGCGAAACCGGATGATGCTTTCCGGTTCGGTGCTCAGGCCTATCAGTTCGGCGATAAGACCACGGCTGTCGATGCGCTGACCTATGCGGCGCATAATGGGCATATGGTTTCTCAGTGGAAGCTGGGGCGGATGTATGCAGAAGGGGATGGCGTGTCGAAAGATCAGGCACGGGCATTCGATCTGTTCAATGGCATTGTGGCCCAGCATGGCGACGCGCGACCCGGTTCGATCGAGGCGCGCTATGTGTCCAACGCTTTTGTCAAACTCAGTGAGTTTCTCAAAGTCGGTATCAAGAGCAAGGTGCGGCCTGATCGCGAGAAGGCACACGAAATCCTGCAATATGCCGCGTCCTATTTCCGTGACCCTGATGCTCAGTATCACCTGGCCTTGTCCTATCTGGATCAAGGCAATGGCAAGACCAATCCACGTCAGGCTGCCCGCTGGTTGAACAAGGCTGCGCGCAAGGGACATATCAAGGCTCAATTGCAGCTGGGTGATCTGTTGCTTGAAGGGGAAAAAGTGCCTCGCCAACCGGTCAATGGCCTGAAATGGCTGACCATTGCGCGGCTGCTTGATTCCGGCAATCCTGTGGTGCTGGACCGTCAGGAAGCCGCCTTTGCTTTGGCTGATGACACAACGCGCAAGAAAGCCGTGGTCATGGCCGAAGAATGGGTTTATGGCGGCAAACGCTAAACCCGGCAGAGATTAGTCTACAAAAAAAGCGGATCCGAAACGGTCCGCTTTTTTGTTGGTCTTATATGGGCGCGCTCTATTGCGGTGTACAATCGAGCGTCAGCATCACCGGGACATGGTCGGATGGTTTTTCCCAATCGCGGGTGTCTTTCTGAATGATGCAGCCCTTGAGATGATTGGCTGCTTCTGGCGACATCAAATGATGGTCAATGCGGATGCCGTGATTGCGTGGCCATGCACCGGCCTGATAATCCCAGAAGGAATAAAGATGCGGGGTTGCATTGCAGGCGCGGAAGGCTTCAGTCAGACCAAGGGCCTTCAACTCACGGAACAATTCCAGCGTCTCGGTGCGATAGAGCGCATCGCCCCACCATGCCTCATGGTCGTGGACATCGTCGGCCGTCGGGATGACATTATAGTCACCGGACAGGATGAAGGCTTCTTCCAGCTCGAGCCGGTTCCGGCTCCAATCGATCAGACGGCGCATCCAGTTGAGCTTGTATGGATATTTGTCGGTATCGACCGGATTGCCGTTTGGCAGATACAGGCTGACGACCCGCAAGGGGCCCTTGTCGGTTGCCAAAACGCCTTCGATAAAGCGCGCCTGCTCGTCGCTGTCATCACCGGGCAGGCGGCGATTGACTTCCTCAAATGGCGTGCGGCTGAGCAGGGCCACGCCGTTGAAACTTTTTTGGCCGTGGGTTTCGAGATTATAGCCCAAAGCCTCGATTTCGGTGCGCGGGAAGGCTTCGTCGACCGACTTGATTTCCTGCAGGCAGGCAATGTCGGGTTTTTCCTCTTCCAGCCAGCGCAGGAGGTTGGGATGACGGGCCTTGATGCCGTTGATGTTCCAGGTTGCGATGCGCATGGAGTTTGCCTTTGCCCGTCCGGGCGATAAATCTTTTACGAGGGGATGATTGCGCGTTTCAGAGCGCGAAACTGGTACCGCAGCCGCAGGAGGCGGTGGCCAGTGGGTTCTTGATCTGGAAAGCCTGTCCCATGATGTCGTCAACGAAGTCGACCTCGGATCCTTCCATATATTGCTGGGTCATTGGATCAATCAGAACCACAGCGCCGTCGCGCTCAATGACAAGATCGTCCCCTTCCTTCTGGGTGACAAGATCATAATTATACTGAAAACCCGAGCAACCACCGCCGGAGACGGAAATACGCAGCATCGAGCCTTCCTGCTCCTTGGAAAGGATGAAGGCGATTCGGCGAATGGCACTATCGGTGACTGTGATGGTTTGTGACATGGAAAAGTGTCCCGTTTTGCTCTTCTGGTTCGTGGTGGTGGAGAAGTGGGCCGACATGGCCCCGATCCTCAATCACTTGCCTAGAAGAGTGATGTGTCTTCTGTGGATGGACCAATTTGGTCAGACATTCACACAGTGTTCGAGTTACCCTGATAGTTAAGGCAGGCTGGGCTTAAGTCAATGGTCTTGGCGCGTGGCTTGCGAATTGTTGAATGCAAAATGGATGATAATATGTCGGCAATGATCGGTTTCGGTGCGCAGCCCAGAGCTGTCTATGCGGTTCAACCGCTGGAAAGCAAGGGGCGTCTGGTCCCGGAAGCAGACAGCCCGACGCGGACGCCGTTTCAGCGGGATCGGGACCGGGTCATTCATTCCTCGGCCTTTCGTCGGCTCAAACACAAGACACAGGTCTTTCTTTATCACGAAGGCGATTTGCACAGGACCCGTCTGACCCATACGATCGAAGTCAGTCAGATTGCCCGTTCCATTGCCCGTGCCTTGTCGGTCGATGAGGATCTGGCCGAAGCCCTGGCTCTGTCTCATGATCTGGGGCACACGCCATTTGGTCATGCGGGGGAGCGGGCGCTGGATGATTTGATGCAGCCATATGGGGGCTTTGATCACAATGCCCAATCCTTGCGGGTGGTCACTGAGCTGGAACGGCATTATGCCGACTATGACGGGCTCAATCTTAGTTGGGAAACCCTTGAAGGGCTGGTGAAGCATAACGGCCCGCTGACGGATCGTGAGGGCAACGGCATTGGCCATTATGCCGATGGTCTGCCATTTGGCATTCGTGTCTATGCGGAGCAGCAGGATCTGATGCTGTGGTCCCATGCCAGCATCGAGGCGCAGGCGGCTGCCGTGGCTGACGACATTGCCTATAACACCCATGACATCGATGATGGCTTGCGGGCCGGGTTGATTTCGCTGGATGACTTGAACGATGTGCCGTTGGCGGGGGAGGCGCTGCGCGAGGTGCGGACCCGCTATCCGGGGCTGGAAGAGCCGCGGGTGGTGCATGAGATTGTTCGCCGCCTGATTACGCGCTTGGTGGAAGATGTCATCAAGACCTCGATGGCCAATCTTGAACGGATTGCGCCCGGTGATGTGGAGGCTGTGCGCCGGGCGGGGGAGACCATTGTCTGTTTTTCTGAGGACATGGCCAAGGCGGAGGCCGGAATCAAGCGGTTTCTGTTTGAACGGGTTTATCGAGATCCGCATGTGATGCAGGTGATGGGCAATGCGGAACAGGTGCTGCGCGATCTGTTCACCTACCACATGACCGGTCCTGAGACCTTGCCGCAGGAATGGCGCTATGGGCTGGATGATTGCGACCAGGAGGTGTTTGCCCGACGGGTGGCGGACTATGTGGCAGGGATGACGGATCGGTTTGCCATTTTGGAGCATCTGCGATTGTTTGACGTCACCCCGGATTTGCGCTAGAGCGTAGCCGAACCCTTGAAAGAACAGGGACAGAGCCGCTTGACGGCTTGATGCGAGCAAGCTGTTCCTCACCGGGCTTGATCTGAACAGGTCAAGTGTCGTGAGACATGCCCTTGTCCCTTGGACGCTTTGAAAGAAACGGACGACGCAGTCGAGCCGTGCGCCGAACAGGTTGGCGCCGGGCTGCGGTCCATCAAGACATCAGACTGGAAATGAAATGAACGTCTTTACGCTGTTTACCGAACGGGTTGTTGCTGCTGTTGGCAAGACGGATCTTGCGGCACGCGATGGGGCGGCGCTTGATCTGTCACGGGTCAATGTGGAACCGCCGCGCGATGCGTCCCACGGTGATCTGGCGACCAATGCTGCCATGGTTCTGGCAAAGCAGGTGGGCATGAAGCCGCGCGACGTGGCGAACAAGATTGTCGATGCTCTGGTGGAAGATGGCGACATTGCCAAAGCAGATGTCGCGGGGCCGGGCTTTATCAATCTGACCCTGTCTGACGATTTCTGGCGCAGCGTGGTGCGTACCATTGTCGAGAGCGGCGCTGACTTTGGCCGCGGCGATCTGGGGCAGGGTGCCAAGATCAATGTCGAATATGTCTCTGCCAACCCGACCGGCCCGATGCATGTGGGGCATACGCGTGGCGCGGTGTTGGGTGACTGTATCGCCAATCTGCTGGACTTTGCCGGTTATGATGTGTGTCGTGAATATTACATCAATGATGCAGGTGCGCAGGTCGATGTGCTCGCTCGCTCTGCCTATTTGCGCTATTGCGAAGCGCTGGGCGAAGAAATCGGCGATATCCCCGAAGGGCTTTATCCCGGCGACTATCTTGTGCCGGTCGGAGAGGCTCTGGCCAAGGCGCATGGCGACAAGCTGAAACAAGCTTCAGAAGAAGAATGGCTGCCGCTGGTGCGGGCCTTCACCGTCGATAAGATGATGGACATGATTCGCGGCGACCTTGAAGCGCTGAATGTCAAACATAACGTCTTCTTCTCCGAACGCAGCCTCATTCACGGCGAGCATGATCGGGTGAAGGAAGCCATCGACTGGTTGACGGGCAAGGGGCAGGTCTATGTCGGCACATTACCACCACCAAAAGGCCAGTTGCCGGATGATTGGGAAGATCGCGAACAGACCCTGTTCCGCTCTACCGACTTTGGCGATGACATCGATCGGCCGCTGAAGAAATCGGACGGCTCAAATACCTATTTTGCCAACGACATTGCCTATCACTTCGACAAGTTCAAACGTGGCTATGCCCAACAGGTTGATATTCTGGGGGCTGACCATGGTGGCTATGTGAAACGCCTCAAGGCAGCCGTTGCGGCGATCACCGAAGGCAAGGGTGGACTGGATGTCAAAATCTGCCAGCTGGTCAACCTGATGCGCGATGGCGAACAGCTGAAAATGTCCAAGCGGTCCGGAAATTTCATCACCTTGCGCGACGTGGTCGAGGAAGTGGGGTGCGATGCGGTGCGCTTCATGATGATGTACCGTAAGTCCGAAGTGACCATCGACTTCGACTTTGCCAAGGTGACCGAGCAGAGCAAGGACAATCCGGTCTTTTATGTGCAATATGCGCATGCCCGGACGGCATCGATCTTCCGTCAGGCAGCAACCGAGATTCCGAATCTGTCAGTTGCTCAGGCTGATCTTGCAAAAGCCGATCTGAGCGCCCTAGAGGACGAAGTTGAACTGGCCCTTATTCGCAAGCTGTCTGAATTTCCACGTATTGCAGCAGGTGCTGCTGAAACACAAGAGCCCCACAGGGTGGCTTTTTACCTGTATGATCTTGCCGGATATTTCCATTCTGTGTGGAACAAAGGCAAGGAAATGCCGCAATTACGCTTTATTAACGCTAAAGATGAAAAGATGACTCAAGCGCGCTTGGCTCTTGTTCAAGCTGTTGCGACCGTCATTGCTACGGGCCTCAGCTTGCTTGGTGTGACGGCACCAGAAGAAATGCGATAATGTCGCCTCGGACCCAGTTCCAGACAAGCTTTGCCAGGCATTACGAGTGAAGAGTATGATTATAAAGGCAAATCGTCATGTCTGATACCAATGACAAGAAGCCCATTCCGCCGATTCCAGGCTGGCCCTCCTCCAACGAGCAGGGGCAGCCTAAACCCGATGCGGGACAGGCGATAGAGGATCCACTCGCTGAGCTGGATCGAATCGTCAATCAGGACTTCGATTTTGCAGCATCCCCGAAAGGGCAGCCTGCGGCAGTTTCCCAAGAAGAATTGCGAGAGCTCGAACAGGAGTTGATCCGCGAGTTGCGTTTGCAGCAAGGGCTTGATGCGGCCTCCCGTCCATCTGAGCCGGTGGCTGAGCGCGAGCCGGATCCAATAACGCGTCCACATCCTCTGGCTCGGCAAGCACCGCAAGCTTCGGCACCGCAAGCTTCGGCGCCGCAAGCGCCACAGCCTGCGTCCGTACCGTCTCAGGATTTCTCTGCAGGTTTGCGCGGGTCCCAGCCAGAAAGCTTCGAGATGCCAAAAACGGCCGAAGAAAAACCGGCTGCTCAGACTGAAGATGCTCCACTTGCGCCGCCGGTTGCGGCGTCGCCACGATATGAGCCAACCCCTGCAGATTCTGATGCGCCAGCGGCTCCTGCTGCAGCCGAGCGGCGTGCACCCAGTCTTGATGACTGGAGCAGCCTGATCCGGGGTGGCTCGACCGAGAGCCCTGCTGAGCGTCCTGCGGCTCCGGCCGTTTCGGCGCGTGATGCGGACGATGTGGCGACCAGTGGCAGCTATGGCCAATTGAGACGTCCGTCCCAGCGGGAGACGGCTCCAAGCTATCAGTCGCGGGAACCTGTACGAGAGGAAAATCCCGCCGATCCAATGAGCGGGTTCCGTCTGGGGCAAGCCGCACCAGATTCCGTATCTCTCGACCGGTCTGCCCGTCAGACACGGCAAGAGGAACAGGCCTCCTGGTCACAGCCTGCGCGGGAAAGTGCGCCTGACTATCCTTCTGCCGCTCCGCAGGAGCCTGAGAGCTATGTGCACCAGCCCGTGCCTGAGGTGCGTGCGCCTGTTGCCAGCGACCCGGCCAGTGATCCGTTTGCTGCGTTCAATCAGGCTCCGGCTCAGCCGTCTTCGCATTATCCCGATCCGATGCTCGACCGTGCACCTGTTGCACCAGCGGTTGATGTGAGTGGTCGCGAGCATGGCTATTCCAGCTATCCCGATCAGCAGCCTCAGGAGGCTGGCTATGAAAGCGGGTATCAGGATCAGGACGCGCATTATCAGCAACAGCCTTATGCCCAGTCCGATGCCTATGCTGCGCAGCAAGGTGGATATGCTGCCCCTAATGATTATCCAATGGCATCCGGCCCACATGGGACGTATGCAGATCCGGGTGTTGCTCAGGCTGCGGCTGAAAGCTCTCCGTATTTGGGGGATGAGGATTATTCTGCCCTCGGTCCTGACATGACCACCGCCCAGCCTCCCAAACAGCAGAAATCACGCAAAGGTTTGATCGCTGCTTTGGCCGCGGTGGGTGTGATTGCCGTTGGTGGTCTGATCGCTTGGGGCTTTGGTCAGAGCGATTCAGACAGCACCGAAACCCCTGTGGTCGAGGCCAATACGGGTCCGGTCAAGGAAGTTCCCGATGATCCGGGTGGCAAAGTGATCCCGAATCAGAATGCTGCCGTTTACGACCGCATCGATGGCACCAAGAGTGACGAAGGACCGAGCACCCTGATGCCGGCAACCGAAAAACCACTGGCACTGACCCGCGATGGTCAGGCTCCACGGGTTATTTCACTGTCAGGTGGTGAAACCAACGTTGCCCAGAACGGGGATACGGATGCATCAACCAATCCGGTGCGGCCCAAAGAGGTGCGGACTGTTGTGGTACGTCCCGATGGCACCATTGTCACGGCAAATTCCGGTGACACGGCCAACCAGACTCAAGCGCCATCCGTTGACCAGCAATTGCTGAACCAGACCCCGTCCGAGCAGGCGATGAACTCGACCTTCAACAACGGGATCGAACAAGGTGGCCTTCTGCAAGGGACCGATGCCAACGCCAACACCAACACAGATGCAAATGTGAATGATGCAGGCAATGCGGCAACTGGACTGCCGCTGCCACGCGCCAAGCCGGATGAACTGGTGGCTTTGCAGCAGGCTGCACAGGCCGCAGCACCGGCTCAGCCGGTGGCTCAGCAACCTGCAAGCAACAGCCCGACGCTTCTGGTGCCGCAAAGCACTCCGGCGCAGCCAGTGCCACCTCGGCCGGTTGCTCAAGCCAACAATGACTCGCTTGGCGGATATACCGTTCAGATCACCTCGCAGCGGACGCCGGATCAGGCACGGGCAAGCTTTGCCAACATTCAGGCTCGCCTGCCAATCCTCAATGGCTATCAGCCGGACATCAAAGAAGCCAATCTGGGTGATCGTGGCACCTTCTATCGGGTGCGGGTTGGCCAGTTTGGAGACCGTGCCGGGGCAACTGCTTTCTGTCAAAGCATCAAGAATGCTGGCGGCGACTGTCTGGTTGCCACTCGATAAGACGGGCTGTCTGAGACTAAGAGAAAACCCGGCCTATGTGCCGGGTTTTTTGGTTATCCTCTTGGTTGTGCCGGGATAAGGGGGTAGTCTTTTGCATGAATGAGACTGCTACAACCATGCTTGCCCGCGTGCCCATACGATTTGCAGCGTAAGGCTGCAGGAACGATCCAATGTCGGTCACAGACGATGAAATCAATGCACCTTCCTCAGACGCCTCTTCAGAGGCGGCGGATTCTGTCGCAGCCAATGATGAGGCAGACAAATGGGCGGACATGGCGGGCATCAATCTGGTGCAGAAGGCAGGTGTCGGCGAAGAGGCACTGATTGTTGATGTCGAGGGCTTTGAAGGCCCCCTTGATTTCCTGTTGGCATTGGCGCGGCAACAGAAGCTGGACCTGACCAAGATTTCGATGCTGGCATTGGCTGAACAATATCTGTTGTTCATTGAACAGGCGCGGCAACTGCGTCTGGAGCTGGCGGCGGATTATCTGGTGATGGCGGCTTGGCTGGCCTATCTCAAATCGCGGCTTCTTATTCCGCAAGTGGATGAGGGCGACGAGCCGAGCGGGGAAGAACTGGCGGCGATGCTTGCCTTTCGTTTGCGTAAACTGGAGGCGATGCGCAAGGCGGCGGGTGCGTTGATGGAGCGGCAGCAATTGGGCAAGGACTTTTTCCTGCGGGGACAGCCAGAAGATATGTCGCTGAACCGCAAAATCCATTTTTCGGCCTCTCTTTATGACTTACTGACCTCGTATGCGGCCTTGCGGCAACGGCAATCGGTCTCGTTGGTCCATGTGCGCAAGCGGCAGGTCTGGTCCTTGCAGGAAGCGCGGGATGTCCTGACCCGATTGGTCGGGCTGCAGCCGGACTGGACGCCGGTTGACGTGATCCTCAAGAGCTATCTGCAAATGACCGACATTAAGGTGACCGCGATGGCCAGCTCTTTTGCGGCCTCACTGGAGCTGGTGCGTGAAGGTAAGCTCGAGCTCAAACAGACGGATGCCTTTGGCACCATTTATATTCGTACTTCAAGGAAGGCACGATGATGCAAGACGATGGCATGCTGCCGGATTTTGGCGATTTTGAACAGGATCCCGACCTGTCAGCGCTGGCGGCTGAAGCGCGGTTGCAGCTCAAGCGCATGCTGGAGGCGTTGCTGTTTGCCAGCGTCGAGCCAATGAGCATCGGTGAGATTGCACTCAGAATGCCGGACAATCTCGATGTGCGATCTTTGCTCAGGCAGGTGCAGCAGGATTATGCGGAGCGTGGGGTCAATCTGATTGAGGTCGAGGGAAAATGGTTGTTCCGTACCGCAAAAGATCTGGGCTTCCTGATGCAGGCCGAATCAATTGAGCCGCGTAAATTGTCCCGCGCGGCGCTCGAAACCCTTGCCATCATTGCCTATCATCAGCCGGTGACGCGGGCGGAGATCGAACAGATCCGGGGTGTGTCGACAGTGCGTGGGACACTGGACGTATTGTTGCAGACCGAATGGATCCGGGTGCGGGGACGGCGGAAATCGCCAGGCCGTCCGGTGACTTTTGGCACCAGCGACCGGTTTCTGGTCCATTTCGATTTGACCACGATTCAGGATTTGCCGGGGCTGGAAGAATTGAAGGGGGCGGGCATGATTGATTCCGCACTCCCGCCTGCATTCTCGATGCCGACGCCCGATGACAATGAGGATCTTGCGGAGGATGAAGATCCACTTGATGCTGATGAGGCCGAGGCATTGGAGGCCGTCGCACTTGAGGATGAGTGACCACGTTGTGGTTGCCCTGCTTTTGGATATAAGTGTTTCAATCAATTTCAATTTGAGTTTTGGGCCCCAGTCGCGCTACATGGTTGGGGAAGACCGAGTGCGGAGTTTTGAATGAGCGCAGAGCGACAGAATGGCGAATGGGGTCACCGGGGCACGGCGAGAACCACTTTTGCCGCCGGGTTGACCTTCCAATCGGTCGCCTGCAGCTTTGACGGGTTAGAGGTGTTGCGTGATATCTCGCTGAGTATCAAGCCCGGTGAGGTTGTGTCCCTGCTCGGTCAGTCCGGCTCGGGCAAAACGACCCTGCTCAGGATCGCTGCCGGGATTGAAAGGCAGACGGCGGGTACGGTGTTGATCAATGACCGCGAAGTATCGTCCGGTCGCATCTTTGTGCCGCCCGAAAAGCGCAGTGTCGGTCTGATGTTTCAGGATTATGCGCTGTTCCCCCATCTTTCGATCCTGCGCAATGTGATGTTTGGCCTCACAGATCTGCCCTCCAAAGCGTCGGAGATCGAGGCTTTGGCTGCCCTCGGCCGCGTGGGGCTTGCGGACTATGCCGACCATTATCCACATATGCTTTCCGGTGGGCAGCAACAGCGGGTCGCCTTGGCGCGAGCGATTGCGCCACGCCCCAGCATCCTGTTGATGGATGAGCCTTTTTCCGGTCTGGACAATCGTTTGCGTGACCGGGTTCGCGACGAAACACTGGCAGTTCTGCGTGAGATTGGCGCAACCTGCATCATCGTTACTCATGACCCGGAAGAAGCCTTGCGGATGAGTGACAGAATTGTGCTGCTGCGGGATGGTCGGATAGTTCAATATGCGAAACCCGAAGAGCTTTACTATCATCCAGCCAATCATTGGGCTGCGCGCTTTTTCTCGGATCTCAATGAAATTGAAGGCGTCTATCGCTCGGGCAAGGCCAGAACGGTGGTCGGTGACTTTGCCTGTGAGGGCTTTGACGAAGAGCAGCCATTGATGGTTTGTGTCCGTCAGCAGGGTGTCAAAATGCATGTGGCGATTGATGGCTCCTATGTGCCGGCCATTGCCGCAAGGGTGCGGCGGCGCATGTTCCTTGGCGAAGTGGATCTGTATGAGATTTCGGTCAAGGGGGTGGATCAGCCGTTTTTCGTGCGCTCGAGTGCCGGGCAGATATTCAGTGTTGGCGAGAATATCGGTGTATCCTTTCGTAAAAAAGATGTGCTGATATTTGCCAAGGAAGACTAAAGGGCTTATCTCTCTAGGAAACAGTGCCAGCAAACCAGGCATAAATATAATCGGGAGCTATGCTTCCTATAACGACAAGATCAATTACAGGGAATTCAAATGGGACAGATTGGTATCTGGCAGATTGTCATCATCGCGGTTGTGGTCGTATTGCTGTTCGGCCGTGGCAAAATCTCCGAATTGATGGGTGATGTGGCCAAAGGCATCAACAGCTTTAAAAAAGGCCTCAAGGACGAAGACACCGCGCAGGACGCGATCGAAAACAAGCCGTCCGAGACAGTGGAATCCGAAAGCGAAGAGAAAAACAAGGTCAGCTAGGACCTGTTGTCGTGCCTGCCGGGTTCATGTGACCATTGGCAGGCATTGCTTTGCTTTGGTGGCGCGTGCAAGGGTGGCGTGAAGGGGTCGCGCCACCGGGATTTGTCCGTCGTCGCCTGTTCTCTTTTCTCTTTAGCGGAGCCGGTGTGCATCCATGTTTGATATCGGTTGGACGGAAATACTCGTCATCGTCATCGTCACCATTTTGGTGGTAGGGCCAAAGGAATTGCCTGGTCTGTTGCGTACCATCGGCAAGACGGTGGGTAGTATGCGCAAGATGGCGGGAGACTTTCAGGGCCAGTTCAATGAAGCCCTGCGGGAAGCGGAGCTTGAGGATGTCAAGAATACCATCAGTGACGCACGCAAGTTGAACCCGACCAATGCCATCAAGGATGCTGTGACCAAGGAAATTGGCTCGCTTGACGATGTGACCGATGAACTCAAGAAAGATCTCAATGAAGCGAGTTGGGATTTTGACGAAGCAATGGCTGATGTGGCCGCCAGAAAAGAAGCTGCCAACACGGCCGCTGCGGATCTGGTGGACGAGGGGGATGCCAAACCGGCCGCCGACCCGGCCCCTGTTGCGGCACCGGCTGAAGATTCCAAAGACAAGACAGACGCTTCTGCTGACAAATCCAGCGCAAAGGCCGATTAAATGACTGAGAGTGACAAGGAACTGATCGAGGAGAGCAAAGCTCCGTTGATCGAGCATTTGATCGAGTTGCGCAGCCGGTTGATGAAAGCGGTCATTGCGGTAGCGATTGCCTTTATTGTCTGCTTCTTCTTTGCAGCTGATATTTTCAATATCCTGATCATCCCTTACGAGACGGCAGTGGGCGAGTCGCGTCAGGTCGAACTGATCTTCACCGCGCCGCAAGAATATTTCTTCACCCAGTTGAAACTGGCTCTGTTTGGTGCGCTGTTCATCGCCTTTCCGATCATCGCCAGTCAGATCTACATGTTCATGGCACCGGGGCTCTACAAACATGAGCGGCAGGCCTTTGCACCGTTTCTGATCGCCACGCCGATCCTGTTTGCCATAGGGGCATCGTTGGTGTTCTTCGTGGTGATGCCGTTGGCGATGCAATTCTTCCTGTCGATGGAGCAGACCGGGGCAGGGGTGGCGCAAATCACCCACTTGCCAAAGGTGAGTGAATATCTGGGGCTGATTATGACCCTGATCTTTGCCTTCGGTCTGGTGTTTCAGCTGCCGGTGGTTCTGACCCTTCTGGCGCGCGCCGGACTGGTGGATGCGGAAGGCCTCAAGGCCAAGCGCAAATATGCGGTCGTGGCGACCTTCGTGATGGCTGCGGTTCTCACGCCGCCAGACCCGGTCAGCCAGTTGGGTTTGGCCGTGCCGACGTTGCTGCTCTATGAGTTGTCAATCTGGTCGGTGAAACTGGTTGAGAAGAAACGCCTTGAGAAGGAACTTGAAGGCGAGGAATTCTCGGAATAAATCTCCACGAAATTGGGCGGCTTGGCCGCCCTTTTTCGTTGCGGAAGTAACACAGTTTGTGGGTTACTTGGCTGAATGGCAGTCGGCTCCTGCATGGGGGTTGCGTCTTCTGGTGCCTTTACCTATTTTTCGCGCGACCATTAGCATCTTGCCGACTCGTGTCCTTCCTGATTTGCTTATCGGGCAGGGCCTCGTGGCCAAGCTGTCTTCGAGCGCGGGTGTCGATCCGGTCGGTCTCCCGAAAGATTTTGTGACAGTGCAACAAACGGAACTATTGTCATGTTTGATATCAAATGGATACGCGAAAATGCGGAAAGCTTCGATCAAGGCCAGATTGCGCGCGGCGCCGAAGCCTCCTCGTCCCGTTTGATCGCACTGGATGATGCGCGCGTCGCTTATGTTCAGACCTTGCAGGACGCCCAGCAGCGACGCAATGCTGCTTCGAAGGAAATTGGCAAGGCCAAGGGCTCGGGCGATGAGGAAAAGGCACAGGCCCTGATGGCCGAGGTGAGCGACCTGAAAGGCATCATTCAGGACGGTGAAGCCAAGACCCGTGCCTTGCAGGACGAGCTGAATGAAGCGCTGAGCACCCTGCCGAACCTTGCGTTGGATGATGTGCCTCCCGGAGCGGATGAAGCGGACAATGTTCTGCATCACAGCTGGGGTGATATTCCCCAGATGGACTTCGAGCCAAAGGAACATTACGAACTTGGCGAAGCATTGGGCGGGATGGATTTTGAAGCCGCTGCCAAGATTTCCGGTTCGCGCTTTGTTGTTCTGAAGGGCAAGCTGGCGCGGCTGGAACGGGCGATTGGCCAGTTTATGATCGATCTCCATGTCAATGAACATGGCTATGATGAAGTGTCTGTGCCGACACTGGTGCGTTCGGATGCGATGTATGGCACCGGACAATTGCCGAAATTCTCCGAAGATGCCTTTCATACCGACGATGACCGCTGGCTCATTCCAACGTCTGAAGTGCCGCTGACCAATCTGGTGCGTGACAATATCGTTGACGGGGATCAGTTGCCCATGCGCTTTACGGCCTTGTCCCAGTGTTTTCGGTCCGAGGCCGGGTCGGCTGGGCGCGATACGCGCGGCATGTTGCGTCAGCACCAGTTTAACAAGGTCGAGATGGTTTCCATTACCGACGAGGACAGCTCGGTCGCCGAACAGGAGCGGATGCTCTCCTGTGCCGAGGCCGTGTTGCAGAAGCTGGGCATTGCCTATCGTGTCATGACCCTTTGCTGTGGCGACATGGGCTTTGGGGCGCGCCGGACGTTTGACATCGAAGCGTGGCTGCCGGGGCAGAATGCCTATCGCGAAATTTCGTCCGTTTCCACCTGTGGCGATTTTCAGGCCCGCCGGATGAATGCCCGTTATCGGGTGCCCGGTGAGAAGCATGTGAAATTTGTGCATACGCTGAACGGATCCGGTGTTGCGGTTGGCCGTTGTATGATCGCTGTCATGGAAAATTATCAGACTGCCGATGGGTCGATCGTGATCCCTGAGGTTCTGCGTCCCTATATGGGTGGTCTTGAGGTGATCAGCGCATGAACTCGGTGCGTATGATCCATTGATCCGTTTGGCGGGTTTTCCGTATCGCGCACATGGACGTGCGCGATCGTAATTTTGAAGAAAAGAGGGAAAGATGCGTATTCTGCTGACCAACGACGATGGTATCAATGCTCCAGGTCTGGAAGTTCTGGAGAAAATTGCGCGTTCCCTCTCCGATGATGTCTGGATTGTCGCTCCGGAAAGTGAGCAGTCCGGGATGTCCCATTCCCTGACCTTGCATGACCCGCTGCGTCTGCGTGAGCTGGGCGAAAAGCGCTTTGCCGTGCATGGCACACCGACTGATTGCGTGATTATGGGTGTCGGGCATGTGTTGCCCGAAAAACCCGACCTTGTTCTGTCCGGCGTCAATCGCGGACAGAATATGGCCGAAGATGTGACCTATTCGGGCACGGTGGCTGGTGCCATGGAAGGGGCGCTGCTCGGCATCCGCTCCTTCGCGCTCAGCCAATCCTATGGCTGGCAATCAAAGGACGGGGTCGACTGGACCTGTTCCGCAGAAAAAGGCGCGGAGGTGGTGAAAGGCCTGCTTGATCACGATCTTCCTTTCCAGACCCTGCTCAATATCAACTTCCCCGATTGCCATCCCGATGAGGTGAAAGATGTTGTTTTCACCAAGCAAGGGCGGCGGGATCAGGCACAATTGAGCGTGGAGCCGCGGGTGGATACGCGCGGGCAGAGCTATTTCTGGCTTGGATTTGAAGGCCGCCGGTTTGATCCAAAGCCGGGAACCGATTTGCATGCTATTTACAACCAGCAGATATCGGTGACGCCACTCAATCTGGATATGACGGATCACGTCACGCTCGGAAAGCTAAGCTAGAGGCTAGGTGTTTACCCGTTTCGGACGGCGCGTTGTCTGTGTTGTTTCTCCTGTCAGTGAATTGGAATCTCTGCTGAATCCGTAATGCTGGATGGTTCAGCCAATCGACAGTTTTAGATGCATTTTTAAGGGTTTGGAAAGGTTACTGCGGTTTAATTGTAGCCAAACCTGGGGTGTAGTGCGTTTGAAACCGGTGTTGGCATGAACTATTCTGTATTGCGTAAATGTCTCTCAACAACGTCCATCGTTGCCATTGCAGCGACGCTGGCGGCTTGTAGTGGAGATTTGGAACGACAATGGGGCGATCCCAGCAAAAGGGGATATACGCCCAATCAGCAAAGCATTTTCACCAACTCAACCAAGCAGGTGCCTGTTCAGAGCGCTGCCGTTCAGTCGATGCCTGCTGCGGTCGCTCCTGCACGCCCTGTCACCCAACCGGCCCCTGTCTATAGCCCGCCTCAAACGGTTTATGTAACGCCGCCAGCACAGCAACAGTTCGTCACCAATTCGATTCCAAGCGCAACGCCGCAGCCAGTTTATTCCCAGCCGATGCCGCCGATCGTGCAGGCGCCAACCCAGTCCGTTCCGGTCACAGTGGCGAGCAATCGGGTGCCCGTTACCGCTCCTGTCTCTGTGCCGGTGAATGTGCGCTCAGCGGATTATACTGCAACCAGTTCCATCAATTCTACCCCTCTTAGTGGGCCTCCGGTTGTTGTCTCGCGCTTTGACAGTATGCCAAAAGCAGCGCCACGTGCGAAACAGACGCAACTGGCGACCTATCGGCCTCAGACTTTGGCACCACGAGCTACGGTGAATGTGCCTGTTGCAGCGCAGCCAATGCCGCCAAAGCCGGTTGAGCAGACACGTCGCTTCTCGATATCAAAATTCTTCTCCCTGCCAAAGTCATCGCCCAAGCCAAAGGCGGTCGACTATACATCGACTGCTTCGATCCAGCCGCCCGCTGCGATCCAGTCACAAAATGCACGCGTGCCTGTAACCAACCAGCAGATCTTGAACCAGCAGAGGGTTTCTGCTCCCCGCACCAGTGGTCAATGGACCAGCGCTGGCGGGTCGATGATCACTGCTTTGCCGGGTGACGATATTCAGGGGCTGTCGCGTCGCTATGGTGTGCCTGCAAAGGCAATTGCCGATGTCAATGGATTGGTAGATCAGAGCTTTATTGCACCGGGTCAGCAATTGATCATTCCTGTCTACCAGCAGGCGCAGATTCAGCCGGCTGCATCCGTGCAGCCTCAGACCCGTTGGCAGTCGCCCTCTGTTCAGACGTCCAGTCTGCCGACCATGCCGATTGCGCTTCGGGTGCCCAAGGCCAATCCTTTGCGGCTGCAGTCCAACACCCCTTATGCCGTGAATGTGTCGCGTCATCAGCAGCAGGCCAACGCGCAGAACCGTCACATGGTCATGCCCGGCGATACGCTGAGTGGTATTGCCAGCCGATATGGTGTGTCGACAAAGACTCTGGCTCAGGTCAACGGTTTGTCGCCTACATCGCGTATCCGCATGGGGCAGCGTCTCAGGATTCCGCAAAAGAATGTTGATTACACATCAACTGCGTCGATCAATCGTCAGTCGACCGTAATGACTGCTGTTTCTCAGCAAAAGGTGAAAACACCGCTGCGGCTTGCCAAGCTGCCGAAAACCAAACCACGGTTTGTCAGCAAAGCTTCAACGCCAAAGTCCAAGGTGACCCGACGCAAAGTTGCCGCGCTGAGCCAGCCTGTCGGACTGCCCGATGATGTTCAGTCCGATGCGCGCCCTGTTTCGCAGCCATCCAAGCCCTCTGACGCGCGTGTCGCATCAAACGATCCACAGTTCCGTTGGCCAGTTCGGGGGCGGATCATCTCCAATTATGGCCGAAAGCGTGATGGCGGTCGCAATGACGGTATCAATCTCGCAGTGCCTGCCGGTACATCGGTTCGGGTCGCAGAGAGTGGAACGGTCATCTATGCGGGTGACAAGCTGAAGGGCTATGGCAATCTGGTTCTTGTACAGCATGCAAACGGCTATGTGACGGCCTATGCGCATAACGAGAAGATTATGGTGTCCAAGGGGCAACAGGTGCGTCGCGGTCAGATTATTTCTCAAGCCGGTCGCTCGGGGGATGTGGATAGCCCGCAATTGCATTTCGAACTGCGTATCAAGGGTGATCCGGTTGATCCGGTTCCCTATCTGGTCAGCAGCTAATGAGGCTAGGTTTTTACTTCAAAGGGACGCAATTGCGTCCCTTTTTGAGTTCGGGGAATGCTTTCCTATGACCAACGCCATCGGGTTGGCTTGGTGTTTTTGGTGTGCCTTTGGTCGAATTGCCCGCACAAAGGCGCTAAAATTGGGGGATTTAGGTGGTCCCTCCACATCTGTTTGGCGGTTTTTGGCTGTTCGGATTTCAACAAATATTGAAACCGCCTATAGTTAAGAGATAACCGAATCATGTTCACGGCGGAGCGTGGGGCGGTCATCGACCTAGTTTGTCAGTAGTTTCGGGTGAGGCCATGTCGAATTCCAGTGCAGCTCAAGAACCCTCTATGGAGGAAATTCTGGCGTCTATTCGTCGCATCATTTCCGACGAGGAAGCTGCCATCAGTCAAGATAGTGCGCCAGAACCTGAAGCAGAGTTGCCCGCGGGCGATACCGAGCTTAGTCAGGATGACTTGGATGCGCTGTTTGACAGCCCAGCCCCGGATCCAGAGCCAGAACCGGAAGAAGACCTCGAAATGGACATGGCTGCGGCCATGGCGGCGGAAGCCGACGAGCCGGAAGAGGAAGAAGAGGTTCTCGAGCTTCAGACCGCTTGGCAGGAGCCAGATCTAGTCGAGCCGCGCGATGACGACCTAATGTTCGCCGAAAAGGAACCGGCTCCTGAGCCTGAAAAACCCGAACCATCTGCACTGGAACAGAAGGTTCAGGAAACGCTGGAGCAGAAGGTGCCGGAGATGCTCAAGGCGAGCATTGAAACCGAACCGACGCCGACAGGGCCGTTGCCAGATGTCGGTCGTGGCTCTCCATTGGTCTCCGATGAGGTTTCATCCATCGTCACCAGTGCGTTTGGCAATCTTACCCATACGGTTTTGTCCAACAATCCACGCACCATGGAAAATGTGGTCGAGGACATGCTGCGGCCGATGCTGAAGGCATGGTTGGATCAGAATTTGCCAATTATGGTCGAGCGGCTTGTCCGTGCCGAGATTGAGCGAGTGTCCAGGGGTGAGCAGCATTTCCGCTGATCACCCGCACCAATCCCTTATGAAATCCTCATATTCGCCACCCGATTGATGCGTTTGCGTTCTTTTTGTGCGTGAAATATGCGTCAGTTGGCGCAAGATTGCGCGCAAGGCCTCTCAAATGGTTGACAGGCCGGGGCGGAATGGGATTTACACCTTACCCGAGACTTTTTTGATCAGGCTTGGCGTGCCATGGCCGGGATCTGACATTTGAGAGACAGGCGAGGGGGACACCCCATTTATGCCTGCGATATGGAAGTATGATGCTGGAGAAAACATTCGATGCGGCGGCGGTTGAGCCGCGCCTTTATGATGCGTGGGAACAATCCGGTGCCTTTAAGGCAGGTGCTGGCAAGAAGGACGGGCAGGACAGCTTCTGCATCGTGATCCCTCCACCGAATGTGACCGGCTCGCTCCATATGGGCCATGCGCTCAACAATACCCTGCAGGATGTGATGATCCGCTACCACCGCATGCATGGAAAGGATGTGCTGTGGCAGCCGGGCATGGACCATGCCGGTATTGCCACGCAGATGGTTGTCGAGCGCCAGTTGGCGGCCAACAAGGAACCGTCCCGCCGGGATATGGGCCGCGAGAAATTTCTCGAGCGCGTCTGGCAATGGAAGGGCGAGTCTGGTGGCACGATCTTCAACCAGCTGCGCCGTCTGGGGGCGACTGCCGACTGGTCGCGTGAGCGTTTCACCATGGATGAAGGTCTGTCAAAGGCCGTTCAGAAGGTCTTTATCGAGCTTTATAATGACGGTCTGATCTATCGCGGCAAGCGACTGGTCAACTGGGACCCGAAATTTGAAACCGCGATTTCCGATCTCGAGGTTGAGAATAAAGAAGTCGACGGCCATATGTGGCACTTCAAATATCCGCTGGCTGGTGGGGAGACCTACACCTACACCGAGAAGGATGAAGACGGAAACATCACCTTCCAGGAAGAGCGCGATTATATTTCGATTGCCACGACCCGTCCGGAAACCATGCTGGGTGACGGTGCGGTTGCGGTTCATCCGTCCGATGAACGCTATGCGCCGATTGTTGGCAAATTCTGTGAAATCCCGGTTGGTCCGAAAGAGCATCGCCGGCTGATCCCGATCATCACCGATGACTATCCTGATCCGGATTTCGGTTCTGGTGCGGTGAAAATCACCGGTGCGCATGATTTCAACGACTATCAGGTTGCGCGTCGCGGCAACATTCCTTGCTACCGCCTTATGGATGTGAAAGCAGCTCTGCGTGCCGATGGCGCGCCTTATGCGGAATGCTCTGCGACGGCTGTTGCGATTGCCAAATCCGGCGACCTGCCGAGCGAGAGCGAAGTTGATGCCATCAACCTTGTGCCGGATGAATATCGCGGTCTGGATCGCTTTGAAGCCCGTAAGCAAATCGTTGCGGCTATCAACGCGGAAGGCCTCTGCGTTTTCACCAAGGATGAAGACGGCAATGACGTGCCTTACGTTGAGAATAAAAAGATCATGCAGCCATTTGGTGACCGCTCCGGCGTTGTCATTGAGCCGATGCTGACTGACCAGTGGTTTGCCGATGCTAAGACCTTGGCCGAGCCTGCCATCGCGTCTGTTCGCGAAGGCCGCACCAAGTTCGTACCGCAAAATTGGGAAAAGACCTATTTCGAGTGGATGGAAAATATCGAGCCATGGTGTATTTCCCGTCAGCTCTGGTGGGGCCATCAGATCCCGGCATGGTACGGCCCGGACGAGTCCGTTTTTGTTGCCTACAGCGAAGAAGAGGCGATGGAGCAGGCCAAGGCGAAGTTCGGCAAAGAGGTTGAACTGACCCGCGACGAAGACGTGCTTGATACATGGTTCTCGTCTGCCTTGTGGCCCTTCTCGACTTTGGGCTGGCCGGACAAAACCCCTGAGCTGGACCGCTATTATCAAACCGACGTGCTGGTCACCGGCTTTGATATCATTTTCTTCTGGGTTGCCCGGATGATGATGATGTCGATGCATTTCATGAAGCAGGAGCCGTTCCACACGGTTTATGTCCATGCCTTGGTGCGTGATGAGCATGGCGCGAAAATGTCCAAGTCCAAGGGCAATGTCATCGATCCGCTGGATCTGGTTGAAGAATATGGCGCGGATGCCGTTCGCTTCACCCTGACGGCGATGGCCGCGCAAGGGCGTGACATCAAGCTCGCCACCAGCCGCGTGGCTGGCTATCGGAACTTTGGTACCAAGCTGTGGAATGCAACCCGCTTCACCCAGATGAATGGTTGCGCCCGCGTCGAAGGGTTCGACCCGAACAGTGTCAAAGAAACCATCAACCGCTGGATCGTCACCGAAGTGGCCAAGACCGCGCAGGAAGTCTCCGACGCGATCGAGACCTATCGCTTCAATGATGCGGCCAACGGGCTTTATCGCTTCGTCTGGAACCTCTATTGCGACTGGTATATCGAGCTGTCCAAGCCCATTTTGCAGGCCGACGGCGAGAGCGATGCCAAGAGTGAGACGCAAGCCTGTGCGGCTTGGGTGCTCGATCAGATCTGCTTGCTGCTGCATCCGTTGATGCCATTCATCACCGAAGAGCTGTGGGCGGAAACCGGCAAGATCGGCCCGGCGCGCGATGGTCTGCTGATCACCGAAAGCTGGCCAAGCTATGACATTGCTGACACGGGTGCGGCCGATGAAATCAACTGGTTGGTTGATATCATCAGCGCGGTTCGTTCGGTGCGCTCGGAAATGAATATTCCACCGTCCAGCCAGTTAAAGTTGGAAATTGTTGGGGCGAGTGACGAGACCAAAGCACGCCTTGCCAATCAGGATGCCGTTCTGAAACGTTTGGCACGTGTTGAAGATATCAAGATCTCTGACGAAGTGCCGCAAGGGGCTGCGCAGGTGGTTGTCAATGAAGCAACCGTCGCTCTGCCACTGGCTGGTGTGATCGATCTGGCCGCTGAAAAGGCCCGTCTGGAAAAGGAAATCGACAAGATCTCCAAAGTCGCGGCTAAGTTCGAGGCCAAACTTGGCAATGAGAAGTTTCTTGCCAATGCGCCGGATCACATCGTTGCCGAGCAGAAGGCCAAGCTGGAAGAGCAGAATGCTCTGAAAGCCAAGGTTCAGGAAGCGCTCGAGCGCATTCTTTCCGCTTTGTAAGTTGATCCCAGAGACTGTTCAAAGCCCCGGTCATTGGTTTGGCCGGGGCTTTTTTTGTTTCTGAAGGCTTTTCTGTTGGCAAGCAAGAAACGGGCTGCCGATGGTGATGGCTGTTCCTAGGATGCAGGACATTGATTGGTATTCAAACGGAGCAAACCATGTCTTTTCAAATTTCCGGGCTGGAGCCTGACCAGTTTTCTCATTTGTTCGGGTTGTCGGATGACGTTCTGAAACAACAAGGGGTCATTCGCTATCAGGTGGAAGAATGCCCAGGCTTTCCGGATCGTGTGGGACTAAGAGACATGGCAATTGGTGAAACGGCCTTGCTGCTCAATTATGAGCATTTGCCCGTCCAATCGCCCTATCGATCCCGTCACGCCATTTTTATCTGTGAGGGACCACAACAGGCCGCCCACTATATCGATCAAGTGCCAGACGTTATGACCCGCCGGGTTATTTCCCTTCGGGCCTTCGATGAAGCGCATCATATTATCCATGCGGATCTTGCCAGTGGTGACGAAATCAGGACCAGTATCGAGGCGTTTCTGGCAGACCCGGCCGTCAGATATATCCACGCTCACTATGCTAAGCCGGGTTGCTTCGCAGCGGAAATATGCAGGGTGCCTTGATCTGGATAGGGGTGGCTTTTGTCCTTATTCGGCAAAGCCATCACTGCACTCGTTGCTTCCTTGATGGTTGTTCCGGGCACTGTCAGCGCAGCTTGACGCCCTTTTCACCGGCGAGATCCTGAATGAACTGCCAGGCGACGCGACCGGAGCGGGAGCCGCGGGTGGTGGCCCATTCCAGAGCTGCGGCGCGCAAGACGCTAGGGTCAACCTCGATGCCATAATCAGCGACATAGCCATTGACCATGGCCAGATAGTCATCCTGCGAGCAGTTGTGGAAGCCGATCCAGAGGCCAAAACGGTCGGACAGGGAGACTTTTTCCTGCACGCTTTCGCCGGGATTGATGGCGGTCGACTTTTCGTTTTCGATCATGTCGCGCGGCATCAGGTGGCGGCGGTTGGATGTGGCATAGAATAGTACATTGTCCGGGCGGCCTTCGATGCCGCCATCAAGCACGGCCTTCAAGGATTTGTAGGCATTCTCGCCGCTGTCAAAGGACAGATCATCACAGAAGAGGATGCAGCGTTCCGTGCGTCCCCGCAGACGGTTCATCAGGATCGGCAGGCTTTCGATGTCCTCGCGGGCAATTTCGATCAGTTTCAGGCGGTCTTCTGTTGCTGTCTGCTCATTCACCGCTGCATGACAGGCCTTGACCAGCGATGATTTCCCCATGCCACGGGCACCCCACAAAAGTGCGTTGTTGGCCGGCAGGCCCTTGGCAAAGCGCCGGGTATTTTCAAGGATGATGTCGCGGTTTCGATCGATTGCCTTGAGCAGACTGATATCCACACGATTGACCTTTGTGACCGGCTGGAGGTAAGCGACCGGGGTCGCGTGCCAAACAAAGGCATCAGCCGCGTTGAGATCCGTTTTCGGTGTCTCTGGCGGCACGGCGCGATCGATTGAGATGTGGATTTTCTTCAGCAGTTTTGCGATTCTTTCGAGCTCACTGGCGGACATGGAAGGAAAGGCTCCGTGATTGGCGTCCCAAGCCGCGGAAAAGGTGGCGAAAAAACGGGAGGAACCGCCTGTTGCCCCTTTCATCTTGTGCAAAGGATCATTATGTCTAGCCCTTGATTAGCAGAGTTGGATACAGCGTTGCAAACCGTTCACGGACACTTTGCAAAGTGTCGTTGGATCGCTATAGTCCGCTCGACCCCATTCCCGACCATAATCATGGTCCAACATATCCACGGAATGTGCCCGATGGGTGGGTACACACCGCAAAGGAGGCCTCTATGGACGCGCAAATTCTGCAACTCCTGCCGTTTGTCCTGATCTTCGTGATCATGTATTTCCTGATCATCCGTCCGCAACGCCAGCAGGTGAAAAAACACGCCGAGATGGTGGCCAATGTGCGCCGTGGCGACACCATCGTGACCGGTGGCGGTCTGGTGGGCAAGATCACCAACGCGACCGAAGGTGACGAAGTCACCGTTGAATTTTCTGAAGGCGTGAAAATCAAAGTTGTTCGCAAGTCGATTGCAGAAGTTCGCTCCAAGACCGAGCCTGCTGGCAAAGCCTGATTGCCTGAGCCTTATTTCATTTCAAGTCGCACCCGGTTCGCGCCGGGTGCTCTGCCTATAATGGTAGGATAGCCGCATGCTACATTTCGCCAAATGGAAAGTGGGTTTGGTCCTGATCACCGTGATCGTGGGCATCCTGTTTTCTCTTCCCAATCTCTTTTCCGAAAAATTCCTCAAAGACACGATGCCAAGCTGGATGCCGTCCGGACAATTGGTTCTTGGTCTTGATCTTCAGGGCGGGGCCCATATCCTGCTGCAAGTTGAGGAAGAGGGTGTCATCAAGGAACGCCTTGAAGTTCTGCGCGGCGATGTCCGCTCCCGGCTCCGTGAAGACAAGATCGGTTATAGAGGTCTCGCAGTCAAAGACGGCGCAGTGCAAGTACGCCTTCGCGAACTTGGCGATCTGGAAGCAGCGCGGACGAAACTTCAAACCCTCGTTCAACCGGTCACCTCGTCAATTCTGTCAGGGGGCGGTGCGATGGAAACCGTTCTTGATGTCAATGAGAATGGTCTGTTCCGCCTCAGCCTGACCGAGGAAGGTATCACGTCGCGCGTCTCGAATGCCGTGGCGCAGTCGATTGAAGTGATCCGCCGACGTGTTGACGAACTGGGTACCACAGAACCTTCCATTCAGCGTGAGGGGAACAACCGCATTCTGGTTCAAGTGCCGGGGCTGCAGGATTCCGATCGCCTGAAGAAAATTCTTGAATCCACCGCCAAGCTGACGTTCCGGATGGTGGATACCTCGATGGCTCCGGAAAATGCGCTGCAAACCCGTCCGCCACTGGACTCGGAAGTGTTGTTCGAAGCGCAAGATCCTCAAAATCCTCTGCCTGCCGACCAACGCACACCTTATCTTGTCAACAAACGGGTGCTGATTTCCGGTGATGAGCTGGATGATGCACAGCCAACCTTTGATCCGCAGACCAACGAACCTGTTGTCTCGTTCCGTTTCAACACGTCGGGTGCAACGAAATTTGCGCGCGTCACGGAGCAGAATGTCGGTCTGCCCTTCGCCATTGTGCTTGACAATGAGGTCATCTCCGCGCCTTCCATTCGCGAACCGATCCGCGGTGGCTCCGGTATCATTTCCGGATCCTTCACCGTGGATAGCGCCAATGATCTGGCGGTGTTGATGCGGGCTGGCGCGTTGCCTGCCGATCTTACCATCATCGAAGAACGCACCGTTGGTCCGGGCCTTGGCAAGGACTCCATTGAGGCAGGCGAAGTTGCCGGTCTTGTCGGGGCTTGTGCCGTCGTGATCTTCATGTTGATCAGCTATGGTTTGTTCGGCGTGTTTGCCAACATTGCTCTGGTGGTCAATGTCGGCATGATCATTGGTGTTCTGTCCGGCCTTGGTGCCACGCTGACCCTGCCGGGTATTGCCGGTATCGTTCTTACTGTGGGTATGGCAGTGGACGCCAACGTGCTGATTTATGAGCGCATTCGCGAAGAAAACAATTTCGGTCGGTCGACCATTGCGGCGATTGATGCCGGTTACAGCCGGGCGCTGGGAACCATTCTTGACGCCAACATCACAACCTTCATCGCGGCGATCATTCTGTTCTCGCTCGGCTCCGGTCCTGTGCGTGGCTTCGCTGTGACCCTCGCTGTCGGTATCGTGACGACCGTCTTCTCCGCTTTCACCTTCAACCGCTTGCTGGTGGCGACATGGGTCAAGGCCCGCCGTCCTGCCAACTTGCCTATTTGATCCAACGGAGAGACTGATATGAAACCGCTTCGTTTTATCCCGGATGGCACCCATATCCCGTTCATGAAAGATCGGTTTTGGAGCTTTCCGCTCTCCGGTTTGCTGGTGATCGCCTCGCTTGCTCTTTACCTGATTTTCAACCTCAATTTCGGCATCGACTTCAGAGGCGGCACGCTGATTGAAGTCAAGACCGCTGAACAGGTGGCCGATGTTGGCGACATGCGCGCCAAACTTGGCACGCTTGGTTTGGGGGACGTGGAAGTACAGGAGTTTGGCGCGCCCGACACGGTCTTGATCCGCGTTCAGACGCAGGATGCCGGTGAAGAAGGCCACGAAAAAGCCCAGCAGAATGTTGTCACGCTGGTCAAGGAAACCCTCGGCAACACGGTGGAATATCGCCGTGTCGAGGTGGTCGGGCCCCGTGTCTCCGGTGAGCTGGCAAGTGCCGGTTCCATTGCCGTGATTTCTGCCCTGTTCGCAGTTCTGGTCTATATCTGGTTCCGCTTTGAGTGGCAGTTCGCGCTTGGGGCCGTGATAGCCACCTCGCACGACGTGATCCTGACCATTGGTATCTTTGCCTTGCTGCAAATGGAGTTCAACCTCTCCACCATCGCAGCGGTTCTGACCATCGTCGGTTACTCACTCAACGATACCGTGGTGGTCTATGACCGTATTCGCGAGAATTTGCGCAAATATAAGAAGAAGCCTCTGACGGAAGTACTGGATCTGTCGATCAACCAGACCCTGTCCCGGACGCTTCTGACCTCGGTGACCACTTTGCTGGCTCTCGGCTCGCTCTATTTCCTCGGCGGTGAAGTGATCCGTTCCTTTACCTTCGCGATGATCTGGGGTGTCTTTGTCGGTACATATTCGTCGATCTTCATCGCCTCTCCGTTGCTCATCTTCCTGAAGCTGCGCTCCGAACAGGTTGCGGTGCCGTCCGAAACGGACGAAGCTGGCAATGTGACGGCCTCTTGATCCGATGATTTTCAACTGGTTGAAGGGCAACAAAGACAAGCCCGATTCCAATCCAAAACCGCGCGCCGGGCAGGGGGACACTCCGCCCGGCGTCGCGCCTCAAGCCGATGGCTTCATCGAGAATGCCGTCGCTCTGGCCGCTGGTATCGAAATGGTCGATGCCTTTTATCCCGGACGAGACCCCATCGACTATTATGGCAATGGTGGCTTTCGCTTCGGCGATATGTCCCATCAAGGTGCCTTGATGGTCCTGCCGAGCGGCACCCGCCGTTGGGACCTGCCTGAGGATGGCCCGTTCAGCCTTGCGAGCTTTGAGCGGATTCTCACAGAGAAAGACGACATCGAGATCCTGCTGATCGGTACGGGACTTAGGCTCACTCCGCTGGACCCCAAAGTTGCAGGGCACTTGCGTGGTGAAGGGCTGAAACTGGATGTGATGGATACGGGTGCGGCTGTGCGCACGCTCAATATCCTGTTGTCCGAAGATCGAGCCGTCGCTGCCGTCCTGTTGCCCGTCGATTGAGCCGGAAGGGTGCTCCAGCATGTCAGACCTGCATGATGCGTTTGCCTTCTGTCAGTCCGAGCTGAAACGTCTTGATTCTGTGCGGTATTTTGCCAGCCTGACAGCGCCTGAGGCTGTTCGCGCTGACTTTCTTGCTTTTCAATGTTTCCTTGCTGATGTCGCCGTGATTCCAACGCGCGTTAGCGAGCCCGCGATGGGAGATATCCGTCTGACATGGTGGCGGGATATTGTCGCTGACGCCACTGTTGATCAGAGCCCTGGAAATGAGGTGGTAAATGTTGGACCCGTCGCCTCGGCCTTACAAGTGGTTCAGCATCGGCATGCATTGCCGATCGACCGTTTGGTTCCGATCATCGAAGCGCGTCGGTTTGATCTCTATAATGACCCGATGCCAGATATGCCGCATTTCGAGACCTATGCGGGAGAAACAGAAGCGTTGGCCCTGATGCTCTCGGCACAGATTCTTTGCAAGGATGTTGCTGATATTTCCGGTTTGTGTGGACATGCCGCGATGGCGATCTGTCTGGCACAGCATCTGTTTGACTGGCCTCAAAATGTGGAGCGGCAAAAACTATTCCTGCCTGCCGATGCTTTTGCCGCCCATGGCTTGGCTCAGGCAGATTTGATTGCCGACAAGTCTAAAGCCAACGTGGCCGCGGCCCTTCTGACCCTTGGGGAGCTGGCTGAAATGCATCATGCCAAGGCAATGGCAGAATTGAAGTTGGTACCCAAGGATGTGCGAAGCCAGATCGCCCCCGCCTTTTTGCGGCTTGCTCCGGCCCGTTTGATGATCCGGATGCGCAAGAAGCACCCCGCAAGGTTGCTTCGTTTGGCGAGGTGGCGCTGTTACGGGGCGATTTGGCGAATGGCAGCTGCTGTCTGATGCGCCCCAAGGCCTGTTGGCTGGCTATGCCTGTTGCAACCAGCCCTTGATGTCTTCCAATGCCCGTTTGGTGAGCGCTTTTTTCTTCGACAACTGCTTTTCTGGCCCCCGCATTTTCGAGCCATCTTCCCGGCGGCGCGAAAATTCCACGGGTGGGAACAGCCCGAAATTGACATTCATCGGCTGGAAAGAGCGCTGACCGCCGTTGGAATCGATCAAATGTCCCCCGGTGATGTGGCCAAGCAACGCACCAAATGCGGTGGTTTCCGGCGGTGGGGCAAGGGTTTGTCCGGCAAGCTCAGCAGCGATGAAGCGACCCGCCAACAGACCAATCGCCGCTGATTCCACATATCCTTCGCAGCCGGTGATCTGACCGGCAAAGCGTAGATGAGGCATCGATTTGAGGCGCAGGCTCTGGTCCAGCAGCTTCGGCGAGTTCAGGAAAGTATTCCTGTGAATGCCGCCAAGGCGCGCAAACTGGGCCTTTTCGAGACCGGGGATCATGCGAAATACGTCTGCTTGTGCGCCATATTTCATTTTGGTCTGGAAGCCGACGATGTTGTAGAGGGTGCCGAGCTTGTTGTCCTGGCGCAATTGCACCACCGCATAGGGATCGGTATCCGGATCATGGGGGTTGGTCAGGCCGACGGGTTTCATCGGACCATAGCGAGGCGTGTCGATGCCGCGCTCGGCCATCACTTCAATCGGCAGGCAGCCGTCGAAATATTTCGCCTTTTCTTCCCATTCCTTGAATTCAGCTTTGTCTGCTTCCAGCATCGCCGCGATGAAGGCCTTGTATTCGGCTTCGTTCATGCCGCAATTGATATAGTCCGCGCCTGTGCCTGACGGGCCGACCTTGTCATAGCGGGACTGGAACCATGCTTTGTCCATATTGATCGAGTCGAAATGGACGATCGGTGCAATGGCATCGTAAAATGCGAGGGATTCCTCGCCTGTTGCCGCCAAGATTGCCTCGGAAAGTGACTTGGAGGTAAGGGGGCCGGTGGCGATCAGGCAAGGGCCCGCCTCAGGATCAGGCAATGCGTCCACTTCGCCACGCACCAAGGTGATTAAAGGATGAGCCGCCAAACGGTCGGTGACCGCTTCGGAAAACGCTTCACGCGCAACTGCCAACGCGCCACCTGCAGGCACGGCATTGGCATCGGCTGCGGAGATGATCAGAGACTGCGCCTCTCGCATTTCCTGATGCAGCAGACCGACCGCGTTGGCCTCATGGTCGTCAGAGCGAAAAGAGTTGGAGCAGACCAGCTCTGCACAGTGATCCGTGACATGGGCATCGGTCGAGCGGACAGGGCGCATTTCCTGCAAGATCACGGGCACGCCTTGATTGGCCAATTGCCAAGCGGCTTCAGAGCCTGCAAGACCGGCGCCGATGATACGAACGGATTTTTTGGTTTGCATGATCTGCCAACACTCCAGATAGATTTGCAAAGCGAGGGAAAGTGGGTTTTCCTATCATCCTTCGGCTCAGAAGCAAAGCCTGACTTGTGCCTTGAGCGCAGAAAGATGGCCCTGTCGTTGGCTCGCAGATCTGCATCATGATGGGCGTCTATTGGAATTTTTCCATTTGGCATTGCCAAGGTGCGGTGATACATGATTAGACGCGACACAGCCTTTCGGAGCCGACTCATTCACATCATGACCCGCATCAAAGCCATTTCTTTTTCTTGCCTAGTCGGCGGATTGTCAGCCTTGCTGGCCGGGTGCCAGACCCAGAGCACCAGTTCTCTGGACGATTGGTCCTCGCGGATGAGCTATCGCGCGCCGAGCAGCAGCCAGATTTACATTTGCCATGCCTTCGGGTGCAAACTGAAGCACAGTTTCAGACCCGGTGAAAAGGATCTGGCAAAGCTCAAGTCCATTCTGGCGCGTGGCAAGGCGAGCCCGGAAGCTGAGCGCGAAGCCATCGGCAAGGCCGTTCAATGGTTCGAGAAGCGGGTTGGGCCGATTGTCGGCTCTGACAAGGATATTGGCGGGCTTGATATGCGCAATTCCGGTGTCGCAGGACAAATGGATTGCATCGATGAAGCCAGCAACACCACGTCTTATCTGACCTATGCCGAGAAAAACGGATTGCTCAAATATCACACCGTGCTTGCACCGGTGGCTCGCGGCTTTTTCCTTGATGGTCGTTATCCTCATGCCACAGCCGTGGTAAAGGACAAGGAAAGCGGAAAAAGGCACGCGGTTGATAGCTGGCGTCACGACAATGGCGTTCTGCCGATCATCAAGCCGTTGGAAGCCTGGTATCGCGAATCCCCGTCCCGACAGGCAAGCTGAGCCGGACTGCATTAATCCCTTCAAAATAACAGAATGCGCATGGATCCTGTCCGGGAGTGTGCTGTTGCGCGCGCTGATTGATGAGACTTGTGTCCGTTTCCGGGGTTTCAGAAAGGCGGAAAGCAAAAAGCCCACCGGGGGAGGAGGTCCGGTGGGCTTATTGAACGTCTCAAAACGGGGAGGAGGTCGTTTTGAAACCATCAGGTTTCTGGGAGGAGGAGGAAACCTGAATTTCTGAAGTGATCTTGTTGATCACTGTTGTTGGAATATTTCTAACAAATCAGAAATGAATGTGCACTGCACAATATTGCATAGCAGTTCTGCATCTCGTGCAAATCTGTAAAATTGTCGCAGTCTAGTTGGGTTTCCCACCTGAGAAATGGTGAGTAGATGTATTTTCTTTGCAATTACAATGGTTTAAAAAATTACCCAAAAGGTCAGGTTTCGACCTTCCAATTAGAGGTATCTACGTAAGTTGGCGCGTAGAGAGCGCTTAGGCCGAAATTTGTGTCGGTGAATACGAGCAAAATAACAGCATTTTCTGCCAAATCTGCCTTGATATTATGCACTGCAACATAAGGCGAGCTAAAGGGTTTGATCTAGTTCAAAGACAACAATTCTGTATATCAATGTGCACAAGCCATGCGTTTTTGAAGCAAAAAGGGCTGGCAATCATGCGATGCCAACCCTGATTCCGTCTTTTCGGCGTCTGTCTTGGAGTGCCTATTTTCGCGCCATGTGGAAAAAGTGGGCGCTGTGGACAGAATTACGGCTTGCTGCGGCGGTCCTGCAGCTCCTTGAGGAAAATGCCGGTATAGCTACGCTCATGCTTGGCAACATCCTCCGGCGTGCCCTGAGCGACAATCTGGCCGCCGCCATCGCCACCTTCAGGGCCAAGGTCGAGAATCCAGTCCGCAGTCTGGATCACTTCGAGATTGTGCTCGATGACAATCACCGTATTGCCCTGATTCACCAACTTGTGCAGCACTTCGAGCAGCTTGGCCACATCGTGGAAATGCAGACCTGTGGTCGGCTCGTCTAGAATATAAAGCGTGCGACCCGTTGAGCGTTTGGATAATTCCTTGGACAATTTCACGCGCTGGGCTTCGCCGCCCGACAAAGTGGTCGCTTGCTGGCCGACCTTGATATAGCCAAGCCCCACTCTTTGCAGGGTGACCATCTTGTCACGCACCGATGGCACCGCGGCAAAGAAGTCGGCGGCTTCATCGACGGTCATTTCCAACACATCGGCGATGGATTTGCCTTTGAATTCCACTTCAAGGGTTTCGCGATTGTAGCGGTGGCCCTTGCAGACGTCACAGGTGACATAGACATCGGGCAGGAAGTGCATTTCGATTTTGATCACCCCGTCGCCCTGACAGGCCTCACAACGACCGCCCTTGACGTTGAAGGAGAAACGACCCGGTGCATAGCCGCGTGCCTTGGCTTCCGGCAGACCGGCGAACCATTCGCGGATCGGGGTAAAGGCCCCGGTATAGGTGGCCGGATTGGAGCGTGGCGTGCGGCCAATCGGTGACTGGTCGATATCGATGATCTTGTCGACATGTTCCAAGCCTTCGATCCGGTCGTGCGGGGATGGCATGGCACGGGCACGATTGAGCTTCATGGCTGCACCCTTGTAAAGGGTATCGATCAGGAAGGTGGACTTGCCGCCACCCGAAACGCCCGTCACACAGGAGAATGTGCCAAGTGGGATCGATGCCGTGACATTTTTGAGGTTGTTGCCGCGGGCATTGACGACCGTGATATTTTTGCCTTTTTTGCCCTTGCGGCGCTCGTGGTCAACGCCAATCACTTCAACGCCGGACAAATACTGGCCGGTCAGCGATGCCGGGTCATTCTTGATATGGTCTGGGGTGCCTTGTGAGACAATCCGTCCCCCATGGATGCCTGCACCGGGGCCGACATCGATGACATGGTCTGCGGTTAGGATCGCGTCTTCATCATGTTCGACCACGATGACGGTGTTGCCCAGATTGCGCAGATGTTTGAGGGTTTCGAGCAAGCGGGCATTGTCGCGCTGATGCAGGCCGATGGAAGGTTCGTCGAGCACATAAAGCACACCGGTCAGGCCGGAGCCTATTTGCGAGGCGAGTCGGATGCGCTGGCTTTCGCCGCCCGACAAGGTGCCGGAATTGCGCGACAGGGTCAGATATTCCAGCCCCACATCATTCAGGAAGGTCAGGCGCTCACGGATTTCTTTGAGAATCCGCTCGGCAATTTCCATTTGTTTGGGCGTCAAGCTGTCCGGCAGGTCGCGCACCCAGTGAGCGGCAGCGCGGATCGACAGGCTGGAGACTTCAGAAATATGCTTATTGTCGAGCTTGACCGCCAAGGCCTCGGGCTTCAGGCGGTGGCCATCACAGGCCGAGCAGGGGTGGCTTGACTGGTATTTGCCGATCTCCTCGCGCGCCCAGTTGCTTTCGGTTTCGCGGAAGCGGCGCTCGAGATTGGGAATGACCCCCTCGAATGGTTTTTGCGATTTGTAGGAGCGGGCACCGTCGTCATAGACGAACTGAACCTTTTCCTCGCCCGTGCCATACAGAAGCACTTCCTGTGCCTTGAAGGGCAATTCGATCCACGGCACGGTCAGCTTGAAGTCATAATGCTTGGCAAGGGCGTCCAGTGTCTGGCGATAGAATGGCGAGGTGCCTTTGGCCCATGGCGCAATGGCCCCATCCTTGAGACTGAGTGAGGTGTCTGGGACGACAAGATCGGGACTGATCTGCAATTCACTGCCCAGACCATCGCAGGTCGGGCAGGCACCAAAGGGATTGTTGAACGAGAAAAGCCGTGGTTCAATTTCCGGAATTGTGAAGCCGGAGACCGGGCAGGCGAATTTTTCCGAGAAGGTGATGCGTTTTGGTTCTCCCTTATCGTCCTTCTCGTCAACCAGTTCGACAATCGCCAGACCGTCGGCCAGCTCCAGAGACAATTCGAGGGAGTCGGCAAGGCGCTTTTCAATGCCTTCTTTGACCACCATGCGGTGAACCACGACCTCAATATTATGCTTGAACTTCTTATCCAGTGTCGGCAGGTCACCATCGTCATACATCTGCCCATCGATGCGGAAGCGGGTGAGGCCGCGTTTGACCAGTTCGGCCAGCTCCTTGCGGAACTCTCCCTTGCGGCCACGCACAATCGGAGCGAGCAGAAGAAAGCGCGATTTGACCGGTAGATCCATCACCCGGTCGACCATCTGGCTGACGGTCTGGCTCTCAATCGGCAGTCCCGTGGCTGGTGAATAGGGAATGCCGACGCGGGCAAACAACAGACGCATATAGTCGTAGATCTCGGTCACCGTACCGACGGTGGAGCGCGGGTTGCGTGACGTGGTCTTCTGCTCGATGGAAATGGCGGGCGACAGGCCGTCAATCTGGTCGACATCCGGCTTCTGCATCATTTCAAGGAACTGCCGAGCATAGGCGGAGAGCGATTCCACGTAACGCCGTTGGCCTTCCGCATAGATGGTGTCAAAGGCAAGCGAACTCTTGCCCGAACCAGACAGGCCGGTCATGACGATCAGCTGATCGCGCGGAATGTCCAGATCGACATTCTTGAGGTTATGTTCCCGCGCGCCGCGAATCGAAATCATTTTCTGGGATGAAACCTGGGAGGGAGCAACGGATTTCTCGTTATCCTTGTACATGACAGACCTTTTCGGGACGGATCGCTTTGTATTCCAATGGGCTTTGTGGGCACAATCGCTGAAGTCGTTGGTACGTGTGACGAAGCGCAAAGGATCATTCCTCTGGGAAAGTCCTGATGACGCCTTCACAGCTTCCAATAGTGCTTTGTCAAACCTATGGCAATCACGCGGTTTGAGTGATTCAATTTTTGGTCATATTAGCGAGACAAATTTAAAATGTACACATTTTGTTCTATGGTGTGAATCGTTTAAAATATGGCATCAGGCATCGATATCGAAGCCGGAATGACGAGGTTTTCAGTCCATTTTGCGGGATTGTCGGGGATTGAAGCAAGAGAGGATGGAACTGATCTTAGTTCTTGCCTATGCTGGCGAACAATTCAATCCCGTTACAAACGGGCCGGAAAGATCAGATATAAAAAGGACAATCGAATGGCCGGTAGTGTGAACAAAGTCATCCTCGTGGGCAATTTGGGCAATGACCCGGATATTCGCCGCACGCAGGACGGCCGCCCCATCGCCAATCTCTCGGTCGCCACTTCCGAAAGCTGGAAGGATCGCAACACCGGCGAGCGTCGCGAAAAAACCGAATGGCACCGGGTGGTCATTTTCAATGAAGGTTTGTGCCGTATTGCCGAGCAGTATCTGCGCAAGGGGTCGAAAGTGTATCTGGAAGGCCAGCTGCAGACCCGTAAATGGCAGGATCAGAATGGTCAGGATCGCTATTCGACCGAAGTGGTTCTACAGGGCTTCAACGGCAATCTGACCATGCTGGACAATCGCGGTGAAGGCGGCGGTGGTGGCAACTTTGGTGGTCAGCAAGGCGGCGATTTTGGCGGTCCCGGCGGCAATTTCGGTGGTCAGCAGGGGGGCGACTTTGGTGGTCAGCGTGGTGGACCACAGCAGAGCAGCCCACAGGCAAGCAACTTCCGCGACGATCTGGACGACGATATTCCATTTTGACCGATCGGATCTTGTCGATGCGATGCAAAACCCGGCTTTGGCCGGGTTTTCTTATGTCTGGCCTTGCCTGACCTATTGCTGCTGGTATTCGAAGTCACGGAGATCTTCGAAATCCAGCGCCATTCCAGACAGGCACAGATCGTCATATCTTGAGCCCGGATAGATAGTCTCGATATAGACCCGCAGGGTTTGCACATCGTGCCAACCACCAAGATAGACTTCCTGCACGCCGGGGCGATCGTCCAGTCGATGAGAGAAGCGTGCCCCTTGGTCGGTTTCGATCGTTATGTCCCGCGCCCGGGCATTCTCTCGATAACTTTTGGTGCTTTTCTGATAGCCATTCAGGAACATTATCTTGCGAATGCGGGTGCCGGGGCGCACCTGTAGGGCAATCCATTCGCCTTCGCCCGAGCCATAGGCACCTTCGCACCAGGCCCGGTGTGCCTTTGATAGGCCCCAACCTTCAAGGTTGCCCGGTCGGTAGGTGGCGACCCGCGAGTTGGGGAGGATGGAGCTGGCGCAATAGGTGACATCGTCGACCAGTTCGGTGCCATAATGGATGCGGTCACAGTTGCCCGCTTCTGCCGACATGGTGAAGCCAAGCAGAGGAATGAGGCAGGCAAGGGGACGGCTGGCGTTCCAGATGTGCGGCAAAGATGAAGGGAATAAGCGCATGTGGCCCTCCTGATTGGATGTGCTTTACCCATTTTGCGCCGAGGACGGGCAAAACAAAAGCCCCGCACATGTAGCAGTGCGGGGCTTTTTGAAGAATCAAGAGGAGCGTTGCCTAGGTGCTGGTCAGGCTTGCTCATTCATCGTCTGGGCAACGGAAAGATGGTCTTTGTAGGACTGGGCTTCAATGAAAATCCGATGGATGCTGTCAAAGCGGTCCCTGATCTGGGTTTCAAGGTCAGCGATGACCTTCTCCAACTCACCCACCATCAGATCATTGCGGAAATCGAGGCTGAGGGTCAACAAAACCTCGTTGGGGCCGCGATGCAGTGTGCGCAATTCATTGACGGTCGTCACTGCCGGGTGACTGGCCACCACGCTGGCGATCTCGCTCTCCAACTCGTCTGACGCAGCTTCCCCGATCAGTAGCCCCTTGGTTTCATAGGCGAGCAGGAAGGCTGTTGTCGCCAAAATGATGCCGATGACAATGGAGGCAGCACCATCCATCCACGGAATGTGGAAATAGTAAGCGATGGCGATGCCTATGCCTGCGACAACCAGCCCCAGCATGGCCGCTGAGTCTTCAAACAGGACAGTGAAAACGGTAGGATCCTTAGAGTCCTTGACCGCAGCCACCCAGCCTTTCTTGCCTTTTGTGCTGCTGAATTCCTTGAATGCCACCATCCAGGCCCAGCCCTCAAAGCAGATGGCAAGGCCAAGCACCACGAAGTTGATGGTCGGATCGGCGATCTCGGAGGGCTCAAGCACCTTGTGAATGCCTTCATAAATGGAGAGACCTGCGCCAACAGCAAAGATCAACAAAGCCACGACAAAGGCCCAGAAATAGAGCTCTGACCCATAGCCGAACGGATGCTTCTTGTCTGCGGGTTGGGCGGCCCGACGGATGCCATAGAGCAGCAGGCCCTGATTGCCAGTATCCACCAGTGAGTGGATGCCTTCTGCCATCATGGCTGATGAGC
Organism: Cohaesibacter intestini; assembly: GCF_003324485.1. Taxonomy (NCBI): domain Bacteria; kingdom Pseudomonadati; phylum Pseudomonadota; class Alphaproteobacteria; order Hyphomicrobiales; family Cohaesibacteraceae; genus Cohaesibacter; species Cohaesibacter intestini. Next base: position 136,585 of record NZ_QODK01000002.1, on the reverse strand, counting down.
CGGTGATGGATGACGCGATGAATTTGGTTACGGCAATCAGCGCGTTGCCTGCCAATGCGGCATAAATGACCTTTTTGGACCCAGCAGCCAAGTCTCTTCTCCTCTTTCTGTCGCCCCGGAACAGAGTGATGTTTGATTCCTATCTGATGGGCGCGCAGAAGAAAATAGCGAATTGCGATGTCTGGCCTTTGACAAAGCAAATAGTTTCTTATATTCGTAAATACTAATATAATTCACTCAGGCAGGATCATGAGAACCATGCGCACCATTTCAAACCCACTCTTCAACCCTTTCAGGGCTTCTTTGCATGTCGCAAGCCTGATGAGCCTGCTTTTGGCGGTGACTGCCGCGCAAGCGGAGGGGTTTGTCGTCAAGGCAATGACCATTGCAGACAAAAAGGCGGTCTTCGCGACCGTTGAAAGCACCGATGCGATTGCGGCGCGGGTGCGCATTTCCGGAACGGTGACCGAGTTGAGTGCGACCGAGGGCGATCTTGTGCAAGAAGGTGCCGTCATCGCTTTGGTCAAGGACCCAAAGCTTGATCTGCAGATTGAGGCCATCGAGGCGCAGATCCGCGCTGCGGAACGGGAGATTGCCAATCTCAAGACAGAGTTGGAGCGGACACAGGCTCTGTTCCAGCGCGGGTCAACCACCAAGGCACGGCTCGATCAGATCAACACCCAATATGACGTTGCAAAAAGCAAGCTTGAGGCTTCTGAGGCCGAGAAGGCCGTGATTGTGCGTCAGCTGGAAGAGGGCGCCGTTTTGGCGCCACAGACGGGTCGGGTGCTGGATGTGCCGATCACGGTCGGGTCGGTCGTGATGCCCGGAGAGGCTGTCGCCACCATTGCCAAGGAACATTATATATTGCGCCTTTCGCTGCCAGAGCGCCATGCGCGTTTCTTGCATAAGGGCGATAGCGTTGCGCTCGCGGCCCGAGGGCAGGATTGCGCCAAAGGCTGTGATCGGACTGGAACAATCGTCAAGGTGTACCCGCAAATCGCCAATGGTCGTGTGCTTGCCGATGCAACGGTTCCGGATTTGGGCGACTATTTTGTCGGAGAGCGCATTCAGGTGCGCGTCAGTGCCGGGGAACGATCCGCCTTGCTGGTGCCTGAAGATCTGGTTTTCACGCGCTTTGGGGTTGATTTTGTCACGTCCAGACTGGCCGATGACAAAACAGCTGACATCGCCGTGCAAGTGGGGCGCAGTCACCGCAAACAGAGCGGTCTGATGGTCGAAATTCTCTCTGGCATTGAGGCTGGTGACATTCTGATCCAGCCGCAAGGGGGCGAGCATGGACAAAAATAAATCCCCAAAAAAACTGGGCCTCGGCCTGTCGGGTGGATTGGCCAAAAGCTTCATTCGCTCGCCATTGACGCCCCTTTTGCTGATCACCTCTTTTGCGCTGGGTCTGGTGGCCCTGATGGCCTTGCCGCGCGAGGAAGAGCCGCAGATTTCTGTGCCGATGGTCGATATTCATGTCCGGGCAGACGGTTTGAAGGCAGATGATGCGGTCAAGCTCATTACCGAGCCGCTGGAGACCATCGTCAAGAGCATTGATGGTGTCGAGCATGTCTATTCCAACAGCTATGACGATCAGGTGGTGGTCACGGCGCGTTTTCTGGTTGGCACCAGCTCGGACGCCGCTATTTTGCGGGTGCATGACAAGATCCGCGCCAATCTCTCGGCCATTCCTGTCGGTATCCCCGAGCCATTGGTTGTGGGGCGCGGCATCGATGATGTGGCGATCAACGTCCTGACCCTGTCGCCGGACCGCTCGGTTGCCGACCGTTGGACCGATGCTGCCCTTTATAACATTGCAGATGAATTGAGAGTGGAGCTGTCCAAGCTCGAGGATATTGGCCTTACCTATCTGGTGGGGGGGCAGACAGACCAGATCCGTATCGAACCGGACCCGGAAAAACTGGCCCTTTACGGCCTGACCTTGCAGCAATTGGTGGGCAAGGTGCAGTCTGCCAACAGCTCCTTCATGACCGGTGCGTTGCGTGAACAGAACCGGTCCTTGCCGGTGGCGGTCGGGCAGACCTTGCAGAGCGCTTCCGAGATTGGATTGCTGTTGCTGACCAGCCGCGACGGGCGTCCGGTCTATGTGCAGGATGTAGCGCGGATTGTGGTTGGCCAGAGCCAGAAGGATCACCGGGTTTGGAACCTGACGCGCAACGAGGAGGGTGGCTTTGAGCGGTTGCCCGCCGTGTCGTTGGCCATTGCCAAGCGCAAGGGAGCGAATGCAGTCAATATTTCCCATGCCATCCTGCAGCGTGTCGAGCAATTGAAGGGGCAATTGATCCCGCAGGACATCCGTGTCGATGTCACCCGCAATTATGGCGATACGGCCAATGAGAAAGCCAATGAGCTGCTCTATCATCTGGGACTGGCGACCATTTCGATTGTCATTCTGGTCGGCGTTGCCATCGGGGTGCGCGAAGGTCTGGTGGTGCTGATCGTCATCCCAACGACCATTCTGCTCACCTTGGCTGCCGCCTATTTGATGGGCTATACGATCAACCGGGTGTCGTTGTTCGCGTTGATCTTTGCTATCGGCATTCTGGTCGATGATGCCATTGTGATGATCGAGAATATCGCGCGGCACTGGGCGATGAAGGATGGTCGCTCCAAGATCGAGGCGGCGATTGAAGGGGTGGCTGAGGTTGGCAATCCGACAGTCATTGCCACCCTGACCGTGGTGGCTGCTTTGTTGCCGATGATGTTTGTCTCCGGGCTGATGGGGCCTTATATGAGCCCAATCCCGGCGGTGGCTTCTGCGGCGATGGTGTTATCTTTCTTTGTTGCGGTGATGCTGACGCCTTGGCTGATGAATCTCATCGGCAAACCCGGCCATAGTGAAGCGGCTGACGGCGGTATTTTGGGGCGCAGCTATCGCCTCGTGGCGACACCGATCCTGTCAGGCCGCGGGCGGGCTTGGATTTTCTTGCTGTTGGTTGGGGTGGCGACCATTGCTTCGACCCTGCTGATTTATTCCAAGGATGTGACGGTCAAGCTGTTGCCGTTTGACAATAAATCGGAATTGCAGGTGATAGCAGATTTGCCCGAAGGCTCCAGTCTGGAGGCTACCGATCGATTGTTGGCGGCAGCGGCTGATCGTCTCAAAGGCATCGCTGAAATCACCTCGATCCAGTCCCATGCAGGGACGGCTGCACCTTTTGGTTTCAACGGCTTGGTACGGCACTATTTCTTCCGCACCAATCCGGAGCAGGGGGATTTGCAGATCAATCTGGTGAATAAGGAGGATCGTGACCGGACCAGCCATGCGGTGGCGTTGGAAGTCCGCGACCTGATCGCTGATGTGCCACAGCCGGAAGGCACGGTTTTGAAGGTGGTTGAAGTGCCGCCCGGACCGCCTGTTCTCTCGACGCTTCTGGCGGAAATCTATGGTCCGGACCCGGAAACCCGCCGTGCGGTGGCATCAGAATTGCGCAAGCTGTTTGACGCCGTATCCTTCATTGTCGATGTCGATGACAGTTTCGGTGTCCCGACGACACGCGCGCGCATTCGCATCGATCAAGACAATCTGGAATATCATCGGGTCGAGCAGGGAGATGTCTATCAGACCATTCGCTACTATCTGAATGGGCAGGTGGTTGGTTATTCCCACAAAGGGGGCGGGCGTCGTCCGGTTGCGATTGCCGTCAAGCCCAATCGGTCCGATCTGACGATTTCCGAGCGCTTGCTCACCATCCCGGTGCCGCAGAATGCCATACCGGGCGAACGTGGTGTGATCGAACTTGGGGATGTGGTGCGGATCGAGCGGGAGCAGGCGAGTTTTCCGATCTTCCGGCATAATGGCCGCGCGGCAGAAATGGTGATGGCCGACCTTGCCGGGGATTTTGAAGCCCCGATCTATGGCATGCTGGCGGTGCAGGAGAAGATCGATGCCCATGATTGGGGCGATCTGCCTAAGCCGCAGATCTTGCTCAATGGTCAGCCAAAGGATGAATCTGTCACATCGATCCTGTGGGACGGGGAATGGGAAGTGACCTGGATCACGTTCCGCGATATGGGGGCAGCCTTTGCCATCGCCATTCTGGGTATTTATGCCTTGGTGGTGGCCCAGTTCCACTCCTTCCGGGTGCCTTTGGTGGTGTTGACGCCGATCCCGCTGACCCTCATCGGAATCATGCTTGGTCATTGGTTGTTTGATGCTGCCTTCACGGCGACCTCGATGATCGGCTTCATCGCTCTGGCCGGGATCATCGTGCGCAACTCAATCTTGCTGGTTGATTTTGTTGGTCATGAAAAAGGATCCGGGCGACCGCTGAAGGATGTGTTGCTGGAGGCGGGGGCCATCCGCTTCAAGCCGATCATGCTAACGGCGCTGGCTGCGATGATCGGGGCTGCGGTGATTTTGGCGGACCCGATCTTTCAGGGGCTGGCCATCTCGCTGTTGTTCGGGTTGGCTTCCTCGACGCTGCTGACGGTGCTGGTGATTCCGGCGATCTATGTGGCGCTCAAAGGGGTCGATAAGCCGATGTAGGCTGGTCTCTTCTGATATGAAACAAAAAGGCCCGATCACAGGATCGGGCCTTTTTGGTTTGCGGGATCGTATCGGTTTGCGGTTCAGTGCCAGAACATCTTGGCCTTGTCGAATTGTTTCCAGCGTTTCTTTGCCTTGTGCCAAGCGTGATCGGCTTCGGTTTGATGCGTTTCAAGCACATGGGCGACGATGGCTGCATCGCTCTCGTCGCTGCCGCCTGCCAATTGGGTGACGGCACCAAGCTTTTCCGCCATTTCCACGTCATTGATGTAGCCAAAGATTTTCTGCAACGCCTTCAGACGCTTGTTGAAGGCGTTGGTTTTATCGGTGTCATAGAGGGTGGCGAAGAGCTGTCCCTGATAGCGCAGCGTCTTGAGGCGCTTGCGCATGGCATGGCGTTCATCCGGGGTGAGTTTCGTCAGATGGTCACCATGACGTTTGGCTTGCCCGAGGGATTTGTCCAGTGCCTTGGCCGCCAACCCGTCGATGGGTGCTTTCCTGTCTGGTTTGGAGACATATTTGCGCCAGGCTTTCTGTCGGGTGAAAAGTGCCAACTCGATTTGGAAGGAGGCGTGGGACCATTGTTCCAGCTCTTCGAGCACATGCCTGCGGACCATGTCGCGATAGCGCTTGAGCCGGCCGGTCAGGATGCGTTGCTCGTTGCTCAAATCCCCGTCAGTTTGCGCGACGACGGGCAAATAGATGTCTTCGACCAGCACATCCATGTCGCGCAGTTGTCCCACATGCCGCGACAGAGTGCGTGCCTTCTTGTCGAGGGCACGCAGCGGCGGGCCGTCGATCACCGGGCGAAAGGCTCGTAACAGGCTGCGAAGCAGGCGCAGATTGATCCGCAGTTGATGCGGTCCTTCTGGATTGGGGCTTTGCGTCATGACGTGCCAATTGTGCAGGATCGCTGCAACAATGGGGTCCATTTGCTGGATGAATGTCTGCTCGATGCTTTGGCCTGTTGTGAGAGCGGGCAAGCTGACAGGTTTGGGTTTGGGCGGTTTGGCGCTCTCCGCTCCGATCAGGACGTAACCAAGGGTGGCTTTGTTGCGACTGGCCAGACGACAATGCTGACCTTCGAACAGCGCCCCGGCCAAATCGAGCAGGTCGGCAACATTTCCATATTTGAGTTCCAGTTCCGCTTCGCCGATGGGTTGGAGGCCCTTGTCGCTGAAGACATGCCCCATATCGATGGCCAACTCGACGCAGCCACCATTGGCCGTGTGCAAATCAAAGCTGGTGCGCTCAACAACGGTTTCGAAGATGGGCAAGACCAGCGCGCCGTTGGTTGCGTCTTGGACCTTGGCACGCAAGCTGCCGTCGAGGATCTGGTCCAGCTGCGGCTTGGGTCCGGCAATCTCTGTTTCGCTTTCCTGCGGGTTCGACACACCGCCCTGAACCTTGGTCTTGGCCTTGATGGTCTGGATCCAGCAGCCATCATCATCGCGCACCCGCAGCGCGATGCCTGCTTTCCGCAGGGCATGATCGGCTGTATCGAAATAGATGGAGCGCAACCGCCGTTGGGCCGGAAGGGCGTCGCCGCCCGCACGCGCTTCGGCTTTTGCTTGCAGAGCACGAAGCTCGCCGACATCCATCTGGATTTTCAGCTCGAGCTCTTCGGCTGTCTTGTTACTCATACGCATGTCCTCCGCAATGAAGGATAAGCCCGCCTCGGGTGCTTGACAAGATTGGACGTACCTGGTGCACCTGCCTTTGGGAGCATCTCCTTTCGGCGGGCATGTTGGGCTGTGCGTTAGCCGGTGATCATGGCACGGACACCGTCGGCGATGAACTGAATGGCCAGCGCCGAGAGCAGCACTCCGAGCAGGCGGGTCAGAATGTTGCGGCCACTGTCACCAAGGGCCTTTTCCACCCAGCCTGCAATGGCAAAGGTGAGCAACACCAGCAGAAGCACGCTGGCAATGATGGCAAGAATGGAGGTCATCTCGACCCAGTTGGTGGACTGGGAAGACAGAAGCAGCACCGCCGATATGGCACCAGGGCCCGATATCAGCGGGATGGCCAATGGGAAAACTGCAATGTCGTGCATTTCATCGTCGGACAAGGCTTCCTCAGCAGATTTTGATTTGCGCTCCTTGCGTTTCTCGAAAACCATTTCAAAGGCAATGAAAAAGAGCAGCAAGCCACCGGCAATCCGGAAGGCGGGCAGAGAGATGCCAAGCACTGACAGGATGATCTGGCCGACAAAGGCAAAAGTCAACAGGATGCCCGCGGCCACAATCACCGCGCGGGTTCCGATCTTGAAACGTTCCTGCTTGGATGCGCCACTGGTGACCGCCAGAAAGATTGGCGCAAGGCCGATCGGGTCGATGGTCACGAACAGGGTAACGAAGGCATTCAGCAATGTATCAAATGGCAGCATGTCTCACTTTCCCGCATTTTTTTTGCGCCTGATGGCAAGGGCTGAAACGCTGAGGAAACGGTCCGCCAACAACATATGGAAACCACTCGCATATCAGGAATGGCCCTAGTCGACAATGTTCAGCCTATTTGCTAACAGGGCAAGAGCAAAATTTTGATGTGGCGGCGCAAATCGTTTATACAGAACTACCTTTTTGACAGGGATTCGAGACACTCCTTTGACAGACAAAAACATGAACGATTCGGGCGACGGACTAACCGTCGATATCAAGCCCACTTCCATCACGGATGAAATGAAGCGCAGCTATCTCGATTACGCCATGAGCGTGATCGTCAGCCGTGCCTTGCCCGATGTGCGCGACGGCCTCAAGCCGGTGCATCGACGCATTCTTTATTCCATGCATGAGAATGGCTACGAGTGGAACAAGCCCTACCGCAAATCGGCCCGTGTGGTCGGTGACGTGATGGGTAAGTATCACCCGCATGGTGATAGCGCGATCTATGAAGCCCTCGTGCGCATGACGCAGAATTTCTCTCTGCGCTTGCCGCTGATCGACGGGCAGGGCAACTTTGGCTCTGTTGACGGCGATAGCGCGGCTGCAATGCGTTATACGGAATGTCGTCTGGAAAAGGTCACCGAGGCCATTCTCGGCGATCTTGACAAGGATACCGTTGACTTCCTCGATAACTATGATGGATCCGAGAGAGAGCCTGGTGTGATGCCAGCCCGCTTCCCGAACCTTCTGGTCAACGGGGCGGGTGGTATTGCTGTCGGGATGGCGACCAACATTCCACCGCACAATCTGGGTGAAGTGATTGATGCCTCGATTGCCTTGATCGACAATCCGGCTTTGTCGGCTGAAGAGTTGCTCGAATATGCACCGGGTCCGGACTTCCCGACCGGCGGCATCATTCTGGGCCGGGCAGGCATCCGCAGCTATTACAATACCGGTCGCGGATCGGTGATGATGCGCGGCAAGGTTGATGTCGAGGAGATCCGCAAGGATCGCATGGCGCTGATTGTCACCGAGATCCCGTATCAGGTGAACAAGGCAACGATGATCGAGAAGATCGCCGAGGCGGTGCGTGACAAGCGTATTGAGGGTATTTCCGATATTCGCGATGAATCCGACCGTCTGGGTATGCGGGTTGTGGTCGAGTTGAAGCGCGATGCGGTGCCTGATGTGGTGCTCAATCAGCTTTATCGCTTCAGCCAGTTGCAAACTTCGTTTGGCACCAACATGGTGGCGCTGAATGGTGGCAAGCCTGAACTGATGAATTTGCGTGACGTGCTGCATGCCTTCAACCAGTTCCGGGAAGAAGTCGTCAGCCGCCGGACCAAATATCTGCTCAATAAAGCCCGTGATCGCGCCCACATTTTGGTCGGCTTGGCGATCGCGGTTGCCAATATTGACGAAGTCATTCGCACCATTCGCAATGCGCCTGATCCAACGACCGCGCGTAACCAGTTGATGGAACGCCGCTGGCCGGCCACGGATGTGGCGGATTTGATCCTGTTGATCGATGATCCGCGCCATCGGATCAATGACGACGGCACTTACTATCTGTCAGAAGAACAGGCCCGCGCCATTCTTGAATTGCGTCTGGCCCGTTTGACGGCAATCGGTCGTGACGAGGTCGGCGATGAGCTGAATGCGCTGGGTGAGAAAATCACCGACTATCTCGATATTCTGCGCTCGCGTGAGCGGATCTATTCCATCGTCAAGCAGGAAATGCTTGATCTGAAGGAAGAATTCGCCACCCCACGGCGCACCGAGATTGTCGAAGGTGGCGCCGACTTTGACGATGAAGACCTGATCCAGCGTGAGGAAATGGTGGTGACCGTATCCCATGCCGGTTACATCAAGCGTGTGCCGCTCTCCACCTATCGCGCCCAGCGCCGTGGTGGTAAGGGACGCTCTGGCATGGCGACCAAGGATGAGGATTTTGTCACGCGGCTGTTTGTGGGCAATACCCACACGCCGGTGCTGTTCTTCTCCTCGCGCGGCATTGCCTACAAGATGAAGGTCTGGCGTCTGCCATTGTCCGCTCCACAAGGCAAAGGCAAGGCTCTGATCAACCTTTTGCCGTTGCAGCAGGGCGAACGCATTACCTCGATCCTGCCATTGCCTGAGGATGAGGAGAGCTGGGAAACCCTCGATCTGATGTTTGCCACCATCTCCGGATCGGTGCGCCGCAACAAACTGTCTGACTTCAAGTTGGTCAATCGCAATGGCAAGATTGCCATGAAGTTTGAAGAAGGGTCCGATGATGGCATTGTCGGGGTTGAGACCTGCAACGCAGATGATGATGTGTTGCTGACGACGGCCAATGGCCAGTGCATTCGCTTCCCGGTAGAGGATGTGCGCATCTTCCAGAGCCGTGGCTCAACCGGTGTGCGCGGCATTCGTCTCGAAGAGGATGATAAGGTCATTTCCATGTCGATCCTGCGTCACTTCGATGCTACGCCGGATGAGCGCAGTGAGTATCTGCGTCGGGCCAGTGCGATGCGCCGTGCCTTGACTGGCGAAGAGACCGAAGATGGCTCAGAGCTTGAAGCAACTGCAGTAGCCGGCGCTGAACTTGGCGACAAATATGCCGCCATGGACGCAGCCGAGCAGTTCGTGTTGACCATTTCTGAGAATGGCTTTGGCAAGCGGACCTCGTCCTATGAATATCGGACCTCGGGTCGCGGTGGCAAAGGCATTGTTGCCATGGCCGTGAATGACCGCAACGGCCCGCTGATTGCCAGCTTCCCGGCAGAGGAAAGCGACCAGATCATGCTGGTGACCGATGGTGGTCAGCTGATCCGCTGTCCAATCGATGGTATTCGTATTGCGGGGCGCTCGACGCAGGGCGTGACAGTGTTCAAGACCCGCGAAGGCGAGCGCGTGGTGTCCGTGGAGAAAATCTCCGAGGAAGATCACGAGGTGGAAGATGCTGATGAGCTGGATGGGGACGCCGAGGGTGGTGCAACGCCTCCAGACGCCGAACCATCTGGAGATGAAAGCTAATCTCCCACGGAAACTATGTGCGACAAGATAAAAAAGAAGGCCCGCAAGACGGGCCTTTTTTATTGGTCAGATGGTCAAGATTGCATGGGCTGGCAACTGCACAGGACAGAATCTTGTGTTCTGAGTATCGAAGAAAATGGAAAATGCTCTGATACTTCGCTCTGGCACGTGGTGCCTGAGCTATGCATGATCGCTAAGAGAAATGGCGTGTTCTCAAGAGCTCAGTTGACCAGCGCGAGCTCGCTGCTGCAGGAGCTGGTGCCTTTTTGGGCGACGCAGGCGCCGGAGTTCGACTCACCGAAGAAGCCCAAGCTCGAAATGTCGAGTGGAGTGCCATAGCCATCAGACAAGGCTGACGTGCCGCTCAATGCAATGAATCCAAGCCCCATCACGCAAATCATGATGCCAGTTGCCACGAAGAATTTGGTTTTTTCCATAGAAGCCATATCAACATCCCCAAATTATCAGCATTATTACGAAATCAACGTTAAAAAATCTTTTATCGAAACCTATATGAAGTAGGGCTGAGCATCGTGTTCATCTCCTATTCATTTTTACGGATGTCTCTCATTATTCGTTTTGGAAGGCAAGCCTGAATTCGAGTATTGCACTATTGACAGCGTTGTATATTTCCTGTCTTGAAAAGGGCAGGCACGCAATGCAATGGAAGCAGACAATGTCAAAGAAAGTCGCCCTTTATCCCGGATCCTTTGATCCGATCACCTTTGGTCATCTCGATATTGTCCATCGCGCCTGCCATCTGGTTGATGAGTTGGTGCTGGCCATCGGGGTGCATCATGGCAAGGCCCCGTTTTTCACGCCAGAGGAACGTCATGACCTTATTCATGCGGTGGTCTCGCCGATTGCCGAAGAAACGGAAACCGAGCTGAAAGTGGTGACGTTTGATGATTTGGTGATCAATGCCGCCAAACGATCCGATGCGACCATTATGATCCGTGGGTTGCGCGACGGCACCGATTTTGATTATGAAATGCAGTTGGCGGGGATCAATGAAACATTGGCGCCGGAAGTGCAGACCATTTATTTGCCATCAGGCAGCTCGGTACGCCATATTGCTGCCAGTCTGATTCGTCAGGTTGCCGTCATGGGGGGCGACATTTCACCCTTCGTGCCCGATGTCGTTAAAGCGGCCTTTGACAAAAAGCTCTCTAGCTGAACGGAAAATACATGACCCTTACCCGACGCTTGTTTCTGACTGCTGGTCTTCTGGCTACTCTCGTTTGGAGCGGATCGCAGACTGCCTTCGCGGACGAAAAGGACAATATGCTCTATCTTGACACGGTGCATGGCCGTGTTGTCATCAAGATGCGGCCGGATCTTGCCCCCAATCATGTGGAGCGGATCAAGACACTGGCCCGCAAAGGCTTTTATGACGGGTTGAAGTTCCATCGTGTGATTGATGGCTTTATGGCCCAGACTGGCGACCCGCGTGGCAATGGCACCGGGGGTTCGGATCTGCCGGATCTCAAGGCCGAGTTCAATGCCCGTCCGTTTGAACGCGGCGTGGTGGGCATGGCGCGTTCCTCATCTCCGAACAGTGCCAACAGCCAGTTTTTCATCATGTTCAATCGCGCGTCCTGGCTCAATGGCCAATATACGGTCTGGGGTGAAGTGACCGAAGGCATGGAATTCATTGATCGCCTGAAAAAGGGCGAACCGCCTGCAAATCCCGACGTTATAGTCAAGATGCAGGTTGCAGCTGACGCCGAATAATCCTAGCAATTCAATATGTAAGGGCTGTTGCCAAGACAGGCCTTTGCAAACAGCTCCGATATCCATCGCAGAATGGAGCGGGGCCTACTCTCTTAGAAAAGGAAGAGACAAGTGGCAGAGATCAAAGATCCCGAAAACACCCTGATCATGGAAACCACCAAGGGCAAAGTTGTCATCGCCCTGCGTACGGACCTTGCTCCGGCCCATTGCGAGCGCCTCAAAGAGCTGGCGCGCGAAAAATTCTATGACGGTATCGTGTTCCACCGGGTTATCGATGGCTTTATGGCTCAGGTTGGCTGCCCTCATGGCACCGGTACCGGTGGTTCTGACAAGCCTGACCTGAAAGCTGAATTCTCCACCACCGAGCATGTGCGCGGTTCCTGCTCGATGGCCCGTGCGATGAACCCGAATTCTGCCAACAGCCAGTTCTTCATCTGCTTTGACCGTGCCCCTTGGCTCGACAACCAGTATACCTACTGGGGTGATGTGATCGAAGGCATGGAAAATATCGACGAAATCAAGCGTGGCGAGCCGGTGCAGGATCCTGACAGCATCGTTTCCATGCGCGTCGCTGCTGACGTCTAAGACCGTTCTCGAAGCCCGGACCTTGCATGAGTTACGACATTCACTTTCCTAAAATGCGCGTTGCTCGTTCTTGTTGCGATTTTGAAGCAATTAAAGCTTTTTATTGCGAGGGTCTGGGCTTCGCTCTTCTTGGCTCCTTTGAGGGGCATAACGGCTTTGATGGCCTGATCATCGGTCACCCCAATGCCCCTTATCATCTCGAATTCACCATTGAGCATGGTGTGACGGCGCCGCGGGCGCCGGATCATGAGGCTTTGCTGGTTTTCTACCTGCCTGAGCGCGAAGAATGGCAGAAACGGGTTGATATGATGCGGCAGGCAGGATATGAAGCCGTCCCATCCAACAATGACTATTGGGATCAGGTCGGGATCACCTTTGAAGATCCGGACGGATACCGTGTTGTTCTGCAAAATCGCGCCTGGAGCACTTGATGAGCCATGCGCCCATCGATGACTGAGTCAATTCATGCGCGTCGACCTCTTCGACTTTGACCTTCCCGCCGAGAATATCGCCTTGCGTCCGCATGATCCGCGCGACGAGGCAAAGCTGTTGCTTGTGCCACCATCCGGTGCCTTCGAAACTCACCGGGTGCTCGATCTGGCTGACTTTCTGCAGCCCGGCGATGCTTTGGTGTTCAATGATACCAAGGTAATCCCGGCGGAAATGGCAGGAACCCGGGTGCGCGGTGATATTCGCGCCGGCATCCATTTCAATCTGCACAAACGCGAAGATCTGGCAACCTGGCGTGCCTTTGCCCGGCCGGCTAAAAAGGTCCAACTTGGTGATCGGATCGAGTTTGGCTCCCATCTGAGCGCGCGCATCCTTGAGAAAGGGGATGCGGGCGAGGTGGTGTTGCAGTTTGACGCCGAAGGGGCGTCGCTTGATGCTGCGATCGCCGAGGTGGGCCATATTCCGCTACCGCCTTATATCGCGTCGAAACGCGCCGAGGATGAGCGCGACAAGACCGACTATCAAACCATCTATGCCCGAGAAGAGGGCGCGGTTGCAGCACCAACCGCCGGGCTGCATTTCACCGACCGGCTTTTCGATGCGCTGGATGCCAAAGGTATCGAACGGCACTTCGTGACTTTGCATGTGGGGGCAGGGACTTTCCTGCCGGTCAAGGCGGATGATACCGAAGACCATGTGATGCATGCGGAATGGGGCGAGATCAGCCCTGAGATGGCCGCCAGATTGAACGAAGTGCATGCGCGGGGCAATCGGATCATTGCGGTCGGTACGACCTCTCTGCGGCTTCTGGAGAGCGCGACGGATGAGGCGGGTGTCGTGCAGCCCTTCTGCGGTGATACCGCCATTTTTATCACACCGGGCTATCGCTTTCGGGCGATTGATGGCTTGATGACCAATTTTCATCTGCCAAAATCCACCCTGTTCATGCTGGTTTCTGCCATCATGGGACAGGAACGGATGCAGTCAGCCTATGCGCATGCCATCAAGAACGGCTATCGCTTCTATTCATACGGGGATTCCTCGTTGCTGCTGCGCCCTTGAGGTTGCCTGCGCCGGGAAAGAAAGACCAGACAATGACCGACATGACACCGAACAGCACACCTGCCATTGACGCCGACCGGATGGGGCTGGGCCAGCCTTTACAAGATCCGCGCGCAACGGAGTTCAGCTTCAAGCTATTGGCGCAGGATGGCAAGGCACGCCGGGGTGAAGTCTCCATGCCGCGTGGCACGATCCGCACGCCAGCCTTCATGCCGGTTGGCACCGCTGCGACCGTGAAGTTCATGTATCCGGGTCAGGTACGGGACTTGGGGGCCGACGTCATTCTGGGTAATACCTACCATTTGATGTTGCGGCCCGGTGCAGAACGGATTGATGCGCTGGGTGGTTTGCACAAATTTGCCAACTGGCCTTACCCGATCCTCACGGATTCCGGTGGCTTTCAGGTGATGTCACTCGCTCAGTTGCGCAAGATGAGCGAGAAGGGTGTCGAGTTCAAATCCCACATTGATGGCGCCAAATATATGATGACGCCGGAGCGGTCGATTGAAATCCAGTGTCTGTTGGGCTCTGATATCCAGATGCAGCTGGATGAATGCACCAAGCTTCCGGCGAGCGAAGAAGAAATCGAAAAAGCCATGCAGCTGTCCCTGCGTTGGGCCGAGCGTTGCAAAGTGCAATTTGGTGACCGTCCGGGGCAGGCGATGTTTGGCATTGTGCAGGGGGGCGACGTGCCGCGTCTGCGTGAGGAGTCGGCCTTGGCCCTCAAGGCGATGGATCTAAAAGGTTATTCGATTGGTGGTTTGGCAGTGGGTGAGCCGCAAAATGTGATGCTTGACATGCTGGAGCTGACCTGTCCGATCTTGCCGGAGAATAAACCACGTTATTTGATGGGCGTTGGCACGCCGGACGATCTGATCGAAGCGGTGAGCCGTGGGGTCGACATGTTTGATTGTGTGATGCCGACCCGTGCCGGACGCCATGGGTTGGCCTATACGCGCTTTGGCAAGATCAACTTGAAGAATGCCCGTCACAAGGACGACCATCGTCCGCTTGACCCGGAAAGCAACTGCCCTGCCGCTCGTGACTATTCGCGTGCCTATCTGTATCACCTCGTCAAATCAAACGAGGCGCTTGGTTCAATGCTGCTGACCTGGAACAATCTGGCCTATTATCAGGCTCTGATGCAGGGCATGCGGGATGCCATTGAAGCGGGCCGTTTTGCCGATCACAAGGCCGAAGTCAAGGAAGGCTGGGCACGCGGCGATCTGCCTGCCCTTTGATAGGAAAGCTTCCGTTCGTTCTGAAAGGGTGGCCTTGTGAGGGATCTGATATCCCTCACAACAGGTCGATATGGGCGTTAGGCTGGATCGCCCGGGGCAAAGACAATAGCGCTTGAAATGATCCGCCAGTCGCTGTCGCCAAGATTTTGCAGGCCATAGGACAACCGCCAGCGCTTGCCGCGTCTGTCAGTCAGATAGCCATGCTGGATGGGGACTGATCCATCAAGGCTAATGTCTGAAAAACGAAAATCTTCCGCAAAGACGACCGGCAAATAGCGGATTGAGAAGAAGATCAGCATTTCGTCAGGGGAATTGAAGGCGGCCTGAGTCTTCTTTGTGAATGTCTTGTGAAACAGGTCGGCACGTTGCTGGTTGAGGCTGGCAATGTGCATTTTGACGACGAACTGAATGGCCGCACGATCCACTTTCGTCAAAACCAAGAGGTTGGACGGGGCGATGTCGGGTTCTGTCTGTGCGTCCGGCACGTTGGCTGTGACGGCCTTGGCATCGTCTGCCTTGGACGATGTGGAATAGGCAATGGTGCCAACCGCCATGAGAGCGGCAAAGAACAAGCCTCTGACCCACATTGCCATCTTGGTTTGCGCAGGTTTGTCCTGTTGCGCTGATTTTGAATGTTCGGTTTGCCAATCGGCGAAACCGCTGCTGGTTTCGTGTTTCATAATGATTCTCCGATTTCTAAGTGGTGGCGTCTCCTCTGTTATTGCTTCGGTCAATTTTTGGATTGGTCGAAGTCTTCCCTATAATGTAGCGCAAAAATTGCGCTTCATCAGTAAAATCACGAATATGTTAAAGGAATTGAAGTCACTGCCTCATCCAGCGCGGTGGAGAGAGGGCGCAAAAAGTGCGTCACAATCGTGCAATTTCAAGTTATTAAATTGTCACATGTTGCGTTGGAGGATGCAGGCTGGAGCGCTGTGAATAACTCTTGTT
This sequence comes from Cohaesibacter intestini, assembly GCF_003324485.1. Taxonomy (NCBI): domain Bacteria; kingdom Pseudomonadati; phylum Pseudomonadota; class Alphaproteobacteria; order Hyphomicrobiales; family Cohaesibacteraceae; genus Cohaesibacter; species Cohaesibacter intestini. The sequence goes on along the minus strand of NZ_QODK01000002.1, from coordinate 120,644 downwards.
TCACGACGCTGGGCACAGCTTGAGGCTCTCCATACAGGACACAAAGCCGCAGCTGGAAGGAATCACAATAGGATTTCAGGAAGAAGAAATGGAAATGGTATGCCCGGAAGGATTCGAACCTTCGACCGTCCGATTAAAAGTCGGATGCTCTACCAACTGAGCTACGGGCACCTGTTCCGTGTTTTCTAAAGCATGAAGCTTTCAGAAAACTTACCACTTTTCACTCAAAACCAGACCGAGGACGCTTTTTGAGCGAACCATACAGTCCCGATTATGAGGGAGATTGGTATGCCCGGAAGGATTCGAACCTTCGACCGTCCGATTAAAAGTCGGATGCTCTACCAACTGAGCTACGGGCACGCCTTGTGTGGTGAGCGCCTTTTTAAAGATATTTTCAGGTCAGTCAACACCCACAGGGAATTCAATCTATTTTTCGTGGGAAAACTCTCAAGTGGTCATAACAGCGTGATTTCCGGGTTTCGAATGGCTGCGATTGTCGGTCTTATATCATATATCATAGCATTTGCCGCCGCGGTGAGGGGATTTGCCGCAAGCTTTCCGATTTGTCACCTTTCCATCCCTTGCTTTGGTCGCCATTGCCTGCAATAGGGAAAGACAGTGGTGCCTGCGGAGCTGGGGCCTCTCGCGACTGTGATTGGACGAGAGGGGGAAGCCCACTTACATGATGGCGCAATAGGCCAGACTGTGGCCTTTAGGTGCAGGCTGCTGTCTGGCGCGCAATGTCGGCGGGCAGGCAATGAGAAATACGAGGAGAAGCATATCCGATGGCCTTTGACGTAACCTATCCCGGCGCTTTGCTGGCGGGCTTCATTTCCTTCGTTTCTCCCTGCGTCTTGCCTTTGGTGCCGCCCTATCTTTGCTATATGGCGGGCGTGTCGATGGACCAGTTGACCGGGACCAATGACAAGCAGCGGGCGGCGAGCCGGATCATCCTGTCTGCTGTTGCCTTCGTGCTGGGCTTCACCACCGTCTTTGTGCTGCTGGGGGCCGGAGCGTCGGTCATTGGCCAATATCTCAAGCTCTATTCAGGCATTCTGTCCTATGTGGCAGGCGCAATCATTATCGTCATGGGGTTGCATTTTCTTGGCGTGTTTCGGATTGCCTTTCTGTATCGCGAGGCGCGGGTCAATGTGCAGAGGAAACCCGCCGGTCTGCTCGGTGCCTATCTGATCGGCCTTGCCTTTGCCTTTGGTTGGACCCCATGCATCGGACCGGTGTTGGCGACGATCCTTGCTGTGGCGGGAACCGAGGAAAGCGTGCAACAGGGCATGTTGCTTTTGACGGTCTATAGCCTCGGTCTCGGGATCCCGTTTTTGCTGGCTGCAGCTTTCGCCGGACAGTTTCTGGGCATGATGCAGCGTTTCAAAAAGCATATGGGGCTGGTTGAAAAGCTCATGGGCGGTCTGCTGGTCGTGACCGGGATTTTGTTCGTCACCGGTCAGGTGCAGAATGCCGCCTTCTGGCTTCAGGAAATGCTGCCCGCCCTCAATAATCTTGGCTGAGGCGGGCGCACGCATCCTGTTGGCTAGGCCTGTTGGGCCTTGCGGAACAACTGTCTTGCAGGAAATGTTGCCATAATCACCCCTGAGAGCACCAGCACCAGTCCAACCATATGGAAGGTGTGGAACTGCTCGCCAAGGAACACAACGGCGAGTACCACCCCGACTGGCGGCATGAAATACATGAAGATGCCTGCCGTCGCTGGGCCGAGGGTCTTGATACCAAACTGGTAGGAGATAAAGGCCAGCACGGACGAGATGAAGGCCAGCCCCATCAGGCTCGCCCATTGATCCTGTGTGGTCGGAAAAGCCCCGGTCGTGCCCAGCTCCCAGATCATGAAGGGCACCTGTATCACCGCGCCAATCAAGGCAACAATGGCGAACATGCCAACGGTCGGCACGGGGCGCAGGGCTTCATTCTTCCATAGCACGGAGTAGATGGCCCAGGCGGTTGCAGCAATCACGAACAGCAGATCTCCGCTGTTGAACTGCACTGCCATCATAGCCGTCAAACTCCCTTTGAAAATAATGAAGAGAATGCCGCAGATCGCCGCGATGATTCCGAGAATTTCGCGCAAACTGATGGCTCGGCCACGGAACAGCCATTCCATCAGAATGATGATGACCGGGGCGGCGGTGTAGATCAATGTGCCGTTGGTTGCTGAGGTGTTTTTCAGCGCCCAGTAGACCCCCGTACCGCACAGCCCCATGGCGAGAAAGGCATTGAGAGAAATCAGCTTCCATTGTGCCATCAGAAGGTGCCGGTGATTGGCCATCGCCCGCCATGCCATCGGCAGGATGATCAGGAAAGCCAGCCCCCAGCGAAAGAATGTCAAGGTGAAGGGTTCAATCGAGCGCACCGCGATCGAGCCAATAATGATATTGGAGGAAAAGAAAAAGGGACTGGCTGCGAGCAGCAGATAGGCAAGGAGATGCGGTGACACGGGGTGGCCTCTTCAGCTGGCAAAGAAGGGATCGGCAAGGGTGGCGCAAAGCTGAAGGCATGTCAGTCTTGAAATGGGGACTGATTGCTCAGGGCGTTTACGTAAGATGAGTTGCTTTTATACGTCTCTTGGTCGCGGCGCAATCCGTCTTGAGACGGGATGACAGCCCGAGCGGGTGGAGGGCACAAAATGCTCTAGCGGCTTGCCAGTGCCTGTCCCTGATAGACGGAAACCCGACAGGCATAGCCACGAAACTTCAACTGTGCGCACAGGTTGGCTGCTTGGGCTGCGTTCTGGATCGGTCCTACGATCAGATCGAGGGACAGTTGGTTGTTGGCGTTGCGGACCATCTTGCTCAGAGGTTTCAGATCGCCGACGATCGCGCGTTGTGAGATCGAGACTTCTTTCCATGCACCTTCGAGATCAGCGATGGAGATGAACTGCCCCAGATCCAGTCCGAAGGAGGTTTGGCTGGAATTGAGCGCCTGTTGCGGGGCATCCACCACTTCGCTTTTTGGCTTGAGGCCCTCATGGGCTTTTTGCAGCACGGCTGGACGCTCGTTTGGCTTGATCTTTGGCAGCATCATATGGCCATTGGGTCCCTCAACCGTCAGATCCATATTCAGTGGTTCCTGAGAGACTTTTACCGCAGACTGGGGCTTTTTCTGAAAGGGATCGAAAGCAGGGCCACTTGGTGGAATCGGGCTGGTCGGCGCAATGGAGCCAGTGGCGGTGTTGTCGATCGGCATGTTGTTGTCTGCAGAGCGTGGCCAAAGAACCCGGTCATCGTCGCGTTTCGGCAAGGTCACAACGCGGACCGGCGCATTATCCGTTGTTCGGGGCTGTTCCAGTTTGGCCAGACGCTGTTTCAAGAGATCATTTTCGCTGCGCAGACGCTTGGTGCTCACATGGAAGGCGGCAACTTCACGCTTTAGGGCTCTCAGTTCGGCCAAAACATCGCGGATCTGGTCCGATTGATGGTTTACCTGATCGGAGAAAGGATTGAAGCTTTCATTCTGGCGGGCAACCGGATTGTTGATTTGGGGATCGTGCGGCCGGACCGTTCCGGTGCTCTGGCGGTCTATGCTGCCGGTCACAAGGCGTGAATCGTCGTTGCCCAGTGATGCTACTACACTGGGGCCTGTCGCGGAATCGCCGGTGTCATCCACCATCGTCAAGGCAACCAAGCCGGTCAGGACTGCCGCAAATGCCCAACCTGCCATCATGGCTACATCGAAGATGGCTTTGCCTGGCCGCGCCATTACAAACTGCCTCCTTCACGCGCGAATCTGTGTTTCACGCTCCGTTAAGCAAAGTCTTTTTTTGTGAGTCCCGCAAGGGTCGTTCTATGAAGTGTCTCAATTGTTCCTTAGTTAAATATGAACTAAGAAGCATAGAGAAAATTAATTGTCCGCAAGGAGAGCATTCATGGCTGAGCGTAGATGCCAGGCGATCATTCTGGCTGCAGGTCAGGGAACCCGCATGAAGTCCAGCAAACCAAAGGTTTTGCACGAGGTGGCCGGGCTGTCGATGGCCGGTCATGTGACCAAGGTGGCGCGGGACGCGGGTGTTGAACTGGTGTCTGTGGTGGTCGGGCCTGAAATGGAGGCTGTCCACAAGGCGGCAGCGGCCATTCACCCCGCTGTATATGCGCACGTACAAACGGAACGGCTGGGCACAGGCCATGCGGTGCTGGCCGCCAAGGCCGATCTGGTTGAAGCTTGCGACGATGTGATCGTGCTGTTTGGCGACACGCCGCTTTTGCGCACCGAAACCATCCTTGCCATGCGGCAGAAGCTGGCTGAGGGCAATGATGTGGTGGTGCTTGGCTTCCGAACGGATGAGCCGGGGCCGTATGGGCGTCTGCTCGAAGAGGCCGGCAAGTTGGTGGCGATCCGTGAAGCCAAGGATTGCAGCCCTGAGGAGCTGGGCGTCACGTTCTGCAATGGCGGCATCATGGGCTTTTCTGGCAAGGTGATCCTGTCTTTGCTCGAAAGCATCGGCAGCAACAACGCCCAAGGGGAGTATTATCTCACCGACGCGGTCGAGCTTGCCAATGCACGCGGCCTTGCCGTGGCGGCGATCGAAGCGCCAGAGGCGGAGTTGCAAGGGGTCAATAATCGCGCTCATCTGGCCAAGGTTGAAGCATCCTATCAGGCTGCAGCTCGGCTCAAGGCGATGGAAGAGGGGGCGACCCTGCTTGCGCCTGATACAGTGTTTTTCTCTCACGATACCAAGCTGGGCAGGGATGTCTTGATCGAGCAGAATGTGATTTTCGCACCCGGCGTCAGCATTGCGGACCATGCCACCATTCGCGCCTTTTCTCATCTGGAAGGGGCGAGCGTGGCAGAAGGCTGTGTTGTTGGTCCTTATGCGCGTCTGCGGCCGGGCACCGAGTTGGAAGCGGACGTCAAGATTGGCAACTTTGTCGAGACCAAAAAGGCGAAGATCGAAAAAGGGGCGAAGGTCAATCACCTGTCCTATATTGGCGACGCCCGCATTGGCTCGAAGGCCAATATCGGGGCCGGGACCATCACCTGCAACTATGATGGGTTCAACAAATTCCAGACCGACATCGGGGTCGGGGCCTTCATTGGGTCGAACACCGCTCTGGTTGCTCCGGCCAAGATCGGGGACGGCGCGATTGTCGGGGCCGGTAGCGTTATCACATCTCCCGTTAACGCTGATGCCCTTGCCGTGACCCGTGCCAAGGCCTTCGTAAAGGACGGCTGGGCGGCTGCCTTCAGGGCAAAAAAGGCCAAAAAGTCATAAGGTTACGTTTGACACCTGTCTTTTAAAGACTGGGCCGTTAGAAACTGCAAACTGATTTGATTTCGCGAATCCGGTTTGCGTGGGTTACCCAAAAGCAAATGAATATTTGCGCGTCGTATCAACGACGACCCTCTTTTTCAGGAAAGACATTGCCATGTGTGGGATTGTTGGAATTCTTGGTAACGAAGCTGTTGCTCCGTTGCTCGTCGATGCCTTGAAGCGCCTTGAATATCGCGGATATGATTCCGCTGGCGTTGCCACGATCCATGAGGGGCAGTTGGGACGGCGGCGGGCCGCAGGCAAACTGCGCAATCTCGAATTGCTACTGGGTGACAATCCGCTGGCTGGCACCATTGGCATTGGGCATACCCGTTGGGCGACCCATGGCATCCCGAACGAAACCAACGCTCATCCGCATGTCGCGGGCAATGTAGCCGCTGTTCATAATGGCATCATCGAGAATTTCCGCGAGTTGCGCCAAGAGATGACCGCCAAGGGCCACGTGTTCGAGACCGAAACCGATACCGAAACCGTTGTTCATCTCATTCAGGATGAACTCAATGCAGGCAAGATGCCGGTCGATGCGGTGTCCGCTGTGCTCGGCCGATTGGAAGGGGCTTTCTCGCTGGCGATTATCTTTTCCGGCGAGGAAGACCTGATGATCGGTGCCCGTCGCGGCTCGCCCTTGGCAGTTGGTCACGGGGAAGGACAGATGTTCCTTGGGTCCGATGCTTTCGCACTGGCACCGTTCACCGATGAGATCACCTATCTCGAAGAAGGCGATTGGGTGGTTCTGAGCCGCACCACAATCTCGATCTTTGATGAGCATAACGAACTGGTTCAACGCGGGTCTACCACGGCGCAGGCTTCGGCCAACATTGTCGACAAGGGCAATCACAAGCATTTCATGGAAAAGGAAATGCATGAGCAGCCCGAGGTAATCCAGCATACCCTTGCTCACTATGTTGATTTTGCTTCCGGCACCGTCCGGTTGAACAACAAGCTGCCCTTTGACTTTGCCAGTTTGAACCGGATTGCCATGTCGGCTTGCGGCACGGCCTATTATGCGGGCGTGGTGGCCAAATACTGGTTTGAGCGTCTGGCCCGCATTCCGGTCGATATCGATGTTGCGTCAGAATTCCGCTATCGCGAGATGCCGATGGAAGAGGGTGGCTTGGCCCTGTTCATCTCTCAATCGGGTGAGACGGCAGATACGCTGGCTTCCTTGCGCTATTGCCGTGCCCAAAAGCAGCATATTGCGGCCATCGTCAATGTGCAGGAAAGCACCATCGCGCGCGAAAGCGATGCAATCTTCCCGACCATTGCCGGACCGGAAATTGGAGTGGCTTCGACCAAGGCCTTTACCTGCCAGTTGTCGGTGTTGCTGGCCTTGGCCATCATGGCTGGTCGTGCGCGGGGCACCATTTCGGCGGCGGAAGAGCAAGATTATGTCAAGGCACTGAGTGAGCTGCCAAAATATATCCGTCAGGCGTTGAAAGCCTCCGACGATATCGAGGCGCTGGCCCATGATCTTTCCAAGGTCAAGCATGTGCTGTATTTGGGCCGCGGCACCAACTTCCCGCTGGCCATGGAAGGGGCGCTGAAGCTCAAGGAGATCTCCTATATCCACGCGGAAGGCTATGCGGCGGGTGAATTGAAGCACGGACCGATTGCCCTGATTGACGAGACCATGCCGGTTGTCGTCATTGCTCCAAATGATTCTTCCTATGAGAAGACCGTTTCCAACATGCAGGAAGTGGCGGCCCGTGATGGTCGGATCATCCTGATTACCGATCAGGCGGGGGCGGACAAGAACGGGCTTGAAGATTGTCAGACGATCGTCATGCCGACCGTGCCGGATATCATCGCACCGATCGTTCTTGCTTTGCCGGTGCAGTTGCTTGCCTATCACACGGCAAACTTCATGGGTACCGATGTCGATCAGCCGCGCAATCTGGCAAAATCCGTCACCGTGGAGTGATCGCCTGCATCATGCAAGGGCGCCCGATGGCGCCCTTTTCCCCGCCATGGAGGGAAAGACCTATAGGTCTGAGCTTGGATTGGGCGTTGGTCCATCGGGTCTTGTGCCGACGTAAAGTGCACTGGCAGCAAAAAACAGGAACACTACGACAAGAAGCCAAAGTCCGGGCTGCACGAAATAGAGAAATGAGACGAACCCCAACGCCATGCCCGCAAAGGCAAGGTATTTTGCCTTGCGCGGAATTGCGCCGTGATCCTGCCAGGCGACGACGGGTGGCCCAAACAAAGGGTGTGTCAGAAGCCAGGCCTCAAGACGGGGAGAGCTGCGGGCAAAGAAGTAGGCTGCTCCGATAAAGAAGATGGTCGACGGCAAAACGGGAAGAAATGCCCCTGCAATGCCAATGCCGGACAGGATCAGTCCGATCGACATGTAGAATGGGCGTTTCAAATGTTCCATGGATGACTTCTCGCGATTGCGACGCAACTTCAATTGTGTGCGCGGCCACCCTAGCATATAGGCAGTTGAAACGCTGGGTGCAATTGCTCAGAGATCACGAAAACGGCACGAAACACGCTGATTGTGCTTTTCAAATGCGCGTCGCCGCACTATTTACAAGATAGGTTGTCTGGTGTGCCCGGTGGGCGGATTGTTTTGATGCAGTCATGCCGACCAGTCATGCAAGTCAGCGATGGTGCGCTGTTCGAGACGTGTGAGATGCGGTTTCCCGCTCCCGGTCAGGTCGCTCGACAGGTGCGCGCTCAACAGGAAGAAGCAGAATATGTCCAAACATAAAGGCGAAGACAAGAAAGACTCTCAGGAGCATGCCGGTTTGAGTTTTGGCGCACGCATTCGAAATTACTTTCTGACCGGCCTTGTCATCGCCGCGCCGATCGGCATCACTCTGTTCATCACGTGGTCCTTCATCCAGTGGGTCGATGATACGGTCAAACCCTACATCCCGCATATCTACAATCCGGACAATTATCTGCCGTTCTCTGTGCCCGGCGTTGGGCTTATCTTCTCGCTGATAATTCTGACCATTCTGGGCTTCCTGACGGCCAACTTTGTTGGCCGCTCCTTCCTGAGTTACGGCGAGGTGATGGTGGGCCGGATGCCCTTGGTGCGTAACATTTACAACGCGCTCAAGCAGATATTCGAGACGGTCCTCTCCCAGAAAGGCCAGACCTTCACGAAGGCTGCGGTGATCGAATATCCACGGCGGGATTTGTGGGCGCTGTCCTTTATCGCGACCAGCACCATGGGGGAAGTTTCACATCGGTTGGCCGATCGGACAGGCAGCAACGAGGGGTTCATCTCGGTCTTCTTGCCGACCACACCGAACCCGACCTCCGGTTTCCTGCTGTTCGTGCCGCGGGAGGATGTGATCATCCTTGATATGAGTGTTGAAGATGCTGCCAAGCTGGTTATTTCTGCGGGTCTTGTGACGCCAGACTTCATTGCCAAACATGCCGCTGAAGAAGAGCGGGACAAGCTTGCCGAGAAATTCGGTATCGAACCTCAGACCATCGAGAGTGATGTGGCAGACATCGCGCAGATTGAGGTGGATGCGCCTGAAGATGCATCCCCAAGTGACGGTCCATCAGAGGAAGCAGATACGCTGTCCGATCGGAAACAGACGCGTAGAAAACGCAAATTCTTTCCGGTTCTGGGCCGGTGAGCGCGGCTCGATTAACCGGCTTTGAGCAAACGGATTGCTTCGTCTCTGCTGAATAGATAGAGCAAATCGCGCAAGGCTGCACCACGGATGCCTTCCAGATCCGGATTGGTCTCAATGATCAGGCGGCCTTCCGTGCGGGCCATTTCCATCAGTCCCTTATGGGCTTCCGGGTCGGTCAGGCGAAAGCCCGGCAGGCCCGATTGCTTGGTGCCCAACACGTCACCCTCTCCACGTAACCGCAAATCGGCCTCGGCAATGCGGAAGCCATCTTCTGTTTCGCGCATCATGTTGAGCCGCTCGCGCGCCACTTGGCCAAGCGGCCCCTTGAACAACAGGATGCAGGATGAGGCCTTGTCGCCACGGCCCACTCGGCCGCGCAGCTGATGCAACTGGGCGAGGCCGAAGCGTTCGGCATGTTCGATCACCATGATGGTGGCTTCGGGCACATCAACGCCGACTTCAATCACCGTGGTGGCGACAAGGATTTGCGCGTCGCCATCCTTGAAGTGTTCCATGGCGGAGCGTTTCTCATCCGATGTCATGCGGCCATGGACCAGTTCCACCTTATTGCCAAAGACCTGCTTTAGGGTGGCGTAGCGATCTTCTGCGGCGGTCGCATCAAGCAGCTCGGATTCTTCGACCAGCGGGCAGACCCAATAGCATTTCACCCCCTGATCAATGGCTTGAGCCAGTCGTTGGACAAGCTCGGGCAGTCTTTCAAGATTCATGGTGCGGGTGTCGATCGGTTTGCGTCCCGCCGGCTTTTCGGTCAGCAGGGAGACATCCATGTCGCCATAATGGGTGAGCACGAGGGTGCGCGGGATCGGGGTGGCAGTCATCACCAACAAGTCTGTTGCTTCGCCCTTGGCCGACAGAGTGAGTCGCTGATGGACACCAAAGCGGTGCTGCTCATCAACAATTGCCAGCCCCAAATCGGCAAAGACGACTGTCTGCTGAAACAAGGCATGAGTGCCGAGCAGGAAGTCGATGTCGCCTTTTTCCAGTGCCGATAAGGTGTCGCGCCTCGTGGCGGCTGTGTCTTTGCCGGTCAGAACCGCAACGCGGATGCCAACCGCCTCGCACAGCGATTTGACGGATTGATAATGTTGGCGGGCCAGCAGATCGGTCGGCGCCATCATCGCGGCTTGCGAGCCAGATTCGATTACGTCTGCGGCGGCCATCAGGGCAACCATGGTCTTGCCGCTGCCGACATCGCCTTGCACCAGCCGCAACATGCGTTCAGGTAAAGCCAGATCGGCCTCGATGTCTGCGATGGCCTCAGTCTGGCTGCCGGTCAGTGTGAAGGGCAGGGCCGCGAGCAGTTTTGCCTTTAGCTTGCCCTCCCAGCAACGGGCGATGCCTGCGGATTTTTTCACCTTGCTGCGCACGAGCGCCAGTGCCAACTGGTTGGCGAGACATTCGTCATAGGCCAAGCGCTTGCGGACCGGGGAGGTTTCTTCCAGATCAGCGAGATCGTGCGGCAGATGGACACGCCGGAGCGCTTCGTCGAAGGGCATCCATTTTTCCCGATCCATCAGAGCCTGATCCTGCCACTCGGGCAAGGATTCCAGATCATCAAGGGACGCTTGCACGGCCTTATGCAGCACTTTGCCCGACAGCCCGGCCGTCAGCGGATAGACGGGTTCCAGCAGTGGCATGGTGGCAAAATCGGCTTCCGAGACCACATGATCCGGGTGGGTGATTTGTGGGCCGCCATTGAACCGCTCCAACCGACCCGAAATGTAACGCATTTCGCCGACGGGCAATTGCTTTTCGAGATAGCCTCCCTTGGCATGAAAATAGGTCAGCGTCAGATCGTCCGTCTCGTCATGGGCGAGAATGCGATAAGGGACACGGCGATTGTTGCGTGGTGGCGGCAGATGTTTGTCGATGGTCACCTTGACTGTGACGATGGCCCCTTCGGGGGCGGTTGCGAGATCGGACTGCAGGCTGCGGTCGATCACCCCGACCGGCATATGCAGCAGCAGATCAATCCGCCGGGCTTCGAGCAGAACATCACCGCGCAATAGCTTGGCAAAGGCTTGTGCGATCTTGGGTCCCACGCCCTTGAGCGACATCAGGGACGCAAAGTAGCTGTTGAGGTGGCTAGGGCGCATGGTGTGGCTCTTTTGATCGGCTCTTTTGGGGCAATGGACAAATCATGCGAAGCATGGACAAAATCCTGTATAACGTCAATCCATGTTCACTATTTGTTTTGTGATAGCTGATCGATCAGATGCTGACAAGTGCGTTGACAGGCGCTATACAGAACCAACTTTGAAAAGACCCTCATAGGAGCTAGACCATGTCCCAAGGTACCACCCGTAGCAGTGAAGGGCTTGATGTCCGCCGCAAAAAGATTCTCATGCGTGCCTGGCATCGCGGTATCAAGGAAATGGACCTGATGTTTGGCCGTTTCGTCGATGGCGAGCTGGACAATCTCAGTGATGAGGAACTGGGGCAGTTGGAAATGCTGCTGGATCAGTTTGACCGCGATTTGATTCAGTGGTTCACCGACGAGTTGCCCGTGCCGGAAGCCTTTGATTGCCCGCTCTTCTACAAAATCAAAAACTACCACGAGAATTTCGAAACAGGCTTGCTCTGATTTGGATTTTTCAAAGGCGGTCCGACATTTCGTTCTCTGGGCGATCTATCGGGCCGCCTTTGTCATTTCTGGCCTTTAGGGTGTCTTTTGTGCCATAAGGCAATTGCCTGCCGTTCTGTTCCCGCCTTTTGATGAGCCACATTTCGCAATGACCAATTTTTCTGACGCCCTGTCCTCCTCGATGATGATCAACGTCACCCATGTGCCTGACGGACTGGAAGGCTATGCGCTGGCGGAAGTGGCTGCTGCTCATCTCAAGGCCAATAAGGACCGCAAGATTGTTGCGGTCTATGTTGCCCGTGATGATCGGCGGATGGCGGCGATGGAACAGGCTTTGCGCTATTTTGCACCCAAGCTGGACTGTGTTTCGTTTCCAGCTTGGGACTGCGTGCCCTATGACCGGGTGTCGCCGAATGCCGAAATCTCGGCTCGGCGCATGACGGCTCTGTCGCGCATGGCCTACCAGACCTTCGGTCAGCCAACCGTGTTGCTGACCTCCGTCAATGCGATTCTCCAGCGGGTGCCGAGCCGCGCGTCGGTGCGCAAACAGAGCTGGTCGGCCCGTCCGGGAAACTGTGTTGATATGGACGACCTGATTGGTTGGCTTGAGACCAACGGCTTCCTGCGTACCCCGACGGTGCGCGAGCAGGGGGAATATGCGGTGCGCGGCGGCATTCTCGATCTGTTTGCGCCAGGGGCCGAGGAGCCGGTGCGGCTTGATTTCTTTGGTGACACACTTGAGAGCATTCGCAGCTTTGATCCGCAGAACCAGCGTTCTGTCGGCCAATTGCGCGAAATCGAACTGGTCTCCGCCTCTGAAGTGGTGCTGACCGATGAGGCAGTTTCCAGTTTCCGCCGTCGCTATACAGCCAGTTTCGGCGCGTCCACCCGCGATGACATGCTCTATCAGGCGGTCAGTGAAGGGCGACGTTATCAGGGGATCGAGCATTGGTTGCCTTTCTTCAATGATGATCTGGAAAGCCTGCTCGACTTTACCGAAGACGCGCCGGTTCTGCTGGACCCGCTCAGCGACGATGCCATCGGCGAGCGCATGGATCTGGTGCAGGATCACTATCTCGCCCGCAAGGAAGGGATGGAGTCCGGGCTGGAACAAAGTGTGCCTTACAAGCCGATAGAGCCTTCTCTGCTTTATCTTGACAAGGAAGAATGGACCAGTCGGCTGGGGACGCAGACCCGCATCCGTATGTCGCCGTTTGATGTGCCGCCAACCGGTGTCAAGACAATCATTGACCTTGGTGGCAAACAGGGGCGCACCTTTGCTGCGGAACGCAGTGCGGACAATGTCAATGTGTTCGATGCTGTGATTGAGCACATCAAGACCCTGAAAGAACAAAAGAAACGGGTTACCATTGCCTGCTGGACCAGAGGCTCAGCAGAGCGGATGCATCAGGTTCTGACTGACCATGGCATCAGCGGGCTTGTGCCGTATGAGACATGGGCGGCGCGCAGTGTGATCACTGCTAAGCAGGTGGGCCTGACCGTTCTGGAGCTGGAAAGCGGCTTTGAGACGGACAAGGATGTGGTGATCGGCGAGCAGGATATTCTGGGCGATCGGCTGATCCGTTCCAAACGCCGCCGCAAGAAAAGCTCTGACATTCTGACCGAAGCGACCAGCTTGTCGCAGGGGGATATCGTCGTCCATATCGAGCATGGTATCGGCCGTTTCATGGGGCTTCAGACGGTGGATGCTGCGGGTGCGCCGCATGATTGTCTCGAAATCCACTATGCAGGCGGCGACAAACTGTTCCTGCCGGTTGAGAATATCGAGCTTTTGTCGCGCTATGGCTCGGAGGACACCGAAGCCCAGCTCGACAAATTGGGCGGGGTGGCCTGGCAGGCGCGTAAATCGAAAATGAAGGCCCGGATCCGCATGATGGCGGATCAGTTGATCAAGGTTGCGGCTGAGCGCGAGTTGCGACAGGGCGAACGGATCACACCGCCTGAAGGCCTTTATGACGAATTTTCTGCGCGCTTCCCGTTTGACGAGACCGAGGACCAGTTCAACGCCATCGAACAGGTGTTTGACGACATGGGCTCCGGCCGTCCAATGGATCGTCTGGTTTGCGGCGATGTGGGCTTTGGCAAAACGGAAGTTGCGCTGCGGGCGGCCTTTATTGCAGCGATGAATGGCAAACAGGTTGCCATCGTTGTGCCAACCACTTTGTTGGCTCGGCAACACTACAAGACCTTTGCAGACCGCTTTGCCGGTTTCCCGCTGATTGTCGAACAGGCGTCGCGGCTGGTTTCGACCAAGCAATTGAACCAGACCAAGAAGGGCCTCAAGGATGGCTCGGTGGACATTGTCGTTGGCACCCATGCCTTGCTTGGCAAGAGCATAGAGTTCCGCGATCTGGGTTTGCTGATCATTGACGAGGAGCAGCATTTTGGCGTCAAGCACAAGGAACGATTGAAGGAATTACGGGCTGATGTGCATGTCTTGACCCTGTCTGCAACGCCGATTCCGCGGACCTTGCAACTGGCACTGACCGGTGTGCGGGAATTGTCACTGATTGCCACGCCGCCTGTCGACCGTCTGGCGGTCCGGACCTTCATATCACCCTTCGATGCCCTGACGATCCGGGAAGCCCTCCTGCGTGAGCGCTACCGTGGTGGCCAAAGCTTCTATGTCTGTCCCCGCATCACTGACATTGCCCAAATCAAGACCTTCTTGGAGGAGCAGGTGCCGGAGCTGAAGGTGGCCGTGGCGCATGGTCAGATGCCTGCTGGTCAGTTGGATGACATCATGACCGCCTTCTATGACGGCAAGTTCGATGTGCTTCTGTCGACGACGATTGTCGAATCCGGTATCGACGTGCCGACTGCCAACACGCTGATCGTTCATCGCGCCGACATGTTCGGCCTTAGTCAGCTTTATCAGCTGCGCGGCCGTGTGGGGCGGTCGAAAACCCGTGCCTATGCCTTGTTTACCGTGCCAGCCAAGAAGGTTTTGACCCCGACCGCCGAGCGCCGCCTGAAGGTTCTGCAAAGCCTCGATACCCTCGGGGCCGGGTTCCAGCTGGCAAGCCACGATCTGGATATTCGCGGGGCGGGCAACTTGCTCGGCGAAGAGCAATCCGGTCATGTCAAGGAAGTTGGCTACGAGTTGTATCAGCAGATGCTCGAAGAAGCGGTCGCCTCGCTGCGCTCCGGGGATATGACGATCATGGAAGACAAATGGTCGCCGCAGATATCCATTGGTACGCCTGTTCTGATCCCCGACAGCTATGTCGCCGATCTTCAGCTGCGCCTCAGCCTCTATCGCCGTCTGGCCGATTTGGTGGATGCCAATGAGATTGACGAGTTCGGTGCCGAGCTGACCGACCGCTTCGGGCCGCAGCCCGATGAAGTCAAGCATCTGTTGAAGATCGTCTATATCAAGGGGCTGTGTCGCAAGGCCAATGTCGAGAAGATCGATGCCGGGCCGAAGGGGGCCGTCATCGGTTTCCGCAACAACGAATTTGTCAATCCGCAGGGATTGGTGCAGTTCATCACCGAGCAGGGCTTGCTGGCCAAGATCCGCCCGGATCAGCGGATTTTCCTTGCGCGCGATTGGAACAATCCCGGCGCGAGGCTCAAGGGCACGGCGGTGATCATGACCCAACTGGCCAAGATTGCACAAGTCCAGAGCTGACGGGCATTTCAGCGGATTGTTTGTCAGAAGCGGACAACGGGATTCTCGAACAGGTCCTTGAGGATCTGCTCGATGTTGAAGTCAATCTTGTTGCTGTCGCAATGATGGAGCGAGAAGTCGAGCACGACATTCACTCCCATGCCGCTATTCTGCTCGACAAACGGGCTCAGTTGCACGATTGAGCGGATGCGCTGGAGGGCAATTCGGGTTTCGAACAGGTCCGTATCGGGGAAGAAGGCGACAAAGCGGCCATTGTCGAGGCGGGCCAGCAAGTCCTCGGCCCGCATCAGGGAATAGATCATCCGGCCGACCCGTGCCAGCAAGGCAGGGCTTGGAGATTGTTCGCGCCTCTCACCCTGCACGAGATCAAACGAGATATCGATCCCCGCAAAGGTCATGCTGGCTGTGTTTTCCTGTTCGTGCAGCACTTGCAGATGGGCCTTGAGAAATTCTTCCGAATAGAGCCGTGTGGTGGCGTCGGTTGGCATCAAGAGCCGGGCTTCGTTGAAGATTTTTTTCAGCTGGCGGCGATAGCGCTCTTCATTGACGAGGATTTCGATGCGGTTTTCAAAGAAACGCTCAGAGAAGGGGAAGGTCACGATGTCGTTTGCCCCTGCCGCCAGCCCCGCAAGACCGTCTTCTGTCGCTTCCTTGTGGCACAGCAGGATGATCGGGAAGGAGAAATAGTTCGGGTTGCGTCTCAGGTCCCCAATGAAGTGGATCAGATGCTCGTTATAGTCGCTCAACTCGACGACCAGCGTATCGAAACTCTCATTCTCGAGATAATGGAGCGCCATTGCCGGTGTCAGGGCCGCTGTGGTGCTGATGGTTTCGGGCAGGGCGCATTCGACGGGCAGGAAGGCCATGCCGGAGCCCAGATAGAGAAGGGACTGGTTCTCAAGGTTGCTTGGCGGTGGCACCACCGGCAGGCCGACGCCGAAACGTTTGAAAGTTCTCGAGCGCCGCTCGGCCTCTCTTCGCATGGTTGCCAGCCGCATCAGTGAGGTCAAGCGGTTGCTGATCAGATCAAGCGTGAGAGGCGGTTTCAACACATCGGCAAAGGGCGTGAGTAACTCTTCCCTCAGGGCCACCGAGGGGTCGGCAATGGCGACCATTGGCACCCTTGCCTGAGAGAAGCCCAGAGACTTGCGCAGGGCTGAGGCGCGTTCGACGACGAGCGCCACGCGGTCCTTGCTGACGTCCAACAGGTCGACCAGCAGAATGTCGGCCGCCATGGATACGTCGTCGGGCCTGTCCTCGGAATGGACACAATGAGACCAGACGGCAAAATTCGCCTCGGTCAGCATGTCGGCCCATTGCGGCATATCCAGACCATAGTCCGGATCGGTAAAAATCAATGCCTGCTTGGCCATGCGACCCTCTCAGTATGCTTGTTATTGGTGTTTTTGGTGCTTGAGACAGGTTCAGGCAACATTGTGAAGTTTTGCGGCTTCAATCAGACTTCCACGTTGGACGCGGCCATCGGTAGAGCGCGGAATGGCCTGAACAAACAGAATATCGCGTGGCCATTTGGTCGAGGATACTTTGCAGCTTTTTAGAAAGGCATAGAAATCTTCCCGGGCCGTTTCCTCATCATGCACCACAAGGGCTGCGAGCAAGTGGTCCGGTCCCCCGTCAGATGAGCGTGCGGTGAAGGCGGCGGCATCGGTGACCCCCGGGCATTGCTTGTAAAGGGTGTCAATGTCGACCGCGCGTTCCGTCAAGCCACCCATCGACAATAGATCAGAAATGTCACCAAGGGGACGGAACAGGGCCCGCTCGTCACCATGTCTTTCGGTGACCAACTGACAGGCGACGTCGGAACGGACAAAGCCATGCTCGGTCATGCGTAGGGGCGTGCCTTCGATAGCACCTGCGGACGGGAATGCAGCCGTTGGTACCATTGCCCCCTTGAGGCACAATTCACCGCCAACGACACCATTCTCGGTCTTGGCTTTGGTTTCATCGACGCCTAGAAGATGGGTCTCGAGATAGGCCGCACCGGGCACATTGCGAGCTTCGATGGTGCCAAGGGGCACCGAACCGATTTCTCCGGGCAAGCGTCTGATCTGGGCAAGCAAAGCCAGTTCGCCGAAATTGGTCACATCAAGCAATCGGGCTGCGGTTTCGTTCTCGGGGAATACGTCCCCTTGGGCATGTGAACGGCTCCAGATCAATGAGATGCTCTTGAGCTGTTCGCGAACCGCCATGACCAACTCCGGGTGGAGATGGCGCCATTGACCGCCGGGCAGCATGATGTGCTGGACGCCATATTCGGACAAAGCGGCATTGAAACCCTGAAGGTTTCGGAATTGATGGAATTGCAACCGAATGCCCGCATCAAAGGCGGTGATGATGCCGGCTGCAAAGCCTGTGAGGCCGGAGAGGTGATAGGCCATCATCAGGCAATCGCCGGGTTCCAGTCCGGTCTGTTCGTAGACATGGCGCGAGGCGCACAGCAACTGGTTGTGGCTGCGGCCCAACGGTTTGCTGACCACACTGCCAGCCGATGCCCAATGAATGGCCAAAACGGAATTGGCGTCGGGCAGGGGGGCAATGTCGAACAAGGTCTCTTCATCGAGAGCCGTGTCCTCATCGTCCATCATCGATTGCAGTTCGATCAGGCCTTCAGGGGCACCATCGCCCAGACAGAAGACAAAGCGGATGGAGAACATGTCAGCGGCGACATTGCGCGCGCGTTCGCCGACCGGTTCGCTTTCATAAAGGGGGCAGCAGACAATGGCTTTGGCGCCAACCTGTTCGAGGCAGTTGCGGATGTCGGCTTCGCCCGAAGTCAACGGAATGGGGGCAAGGATCAGCCCCATGCGGCTGGCGACAAGGGTAAGGATGGCTGCGTCGACGCTAGGGGGCAGCAGGACCGCCACCACCGTGTCACTTTTCATTCCAATGCCGGAGAGGAACTCGGAAATCGCAACCACGCGTCGCCAGGCACGGCCAAAGGACAGGCATTGGGGTTGTCGTCCACAAACCGTATGCAGGGTTTGGTCGTCAATCAGTGCGATTTCGTCTGAGCGCTCCTGCGCCCAATGGGCGAAGCGCTGGTCTATGCGTTCAGTTCCCCACAGGCCTGATGCTCGATAAGTTTCAATGTGATCTGGCGTGTTGAGGAGCATTTCAAGCCTCTTTCCCTCTTGGACGCGATACGCAAGTTGGAAACAGTTTACATGATTCCACAAGGGGCGACACAGCCCCTTGTTGCGATCTTGGTGGAGTTCGGAACAATGCTGATCCTGTCATTCGCCGCGATACCAGAAAGTGGTGGGTCGATAGCCTGCGAGCGGGCGTCCCTTTGCGTCGTCTCCGGGCATGGCAATGCGTTTCCAAAGTCCAAGCCACTGGTCGCTTTTATGGAACATTGGCACCACATAATAGCCGTTGATCAGGACACGATCAAAGGCGCGGACGGCGGCGGTGAAATCCTCTTGCGTACGGGCGGCGAGCAGAGCGTCGATCATCGCGTCAATGGCAGGATCGGCGGCACCGGCCTGATTGAACCAGCCATCCTTGTCGCGTTGGGAGGAATGCCAGCGGGCCTGTTGCTCATTCCCCGGAGACAGCGATGCGCTCCAGGACATTTTCATCATGTCGAAATCCATCACCTTGCGTCGTTCCCAATATTGCGCTGAATCCACCACCCGGACGGACATCGTAACGCCGATTTTTTCAAGGATACGGGCATAGGACAGGGCTAGCCGTTCCTGTTCCTTGCTGGTGGCCAAAAATTCAAAGGCCAGCGGGCGGCCGCTTTCCAGATGGGTCATGACCGCACCCTTGAGGCCGTATCCTGCTGAAGCCAGATCCTTGATGGCCCGTCGCATCACTTTACGCATGTCTCGGGCGTCAGCAGCGGAAACCGGCTCATATGTACCCTCAAGGATCTCTTTGTCGATGCCGTCCAGATAAGGTGCCAGCAACTTTTTCTCGACTTCGCTCATCGGCTGGCCAAGGGACGACAGGCTGGAATTCTGAAAATATCCAGCGGTGCGGGTGAACAGGTCATGATAGAGATTTTTGTTCACCCAGTTGAAGTCGAACAGGGTGGCAAGAGTGCGGCGAACGGTCCGGTCGGCAAAAACCGGTTTGCGTGTGTTGAAAACAAACCCCGACATTCCCTTGGGGAGACCGGATTGCAAGGTCAGCTTTTCAACGCGGCCGTCCTTTGCTGCGTTGAAATCATATTGATTGGCCCAGCGGGCCGGATCGCTTTCGGGCAACAGGTCAAAGGCCCCTTTCTTGAAGGCCTCGAACATGGCGGTATTGTCGCGGAAATATTCTATTTCAATGGTATCGAAATTACTCTGCCCCACCTTGATCGGCAGGTCCTTTGCCCAGTAATCAGGGTTCCGCGTCAGTGTGAGACGGGTGCCCGGATCGACATCATCGATCAGATATGGCCCGGAACCCACGAAGCGATACATGCCAGATTTTGAGAAATCCTCGGTCTTGATGGCGTGGCTTGGCAGGACAGGCAGCATGCCGATCAACAAAGGCAACTCACGGTCGGAGCCATCTTCAAAGACAAAGCGAATTTGGCGTTCGCCGGGTTCTTCGATGGCCATGATGCGGGTGATGCGGCTCTTGTAGGCCGGGCGTCCATGGTCGCGCAGCAACGCGACAGTGAATTTGACATCCTCGACATCAATCTGATGGCCGTCTGAGAATTTGGCTTCATCGCGGAGCTTGAAAGTGATCGAGGAGCGATCCTCAGGCATGTCGACCCATTCAGCGATCAGGCCATAGAGGGAGAATGCTTCATCGTCGCTGCGAGCGAGCAGGGGCTCATAAACATTGAGACCATAATCGACATCCCACAATCCGCGTGGGGCCACCCCTTTCAGAAGAAAGGGATTGAGGCTGTCAAAACTGCCATTAAGGCCATACCGGATGCGGCCACCTTTGGGAGCATCCGGGTTGACATAGTCGAAGTGGGCAAAGTCGGCTGGGTATTTTGGCGTACCATGCATGGCGATGCCATGGGTCGGTTCGGCATGCGCCACACTATCAAGCACCGGACCTGACGTCAGTATCAGTCCAAGCGTCAGGACGCCTGTCTGCCAGAGCTGACGAAGCTGACGACCAAGTTTGTCGGATCCATTGGCAAAGCGGGGCGGACTCGTCATCGGCATATGAAGCTCCTAATGGGCAGTTCAAGGCCAATGGTGTTCAGCGAGGATGCCATTGGCGTTAGGGCAGGCAGGAATCAAATCAGACCCTATTATCTAACACGGGCGGGAAAACGGCCACATACGAGTTCAGCCTACTGGAAATTTTGCATTTGACCCTGTAGAAGAAGTACGACAGTCACTATTCTGCCTAATTCGTTGTGAATGAAGAGGCTGACACGGGATTCGGGGCTGTTGTGGAGTTGGCTTGCGTTCAAGAGCGCGTCCAAAGTGGATTTGCGCAGATTGATGTGCGGGCAGCGACCTGACAGAGTACGACGACTGAAACCAGAACCGGGAAATGCCTTCCTGCGAACACTGAATTATAAATATCGGGATTCTCTTTCATGCTCATGATTGACAAGGCTTCGAAATGGATCAAGCCAGTTACAACCGCCGCTTTTCTGGCGCTGGTTGCCCTTGCCGCGCCGGGCACCAATGCTCAGGCGCAGGAAATCGACGCCGAAGCTCTTGCACAGCAAAATTGGTTGAAATTCTGTAACGAAGATCCCAAGAGCAAGAAGCAGCTCTGTGCCATCACCCAGGAAATGAAGGCTGAAACCGGTCAGTTTCTGGCTTCTGTCTCTGTGCGCGAACTTGAAGGTGCCAAACGCAAGGCTCTGGTGGTCGCTCTGACCCCCGGCATGCTGCTGCGTCATGGCCTGACGGTGCAGATCGACAAGGGCAAGCAGCTCAAGAGCACATTCTCCATCTGTTTCCCCAATGCCTGCTTCTCTGACATGGCGGTGGATGACACCTTCATCGACTCCATGAAGAAAGGTGCGCAGATCGTCGTGACCGCTCTCAACCAGCAAGCCCAGCCTGTACGGTTCGAACTGACGCTGACCGGCTTCACCAAGAGCTACGATGGTGATCCGATCGACGTTCGCAAAACCGCTCAGGAGCAGGAAAAGCTTCAGGAACTGCTGCGCAAGCGTGCAGAAGAACAGCGTCAGAAGCTGCTCGAGCAGAAAAACAAGGCCGAAGGCAACTAAGCCGTCCTTCGTCGGTTGGCTGACACACCGGTCGGCCATCTGGCCATACCAAAAAAGCCGCGCTTCCAAGATGGGAGCGCGGCTTTTTTATTGATCAAACTTGATTGGCTATTAGTTCACAAGGTCATCTTCAGGCTGATAGATGCCTTCTTTCATGCCTTTGAATAGCTGGCGCACTTGCGGATGGCGTACCGGTTCTCCGCTCTTGTCTTCCAGCAGATTCTGCTCGGAAACATAAGCCACATATTCTGTGTCTTCATTCTCGGCAAACAGATGATAGAAAGGCTGGTCCTTGCGCGGTCTCACATCCTCGGGGATCGCGTCATACCATTCGTCTGAATTGGCGAATTCAGGGTCGACATCAAAAATCACGCCACGGAAGGAATAAACACGGTGGCGCACAACCTGACCAATCTGAAATTTGGCGATTTTCATTTCTGGCATGTCTTCAGGCTCCGCTACCCTCTTGAAAGGCATTGTCTTCCCTTGCTGGTGGAGAAGCAATGCTTGTTGCTTGCGACATCATGGTTTCATCCCGGTCAATGTCGGTCTGTTGATGCCGGGCATCTCGGGGGGGACCATGCTGGCAGCCATATATTCGGGCTGCTCTCAGCCTACCACACAAACACTGATCAGTTCCAATGATTGAATGCAGGAAATCAGGCTGCAGGCAGGAGCGCAGAAAAGACTAGATCATAGAGGTGAAGTCAAGTGACATTTCACAGATGGCGGACTTGTACCGTTTCGTGAACGGGCATTGCCGGGTCTGAGCCGGGCAAGCCACAGGCCAAAGCGCCTGAATGCAATGGCTTGTGGCTTTCGGGGGACCTGTCAGCTCAGACCATATGCGTCGGCCATTTCCGGGTCTTTGGCGGCGACCTGACGGGCGAGATCGACGATCACTTTGGCCTGTTTCCAAGTGGCATCATCTTGCATTTTGCCGTCGATCATCACCGCGCCAGTGCCATCCGGCATGGCTTCCAGAATGCGCAGGGCCATTTTGACTTCATCCACCTCTGGGCTGAAAACCCGTTTGGCAATGTCGATCTGGGTTGGATGCAAAGACCATGTTCCCATGCAGCCCAAAAGGAAGCTGTTCTGGAACTGGGCTTCACAGGCTTCAGGATCAGAGAAATCGCCAAAGGGGCCGTAAAAGGCTTTCAATCCATGGGCCATGCAGGCATCAACCATCTTTGCCATGGTATAGTGCCAGAGATCCTGCTGATAGATGGCGCGGGTCTGTCCCTCTACCGGATCGGCCAATACCCGATAGCCCGGATGTCCGCCACCGACGCGAGTGGTCTTCATGCCGCGCGAGGCCGCCAGATCGGCCGGTCCCAGAGATATGCCATGCATGCGCGGGGAGGCGGCACAAATGGCCTCGACATTGTTGACGCCTTCCGCGGTCTCCAAAATGGCGTGGATCAAGATTGGCTTGTCGATGCCGTGTTTGGCTTCCAGCTGGGCCAGCAACTGGTCAAGATAATGGATGTCCCAGGGACCTTCGACCTTGGGCAGCATGATCACGTCGAGCTTGTTGCCAACCGCTGAAACAATTTCGGTGATATCGTCAAGCAGCCACGGGGAGTTGAGGCAATTGACGCGGGTCCAGAGACCGGTCTCGCCAAACTCGTTGTCTTGGGCCATCTGGATGAAGCCTGCACGGGCGGCTTCCTTCATATCTGCGGGGATGGCATCTTCGAGATTGCCCAACACCACATCGACCTTGGCGATCAGGTCTGGCACCTTGGCTCGCATCTTTTCGATATGCGGTGGGACAAAGTGGATCATCCGCTCGACGCGGACCGGTTTTTCGCGAAACGGGGTCGGCGCGCCTATGGCCAGTGGCTTGTAAAAGGCTGATGGTGTTTTCATGCTGTTATCCTCCCTGAGGCGCTCGACATGGCAGGGCGGTCATGGAAGGCCCATGGGCGTGACCCGTCATGGTGCGGCGCATTCGTTGCTCTATTAGCAGCGCAATTTTTGCTGCAACGCAATAAGACTGATGGACAACAGCCAGACAATAGCTGAGCAGCAGGCAGAGGACTGTCTCGAGCGAGCCATTGATTTTGGTTTGCAAGTTTGAAAGGCTAAGGATACACACTTAGTCCTGCTTTGAGCATCCTTCCGCCTCCTGCGCTGCAGCGCCACATCCCAAACGAGTTATCCATGAGCGACCTGTTCACCTTGGCCTTGCCCTTCTTCGGTCTGATCTTTCTGGGCTTTTTGTCTGGCAAGATCACCAGATTGCCAGAGGGTGGGTTGGCGTGGCTGAACTTCTTTGTCGTCTATATTGCCTTGCCTGCTTTGTTCTTTCGGCTTGTCTCCCAGACGCCATTGGAAGAATTGACCAATTGGAGCTTTGTGGTGGCGACCACGGTGACGACCTATATCGTCTTCACTCTGGCCTTCGTGTTCGGTTTGTGGAAGACCAAGGGCAATATGGCGGAGGCCACCATTCAGGGGTTGGCCGGAAGTTATTCCAACATTGGCTATATGGGGCCGGGGCTGACACTGGCCGCGCTAGGGCCGGCGGCGACGGTGCCCACGGCACTGATTTTCTGTTTCGACTCGCTGTTGCTCTTTACTCTGATCCCGATTTTCATGGCCTTGAGTGGAACGGATGAGAAAAGTGGCCGCGAATTGACGCTCTATGTCGTCAAGAAGGTGTTTTTGCATCCCTTCATCATTGCAACCATTCTGGGTGTTCTGGCCGCCGCCATTCATTTTGAGCCACCCGGCTGGATTGCTGAAATGCTGCGGATCCTATCCGGCGCGGCGGCCCCTTGCGCGCTGTTTGCAATGGGGGTGGCGGTTGCCCTGCGGCAGGTGCGACGGATTCCGGGGGAGCTGTCGGTTTTGCTGCCGATCAAGCTGGTGCTGCATCCGGTGTTGTTGTTCTTGCTGCTGGGCTTTCTGGGCACCGTGCCGGAGGTCTGGATCAAGACGGCGATCCTGATGGCCTGCCTGCCGCCTGCCGCCAATGTCTTCATCGTCGCACAGCAATATGATGTCTATGTCGAGCGGGCGTCCAGTACGGTGATGATCGGCACGCTTGTCTCAGTGGTGACCGTGACCTTCTTTCTCTATCTCATCACGCAGAATGTGTTGCCCTTCTGATTGGCCGCTTTAGTCATTTGCGGGGCCACCGACCGAGCCGATGCGGCTGGGGGCGTCTAGACCTGCCTTCATCATGAAGCGGCGGAAGGATGGCACCATATTGGCCAGCGCAAGACCGGCCGTGCGGGCGCCCTGACCAAAGGGCAGCGAGGATAACAGCGACATATTGAGCATGTGGACGCCAGCGGTGCGCGACCAGATGTCGGCACGGCGTGAGCGATCATAGGCGGCGAGCAGCTTGTCGTTGCCCGGATCCTGCAAGCCCGTGGTACCCTGATCTTCGATGGCATCGGCCAATGCTTCGATATCGCGCAGGCTGAGATTGAGTCCCTGAGCGCCGATGGGCGGGAAGACATGGGCACTTTCGGCAATCAGCGCTGCACGGGGCCCGCAAAAGCCCTTGGCAACCATGCCGGCCAACGGGAAGACCTGAGGCTCGGTCAGGATTTCAAACGCGCCATAGATGGAATGGGCGCGGCGTTCCAGCTCCAATGCCAGCGTCTCGTGGCTCATTGCCTTCAACTCTGCCGCTGTTTCCGGGGTGACCACGCAAACGAGGCTGGATGTGTAGGCATCCTGATAGGGCACCAAAGTGAAGGGGCCCGTCTTGGTGTGAAACTCGGTTGATGTGTTGTTGTGCGGGGTTGAGCCATGCCGCAAATTGAGCACAAAAGCAGCTTGCGGATAGGACCATTTGCGCATCTCGATGTTCGCGGCTTCCTTGACCAGCGACTGGCGGCCATCCGCGGCGATCGCCAGCTTGGCCTGCCATATGGTGCCATCTTGCATGGTGATGCTGGCCTTGTCTTCGTCCAGAGAAACAGAAGATGCAAATTGCTGATCTTCGATGAGATTGTCCTGTGTGCCATCCAAACCGGCATGCAAGGCGGCGACCAGCTTGTTGTTGTCGATGTTATAGCCGAAGGCCTCAAGACTGATTTCAGAGCTGTCAAATTCGGTGGTTGGGGCACGCAACAGACGGCCTGTATCATCGATCAACCGCATGACGCGCAGGGCTTGTCCTTCGGCTTTTACCGCTTGCCACAGCCCTAGGCGCTCAAGATAAGAAACCGAGCTGCCAAGCAGGGCCGTGGTGCGACCATCGGTACCACTGTGCGCTGGGCCGATCAGAACGGTGCTGAGGCCGAATTTTGCCATTTGAATGGCCGCAACATGGCCAGCCGGGCCACTGCCCACCACGGCAACATCGATCTTTTTGACCACATTCTGATCCTGCATTCCCTACCTCAACCTGTTTGACGTCAAAGACTTATCGCCCTAGACATGCTCTTACCCTGCTCTTGGTTCCACTTCCACCCCTCAATAGGCCTTATTCCATCCGTCGACAAGGTTGGACTTGTGACAGAATAGCGCATGACAAGGCTTGATATATGGGTTACTTCTGATCCCACCAAGGCCCGGATCCAACCCGTGCGCCTCACCATTCCTACGCACGGACTTTGGACCAAGATGAGTTTTCTCAGTGCATTTTTCGATACCAGCAGTTCGCGGCAATTGCATGAGCAAATGCGGCGCTTTAGGGCAGAGCATCCCGAGCTGGCAGCTGCGGAAACCAAGCCACGCATCCTGTTGTTTGTGGCCATCGCGATTGCCTCTCTTTTTGCCTGGTTCTATCTGTTCGCGATGGTGGTGGACATGGCACCCGACATGGATATGCGAGCGCTGGGGCCGGGCATGTCGGCTTTCAATGTGTTTAACGGCTTTGAAAGCCTTGATGCCACAACCCGCGCTTTCATTGCAGCTGTCTGTGCTCCCTCGGCAGCGATTGGCCATTTCGGCATGCCGGGGCAGGGGGCATGGGGTTTTGAGGATCTCTCAATCGTCTTCGCCATGTGGGTCATGATGGCGGTCGCCATGATGTTGCCCACGGCCGCACCGATTCTCAAAAGCTATGCCGCTGTCGAGGAAGGCAAGGGACGTAAGGCCGGGGTCTTCTCGATCCTGATGCTGGCGCTTGGCTATTTGACCATCTGGGTCGGCTTTGCACTGGTCGCCACCTTGGCCCAGTGGGGTCTGACCGAGATTCAGACCATGTCGCCGGTGATGGCGCCTGCGTCGATGATTTTTTCTGCCTCAACGTTGCTTTTGGCAGGCTTTTATCAGTTCACCACAGCAAAACAGGCTTGCCTTCTGCGCTGTCAACTGCCATTCCCCTATTTCAATCGACGTAGCGAGAGCGGATTCTTCCGAACGCGCGCCGGATCCTATGTGATGGGACTGGAGCAGGGCCTGTTCTGCACCGGGTGCACATGGGCGCTGATGGTGGTGATGTTTGCTGTCGGCGTGATGAATATCATCTGGATGGCCATTCTGGGCTTCCTGATGGGTATTGAAAAGGTTGTTCCCAATCCGTGGGTGACGCGCGGGATCGGAATCTTCCTGATTGTATGGGGTCTGATGGTTCTTTCGATCTCGCCTGCCGGGCGTACGATTTTGGGGCTCTAGGCGCGTTTCAAATCAGCTCGACAAGCTGAACTCATGACCATCCGGTCTGTGGCAAGGTGTTGATGGTGGATCTGGACAGATCGCCTGCAGCGCTCGGTTCGATATAAGAAGCAAGACAAATGAACAAATTTCTAGCCTTTATGATCCATATCCTCACCGCATCCGGCGGGATTTTTGCTTTGTTGGCGCTGGTTGCGGCCGCCGACAGAGAGTGGATGGACATGTTCTTCTGGCTGTTTGTTGCGCAGTTGGTTGATGGGGTGGATGGTCCGCTGGCCCGGCGGTTCAAGGTGATCGAGACCTTGCCCAACTGGAGTGGCGATAGTCTCGATTTCGTGATCGATTATGCCACTTATGTATTCATTCCCGCTTTTGCGCTGGCGCGGGCCGATCTGTTGCCTCAGCCGCTCGATTTGATCGCGGCGAGTGTTATCATCGTGACTGGCGGGCTCTATTTTGCCGATGATCGGATGAAGACCGAATCCAAAGCGTTTCGCGGTTTCCCTGCCGTGTGGAACGGTGCTTTGTTCTACTTGTTCCTCTGGACGCCCGGGCCAGTGTTGGGGATGGGGATGGTGCTGTTTTTGGCGATCGCTCAATTTGTACCGGTGGAATTCATTCACCCGGTGCGGGTCAAGGAATTCCGACCCTTCACGTTGGCCGCTGTTGCCATATGGTCCGTCTTTGCATTGCGTGTCATTCTCAATGATATGCAGGTCAACCAGCTTGATCAGATTGTCTTGACCACAACAGGCCTTTATTTCTTCGCCATTGGTGCATTCCTGCACTATCGCCGCAACAAAATTCGGACCTGAGGCGCATTGAATGCGTTGAGCCTGACAATGTTGCTGCGTCCCTGACACACCATCATGCCTAACGAGGGGCTCGCTATGTTTCCTGATCTGATGGATCCGACCATTCTGGCCAGTCTTTTGACACTGACCGCGATGGAAATCGTGCTTGGTATCGACAATGTGGTGTTCATTTCGGTGCTGGTCAGCAAGCTACCTGCGCAGATGGCCAATCGTGCTCGGGCGATTGGGATTCTGCTGGCGCTGGTTTTCCGGATCGCTTTGCTGTTTGCGTTGACATGGCTGATCGGGTTGACCAAGCCGGTCTTCACCTTGTTCGATCACGGGTTTTCCTGGCGCGATCTGATCATGATCGTCGGGGGGCTGTTCCTGATTTACAAGGCTATGGCGGAGATCCATCTGGAACTGGAATTTACCGACGAGGATGAAACAAAAATCCGCACAGGCGCTGCGGAATATGTGTTTGGTGCGGCGATCGCCCAGATTATCGTTATCGATCTGGTTTTCTCCATCGATTCCATCGTGACGGCCATCGGCATGGCTGAGCATGTCGAGGTGATGATTGCGGCGATGGT
Source organism: Cohaesibacter intestini (assembly GCF_003324485.1). NCBI lineage: Bacteria > Pseudomonadati > Pseudomonadota > Alphaproteobacteria > Hyphomicrobiales > Cohaesibacteraceae > Cohaesibacter > Cohaesibacter intestini. The sequence continues at coordinate 92,341 of NZ_QODK01000002.1, read as the reverse complement.
GATTGCGATGGTGGTCATGTATGCGGCCTCCGGGCCTATTGCCCGTTTCATCGAAAAGCATCAAACCACCAAGATGCTGGCTCTTTCTTTCCTGATGCTGATTGGCTTTGCGTTGGTCGGTGATGGCATCGGTTTCCATGTGCCGAAGGGCTACATTTACGCGATGATGGGCTTTTCCGTTCTGGTCGAAATTCTCAACATCATCGCGCTCGACGCCAGCCGTCGCCGCAAGTTGGCGCGGCTCAAAGCAGCCGAAGCGGATGCGGAACGGGCTTGATGCGATGTGGAGCAGACGCACTGTTCGCTAAATCGCCTCTGATTTTTCTGATTGATGCAGAAAAGTGCGCAAAAAATCTGTCTCTTTGGGCGGGTCTGGCCCAAATCCATCGCGCAAATCTTGTTTCACCGTTCCGAATGTGCCACTCTTGGCTAAGAGCAATTTCAAGGACTTCAGTCCGAAAAACTGCGTTTTCATCCTGACCGACTGCGTTTGACGGCAATGTGACTTTTCGCCGGGATTGTCTTCAAGCATGGTCGAGCCCAAATTTGTGGAGCAGACCCCTGGATCGCGCACGTCTTCTTTATTCCCCCGCCATGCGGTACTTTGCGGCTGTTGCCGAACATGGGGCCATTCGGGCCGCCAGCCGTGAACTGAATGTTGCCTCCTCGGCGGTCAATCGACAAATCCTCTGGCTGGAAGAAAGCCTCGGTGTGCCGCTGTTCGAGCGTGTCGGGCGCCGATTGCAATTGTCGCCTGCGGGAGACATCCTGTTGCGCCATGTAACTCATGTGTTGCGGGATTTTGAGCAGACGACATCAGAGCTTGATGCGCTCAAGGGCTTGAAGCGCGGGATTGTTCGAATTGCCAGCGTGGAGAGCGTGGCAACCGAGTTGCTGTCCGACTTGGCCGCTTCATTCGGCAAGAGCTATCCGGACATCCAGTTGCGGATCACAGTAACCCATTCGGACAAGATCGCCCGTCTGGTAACAGATTCTGATGCCGATATCGGGTTCACCTTTGATCCGCCAGATGATGATCTGTTGGCGGTCAACTATTCCCATCCGTTCGAGATTGGCGCTGTGGCTACGCGTGATCATCCACTGGTCAATCGCAGTGCCTGTGCTTTTGCCGATTGCCTCGATTATCCGATCATCCTGCCATCCAAAGGCCTCTCCTTGCGCACTGCGCTTGATCGCCTGCTGGCTGAGTCGGACAAGGATGCTTCGGTCTTTGCCGAAGTCAGCACCCTGCAAATGATGCGGCGATTGACAGCGCGGGGGCTTGGTATTTGTTTCCAGACGCGTATTGGTCTCAAGGACAATCTGGATCATTCTGACCTGCAGTTCGTGCCCCTGACCGATGAGCAATTGCAGCATAATACCCTGTCGATTGTCACCCATCAGCAACGGCAATTGAAACTGGCGCCAGCGATGTTTTTGGCGCATGCACGGCAATTCTTTGCCGATCTGTTCAATGGCTGACGGGTCGCATCCGGTTTCTGATGCACTCAAATCACTGTTGCAAGCGGATCAGGGGGCTGGTCCGCTTTTTTGCGTCGTAGCTGTTTTATTGCGTCAGTGATGTCGTTTTTTGTGCAATAAGTACAAGTCCCTATTTTCAAAAGGCTTTTATCAGACTGACTCGATTTTCATGAATCTCCTGAAAATCTTTCAGTCTCTTTTGGTTATCACTCAAATAGACATCGATCACGATATGTGCACACTGCTGTTGGTTGCCTGAATAACTCTCTAATTTCTGCTGAAAAACGGCAACAATTTTGCAGGTTCCTATGACTTCCGTATAGATTGTCAGAGGAATGTCACTTAAACATGGACAGGAATTTGGCGGTGATCGGATCGATGCTTTATGTCCGGTTTGCCATGGATCGGGACCCAAAACCGGGCAGTGGATTGCTTCGTCAATCTCTTTGTCTTGGTGGCCATGTCCCCCTCAAGAATTTCATGAAGACAGGCAAACATGACGGCCGTCCCCTTACTTCAAGCCAAGGGTCTTACCAAGGCATTTGGCACATTGTTGGCGAATGATTCCGTTGACCTTCTGGTTCAGCCCGGTGAAATCCACGCTTTGCTGGGTGAAAATGGTGCAGGGAAATCCACGCTGGTAAAGATGCTCTATGGCTCGCTTGAGCCGACAGCGGGAGAGATCTACTGGAAGGGTGAGGCTGTGCGCCTGTCCGATCCGGCCCATGCTCGCAAGCTGGGTATCGGTATGGTTTTCCAGCACTTTTCTCTTTTTGACAGCTTGACCGTGGTTGAGAATATCGCGCTTGCTCTGCCCAAGGGGCAGAAAATGGGAGCGCTTGCCAAGCGGGTTGAACAGGTCAGCATCGAATATGGTCTGCCGCTGAAGCCACACAATCTGGTGGCAGATCTTTCGGTTGGTGAGCGCCAGCGGATCGAGATTGTGCGCTGTCTGTTGCAGAATCCGCAGCTGATCATCATGGATGAGCCGACCTCGGTTTTGACACCGCAGGAAGCGGAGTTGCTGTTTGAAACCCTTGACCGGTTGGCCAAGGAAGGGCGCTCGATCCTTTATATCAGTCATCGGCTAGAGGAAGTGAAGCGGATGTGTGACACAGCTACCATTTTGCGCCATGGCAAGCTGGTGGCCCATTGCACCCCTTCGGAAGAGACGGCCTCATCGTTGGCGACCCTGATGGTCGGGACAAGCGTCAAGCCGGTGCTGCGCGACAAACCGGATCTGACAGATGCGCCGGTACGTCTGCGTCTCGACAATCTGGATCTGCTGCCCGAAGGGCCATTTTCCATCGAGCTGAAACGCATTTGTCTCGAGGTTCGGGGTGGTGAAGTGGTGGCGATTGCCGGTGTCGCGGGCAATGGTCAGTCTGAATTGTTCGATGCCATTTCCGGTGAACGCGACAGCGCAGCCGACGCGGTTTTGATCAATGACGCCGCAGTCGGTCACAAGGGCGTGACGGCGCGGCGCAATCTAGGCGCCGCCTTTGTACCTGAAGAGCGGCTGGGCCACGCCGCAGTTCCCGGTCTATCCCTGTCAGAGAATGTGCTGCTGACCCGTCACGGGTCGGACAAGCCGCTGACACGCAATGGTGTCTTCATCAAGCGAACCAGAGCGGGTAAGATTGGTCACCGTATTTCCGAGACCTTTGATGTTCGCAAGGGCGAACCAGACCCGCATGCGGGCAGCTTGTCCGGTGGCAATTTGCAAAAATTCGTGGTTGGCCGCGAAATCGACCGGGGGCCGAGCGTGCTGGTGGTTTCTCAGCCGACATGGGGTGTTGATGCGGGAGCGGCATCCTTGATCCGACAGTCATTGCTTGATCTGGCGCGAGCAGGGACGGCGGTGCTGGTTATCTCACAGGATCTTGATGAAATCTTTGAAGTGGCCGATCGGATTGCCGTGATCAATGAGGGCACTTTGTCAAACGCCGAACCGGTTGAAACCATGACGCTGGAGCGGATCGGTCTGTTGATGGGTGGCGTCCATGGGGTTGACCCTCATCTGGATGACATTCCTGTCGTTTCAAGTGAAAAGACCTCTGAAGAAGGAGGCTCCCATGCGTCTTGAATTGCAAAAACGGCGCGCCGCATCAAACATGATGTCACTCTTGTCGCCTTTGCTGGCGATCCTGCTGACTTTGGCAACGGGCGCGGTGATGTTCGGTTTGCTGGGCTTTCATCCCGGTCAGGCCCTGTTCGTCTATTTTGTCGAGCCGCTGCTCGATAGCTGGAGCCTGCAGGAGCTGGTGGTCAAGGCGTCGCCTCTGATCCTGATTGGCGTTGGTTTGACCATTTGCTACCGGTCGAACAACTGGAATATTGGTGCAGAAGGCCAGTTTACCATTGGGGCTATTTGCGGGTCGGTTGCGCCGATCCTGCTGCCTGACTGGCAAAGTGTCATGACGTTCCCGGTGATGATGGCGATGGGGGCACTGGGGGGTGGCCTGTTCGGCTATTTGCCGGCTTTGTTGAAAAACCGCTTTGGGGCCAATGAGATTTTGACCAGCCTGATGTTGACCTATGTGGCCCTGCTGGCGCTCGATTATCTGGTGCGTGGTCCATGGAAGGATCCGCAAGGGTTCAACTTCCCCGAAAGCCGTCTGTTCCATGATTTCGCTCTGACACCCAGTGTGTTTGAAGGCGGGCGAATGCATATTGGTGCGGTTTTCGCGGTGATTGCCGCCGGGGTCATCTTCGTGCTGTTTGCCCGCACGCTGAAAGGGTTTGAGATCAAGGTTCTGGGTGCAACGCCGCGGGCTGGCAGCTTTGCCGGCTTCTCGCGCGAGCGTATGACAGTCTTTGCTTTTGTTGTCTCTGGCGCTCTGGCGGGTCTTGCCGGCATTCTCGAGGTGGCTGGACCGATGGGGCAGCTTATTCCGACCATTTCACCGGGCTATGGATTCACGGCGATCATCGTGGCCTTTCTGGGTCGTCTGAACCCGATTGGTGTCATCTTTGCCGGTTTGCTGCTGGCTCTGTCCTATCTGGGCGGGGAGGCCGCGCAGGTTGAGTTGGGCGTATCGGAAAAGACCTCCAAGGCGTTTCAGGGTATTTTGCTGTTTTATGTTCTGGCCTGTGACACGCTCATCCACTATCGCATCAAACTGGTCAGCACAAAGACCGTGAGCAAAGAGGCACACTGATGGAATTTGCAGAAGCATTGCTGATCTCGATCGTTACTGCTTCGACGCCGTTGCTGTTGGCGGCGATTGGCGAGCTCGTGGTCGAACGGTCCGGTGTGCTCAATCTCGGGGTTGAGGGTATGATGATCCTTGGCGCAGTCTGTGCCTTTGCGACCTCGCTAACAACGGGCAATCCTTATCTGGGTATTCTGGCCGGGATGGCGGGCGGCATCGCCATGGCGGCTCTGTTCGGCCTTTTGACGCTGGGGCTGGTGGCCAATCAGGTTGCGACCGGTCTGGCGTTGACGCTGCTTGGGCTTGGCCTGTCAGGGATGCTTGGGGAGCATTTTGTCGGCACGCCGGGCATCAAACTCGAACCGATTGCCATTCCGTTTCTGTCCAGTCTTCCGATCATCGGCAGGGGATTGTTTGCGCAGGATCTTCTCTTCTATATCGCCATCGCTTTGGTGGCAGGTGTCAGTTGGCTGTTGTTCAAGACTCGCTGGGGGTTGATCATCCGGGCGGTTGGTGAAAATCACGGCTCCGCGCATGCTCTTGGCTATAGTGTCATTCGGGTGCGGTTTGGTGCGGTGCTGTTTGGTGGTTTGTGTGCAGGCCTGTCCGGCGCCTATCTGTCGCTGGTCTACACCAATCTGTGGATCGAAAACATGACGGCCGGGCGTGGCTGGATCGCGCTGGCGCTGGTTGTTTTCGCCTCTTGGCTGCCTGTTCGCATTGCGGTTGGTGCCTATTTGTTCGGGGCTGTTTCGATCCTGCAGTTTCATGCACAGGGCTTTGGGGTGGGCATTCCGTCCCAGCTGCTGTCTGCGCTGCCTTATCTGGCGACCATCGCCGCCTTGATACTTATTTCACGCAACCGGAATGTTGCGCGGGTCAATACCCCGTCCTGTCTTGGACAGGCCTTTGTTCCGGATCGATGATTGACTGTCGCAAGGCTGCCGACAGTCCAACAAACAGCATTCCGGATGGTCCTGTTCGGGATGCAGCAATCGCAAGCAAAGGATCCAGTCAATGGATCTGGCAACCATGAGAGGGATGCTTCAAATGAAAAAGCTTTTTGTAGCGGCGGCTGCCGTTGCTCTGGGTCTGGCCGCGGGCGCGGCGCAGGCTGCTGAAAAGGTCAAAATTGGCTTTGTTTATGTTGGTCCGGTGGGTGATATGGGCTGGTCCTACCAGCACGATCAGGGTCGTCTCGCTGTCGAAGCCGCTTTTGGCGACAAAGTCGAGACCACGTATGTTGAGAATGTTTCCGAAGGACCTGACGCCGAGCGTGTGATCGAAAAGCTGGCCCGTTCTGGCAACGACATGATCTTCACGACGTCCTTTGGTTTTATGAACCCTACCATCAAGGTTGCAAAGAAATATCCAAAGGTGAAGTTCGAGCATGCGACCGGTTACAAGCGCTCCAAGAACGTTGCGACCTATGGCTCCCGCTTCTATGAAGGCCGCTACGTGATTGGTCAGATCGCTGCCAAAATGTCCAAATCCGGCACCGTTGGCTATATCGGCTCTTTCCCAATTCCGGAAGTGGTGCGCGGCATCAACTCCTTCCTGCTGGGTGCTCAGTCTGTCAATCCTGACATGAAGGTCAAGGTTGTTTGGGTCAACAGCTGGTTCGATCCGGGCAAGGAAGCTGATGCTGCCAAAGCTCTGATTGATCAGGGCGCTGACATCATCTCCCAGCATACCGACTCTGCGGCACCTTTGCAGGTGGCAGCGGAGCGCAATGTGCTCGGCTTTGGTCAGGCATCCGACATGATCAAGTTCGCTCCAAAGAACCAGCTCACCGCGATCGTTGACAATTGGGCAGACTATTATGTGTCTCGCGTTCAGGCTGCCATGGATGGCACCTGGAAAGCCGAAGACACCTGGGGTGGTTTCGACAAGGAAATGGTTCATATGGCACCATTCACCAACCTGCCAGACGATGTTGTGAAAATGGCTGAAGAAACCACTGCCGCGATCAAAGCAGGCACCCTGCATCCGTTCCACGGCCCGATCTTCAAGCAGGATGGGTCTCAGGCCATTAAAGAAGGCGAAGTACTGGATGATGGCACCCTGCTTGGCATGAACTGGTATGTCAAAGGCGTCGACGACAAACTGCCACAATAAGGCAAGTTTGACGCTGCCCGGTTCGGGCAGGCCATAAACTTAAGAGCCCTCGGAAGGTGATCTTTCCGGGGGCTTTTTGTATGGGGATGGTCGCTTTTTCGTGGGTAAGTAAAGTTATTGATCAAGAATAAGCAAAATCAACAAGAGACAACCGAAAATTGTATTTGTAGGGTTGCAAAATCGCAATTTGGAAAGATGGAAGTTGGATTATGAACGTTTCTGTAATTGGAACCCGCCTTTTGTTTGCCGGAGTGATGGGCTTGTTTCTTGCCTCAACGATGCCGGCAAGCGCGTATTTCGATGCTGGCACCGGGCATAGAGCCACGATGAAGACGTTGAAAATGTTCAAGAAAAAGAACCTCATTCCGACTTCTATGAAATGCGTCAATCCCAAATCGGCAGGCAAATTTCTCAAGCCCGAAGTGACTTTCACGACCGCACCAAACAAGGATCATCGTCTATGGCATGTCTTTGCCTATTTTGGTCAAGCGAACTGGAAGCCAACAGATAAGCGGTTGAAGCTGAAATATTCAGTCAAACTGACTGCACGCAATAGCGGACAAGCCTTCTTTTGCGCGTTGTATCTGGGGCCAAAGGCTGGGCATTGAGCGGATTATTGGACCGCAACAATCGGGCTGCCCAATTATGTTTAAACCCCGGAAATGGTTTTCCGGGGTTTTTGTGCTTATGCCTTATTGGGGTAATTTATTTGGACAATCTGGATATGAGCGGCAAGCTGGGAGCCAGTTGACCCTCTGGCAACAGCCAGATTGGTTCGGCAATCAGCTTCATGTCGTGGATGCCATGGGCCGGAATGTCGAGGCCCATCGAGTGGGCCACAGCGTGGCGACAGCCGGGCTTGGGGTTGAGGCCCGGCTCGATATCCTTGCGGCCTATTTTGAGATGGTGCGCGATGTCCCATTCAAGGCAGATGCCGTTATGGCGGCTAATGACCCAGCAATGCATGTCATTGCAGAGACCAGCCTTTTCTTCGGGGAAGAAATAGCCTGTGACATAGCCCGCTTCAAAGCCAGTGGCGCGCAGGGCGGCAATGAAATAGGTGTTGATGTCGACGCAGGAGCCTTCGGTCACACCGCATCCCAATGCAGGGACCTCGTCATGGCCTTCGTAAAACCGTTCTGGCGGGTGGCCATAGGTGAAGCGCTCTGCGGTGGCGCAGGCAATGGCTTGAATGCGGTCCGTGCCCGTCAGCTCTGGCGCAATGGTGTTTGCTTCTTCACACAGGGCGTCGGCCGCTCGGGTGAAGCGACTGTCGTGGAAACGGAAAATTGCATCGGGATAGGGCTGGGCGCTGTCATCATTCTGATAGGAATAGGTCAGGACAAGCTTTTCTGCTTGCGGGGTGATTTGCTGCAGGCTTTGACCGGTTTGGGTTTCGATGACCGATTGGGCAACACCCCCCTTTACCTGTAGACCAAGGCAGCGCTCGTGCGGGGTGTCAAGGCCGGTTGGGGCCAGCAGAATGCCGCTTTTGTCTCGGCAGTCAATTTCCAGTTTTACGATGCCAGTCATGCGTTCCTCGCGAGATGATTGCCTGCATTTTGGGGGCGTCCGGGATCAGAAACCCCGCCTTGATCATCAAGGCGGGGCGTGACATCAGATGAACAATTGGAAGATGGCGCCCGACAGAATGGCGCCAACAACCCCAAGCCCGAGATAAAGGGCAAAGACTCGGCGTTTGACCAGCGACCAGACCGCCGCCATGGCGGGGATCGAGCTGACGGCTCCGGCAACCATGAATGACATGGCCGCACCAGCACTCATGCCCTGTTCCATCAATCCGGCGAGAAGCGGCGGAGCAACATAGCTATTGAGATATGCCGGGATGCCGACAAAGGCTGCAATGCCAATCGGCAGGATGCCGGACCCGCCAACCAGACCGGCAATGACCGAGGCCGGGACATAGGTGATCAACAGCCCTTCGAGCGTGTAGGCGAGCGCCAGCCACTTGATCAGAAACAGGGCATTGGTTTTCAACTCGCTCCAGAACAGAGCCTGACGTTTGTCTTCCTTCCAGAAGGGCCAAACAGGCTTGCCCGAAAAGGGTGAGGGGCCACAGCCGCAGGACGAGCATCCGACGGAGTTTTTCTTCAGTGGCTCGGTCAGCCAGCCAGCTTTGATCACGAAGGCAATGACGAAGCCGCCGAACAGCCCCAATGCTACAGCGGAGACAGCTTTGCCAACCGCAAATGGCCACCCCAAAGCCGATGCCGTGATCAGAAGGGTCGGTGGGTCAATCAGGGGTGAGGACAACCAGAAGGCCATGACCGCTGACAAAGGCGCTCCCAAGGCCAGCAGACCCGCAATGAAAGGGATTACCTCGCAAGAGCAAAAGGGGGCGAGACCACCGAGCAAGGCGGCCAGAAAGATCATCCGGGTTTCCTTGCCCTTGAAGGCTTCAGCTACCATGGCTTCCGCGCCAGCGGCTTTGAGATAGGCAATCAGAAAGACGGCAAATGCGATGACTGGCAGTGTGCCCAGAAAAGCTTTGACCGCAATTGAGGTGACCGGGACCAGATTGGAAAAATCCAGAATTGCAACGCAAACCGGGGCCAGAATGACAATGGTCCATGGCGATAGCAACCCATTGAGCTGGGAGCGCCAGGTGGGGGAGAGACCTTGGGTGACTTCCGTCATAGGGAACCTCGTGACATGATCTGATGGAATGAAAGATTTGAACGCTGATCAGGGGCTCTCGTCGGCGCAGCATTCGTCGAGAATGTAGGTGGACAGTAGCTTCAGATGATCGAAGTTGGCCCTGTTGACGATCGATCTGCCCTGTTTTTCCTGCAGGATGACCTCGGCGGCTGCGAGGCACTTCAGGTGATGGGCCAGAGTTGAGGGGGCGATGCCGGTTCGCTCCTGAATGGTGCCGACGCTCAAACCTTCAGAGCCTGCACGCACCAGACAGCGCAACACCACCAGTCTCGCTTCCGAACCGATTGCAGCAAAGCCAAGGGCGGCCTGTTCCTGTTTCAACGTTTGCACCTCATCGTAAAATAATTCGAATAAACTAGTTTTATAGATATATTGAAAGGAATGTCAATCTCCTATCTGCGGATCGTGTCAGAAGAGGTCAAAGTGGTGTCAACTATATGAGTTGCCTATAATTTGATCACTATTTAAGGTAGAAAGTTGGGTATATTCTTGTGAAATACGCGCATAGGTAGTGCCTTGGTACAAGTGTAGGGCTTGATTGTGTCCCAGATTTTCTGCATGATGAAGGTGCTGGTTTTCGATGACTTGTTATTATTGGCAGTGTCCTTAGGGTCTAGTATATGTGGGGGACTCGCTTCATTGGATGCTGCAAATGAGGTCCTTCCTTGTGATGGGCCTCATTTTTTTGCATCTACGTGGTTTGGGAGGGAGATTGATTTCCCTTTTTGTATCGGTCGCTAAACCGACGATAGAGTGAAATCACTTAGTTGCGGCCCCTGATATGAGGCATTGCTGATGCGCACCTTCCTTTGTTTTTTGTTTCTTTCCAGTTTTTCCTTTCATGCTATGGCTGGCGATTATGTTTCTTCTGAAGCCCATGCCTATCGCATGTCCTGCAACAAGGATGGATATGTGCTGACATCCAGCTATCCGGTTTTTCGTTTTATCGAGGGTGGCGCGATGTCGCGTGTCGAGACACTGAACCCGGAGAAGATCTATTTGGGCCGGAGCTGTGATGCGTCGCACAAGGTGCTGGGGCAGGGGGAATGGTGTTGGGCCAATGGCGGCTTTCGCGCAACCTTTGATGGGCATGTGATCGGGTTTCCGCGCCAGGAGATCTATTGTTCCTCTGACAGTGCAGAGTTGACGCCGTGTGGCTGCTAAAAGCCCCCCAAGATCCAAACGAAAAACCCGGCCTCGATGAGACCGGGTTTGTCGCAATGGAGCGATTGTTGGTCTGCTTAGATCATCATGCCGCGCAGCGTGTAGAAGAAAAAGGCTGCAAGGCAGGCAGATACCGGAACTGTAATCACCCAGGCCGATGCAATCTTCAAAAGAGACGAACGTTTGACCAGTTGACGCTTTAGGGCCTTTTTCAGCTTTTTTTGCTGGGCTGCGGTGATGGCCGCTTCCGGACCCATTTCTTTCAACGCACTGAGCATCAGGCGTTTGTCGTCCAGCGGGGCATTTTTGAATTCCATCAGCACCTCTTCCACATGGTCGATGTCCGGGTCGCCCTGATGCTTGGCCAGCACGGTTTCGACCACCCGGCCCATGCGCTGGTCGAGGAACTCACGCAGGAACCCAACGCCGAAAACAGCCCCTAATGCCACATGGGTGGAGCTGATTGGCATGCCGAGCTGGCTGGCTATGATCACAGTTACGGCCGCCGCAAGCGCGATACAAAAAGCGCGCGAGCGATCGAGCTCGGTAATCTCGCTGCCGACGGTGCGGATCAATTTCGGCCCGAACAGCGCCAGCCCGACGGAAATGCCAATCGCGCCAATGACCATGACCCACATGGGTATGCTCACCTTGGCGGAACCGGTGCCTGAACTGAGTACTTCGACGACACCTGCCAGCGGGCCCACGGCGTTGGCGACATCATTTGCACCATGAGCGAAGCTGAGAAGCGCTGCCGCAAAGATGAGCGGCACGGTGAAGAGGCTGTTGACGCTGTTCCTGTCTGGAGCCAGGTCTTTTGTTGCCCGGGCGACCATCGGCTTGACGATCAGATAGCAGAGCACCGCGACCGCTGCACCAGCCATAAGCGCCGTGCTGAAATCAATCTTGATGAGCTTTTTGATGCCCTTCAAAGCAAGATAGGTGGTGAAGGCCCAAGCCATGATGGAAATCATGATCGGGACAATTCGCCGTGCGGCTGCCACCGGGTTGGGTTGGAAGAAGACCAGTCTCTTGAGCATGTAAAGGGTCAGAGCCGCAACGATGCCGCCCATGATAGGGGAAATCACCCAACTGGCGGCGATTTTTGACATTGAGCCCCAGTTGACGACTTCCCAACCGGCCGCCGCAATGCCTGCGCCCATCACGCCACCAACGATCGAGTGGGTGGTTGAAACCGGTGCGCCGAGCCAGGTTGCCGCATTGAGCCAGATGGCCGCACCCATCAGGGCTCCCATCATTGCCCAGACAAAGACATCCTTGTTGCTCAGATCTGCCGGGTTAATGATGCCTTTCTTGACGGTGTTGACCACTTCGCCCCCGGCGATGATGGCGCCGCCTGCTTCAAAGATGGCGGCAATGCCGATTGCCATCGTCATGGTCATCGCGAAGGAACCAACAGCGGGGCCAACATTGTTGGCGACGTCGTTGGCTCCGATATTCATGGCCATGTAGGCTCCGATCACCGAGGCTGCAATCAACAAGAAGGATTGTTCCACATGGGCAAACTGATTGCCTGAATAGATCATCACTGCCACAATGAAAATGACTGCAGTGCCTATCCGTCCCACTTCGGTTCGACTGAGATCGGTCGCATTCTCAATTTTCACATAGTCACGAATCTTCATAGTCCCTCCAGGACATGTCATTCTTCGGCGGGTCGGTCTCCAGCTGCATGTCTTGGTTGGCAGCGTTGGAACTCAGGACAAAGTAAAACTCCAATGCTCGAAATCGAGCGGTCTCGCGAAGCGCTTTATCAAAGCGGACACGAAAATCATCGAAATTTCTCGACATATCGACAGTTTCTTGAGGGTTTGGCGCACTGATTGCTCTTTTGCTGTTCCCAAGCGGGGGGATTTGTTGATACAAGCGACCTACAATTTTTGGTCGCCCGGGTCCCAAATATGGTTTCGATAGGAAACTTATGGTCGCGCGGTTCAAAATGTCTCTCTGCCAAACCCTGTGGGTTGTGATGAAACGCCTCTCTTCTCTCGCGCTGTCCGTTTTTTTGTTTTCAACGCCCGCTCTGTCTTGTCTGGATGACGTCAGAGGAGAGCTGGATGGCAGCGGAAAGGTTTTTGCCGAGACCGTTGAAGCGCTGGACAACAAGACGTTCCGGGAAAGCTATTGCGCCTTGTCTGCAGCAGATCAGACTGTTGCTCTGCGTCTGTTCGACAGTGCCTTCCGCAACCATGAGGGCAATGACCGGGCAACCTTGGCTCGGTTGTCGATCATGATCCCGGATATTCGGGAGAATGTCGCCTTCGTTGCTCAAAATGGCGAAATCCGCGAAGTGGACGACGAGTGGGAAAGCATTGGCATCATGCGTCTGATTGAGCATATGCAGGTTCGCTTTCCATCAACAAAGTCCGTGCTGAGTGATGCTTATGTCCGTGAGACAGAGGCCCTGTTCGATGCGGCCTTCGAGGCTGTTGCGGCCAAAGAGGAACAGTCGGACAATGAAATCACACAATCTCGCCAGACGATTGCCGACTATGAGCGCAAGATTAAGGACTTGATGGATCGCATTCAGTCCTTGCGCGATGTGCGGCACAAATACCGATCGATGCGACAAGAGCTGGAACTACAGATCCGCTGATCCTTTCGCAAGTTTCTGCGGTCTTCCGCATTAGTGCGTATTTCTTGATCCCCTCAGAATTTTAGACATTATTGCCTGCTGCGGCTGTGCTGTTGCACCGCATTCTGTCTCGCCTGTCTGCTAACATGAACAAATCATTGCACAAATGCCCCAGCTAGTGGGAAGCGCATTAGGTTTATTTTGACATTTCGATTCTAATTTTAATCGAATTACTGATTAAGGCGTCCAAAATTCAAGCATATTGCAGGCGAGGGTTGAGCATGTTCAACATCACGGGACTATCATGGAAGAGACTGGCTGGCATGGTGATGCTCCATGTGTTGCTGAACTCCCTTGGTATTCTGGTCGCGCTTTCTTTGATCGAGGGGGCAATTGCTGGACCACTCGCAGTTGCCGTGGTGTTTGCCATCAACGGGATCAGTGCATTCACTCTGATGAGCGTGATCAAACGGCGATACCGAAAGCACAATGCAATCTTGACCCGCATCTTTGACGCCATGCCTGACGTCGTCCTTGCCAAAGATTATGATGGCAATTTTGTTTTCTGCAATGAAACGGTCGCCTCACTTTATGGGGCTAAGCCTGAAGACATGGTTGGGAAAGATGACTTCCACTTTACCGGCAACCGGGAACAGGCGGACTTCTTTCTTGAAAATGTTCAGGCCGTGATGAACAGGAATCAGATTGAGCAGGTTTATGAGGATTCCACCGATACGGAAACCGGTGAGGCTCGCCACTTTCAGTCGCTCAAGATTCCGTTTCGTGACATCAATGGCGATCCTAAAATTTTCGTACTGGCCAAGGATATCACCGATATCACCAAACTGAAGGTGGAGGCGGATCGCAACAAGAAACGGTTGCAGCAGGTTCTGGATGTGTCTCAGGAAGGCTTGTGGGAGTGGAATGCAAAAACCAATCAGGTGCTGCATAATCACCAGTGGGAACTGATTACAGGGGTTCAGGGGAGTGACTGTTCCTTTGCAGAGTTCGAAAGCTGTATTCTGGTTGAAGACCGATCAAAAGTGCGTCAGGCGCTGCAGATGCTGGTCGAGCGCAATTTGCCATATTCCATCGAATTCAGGATGAAACGACCGGATGGGAAGATCATCTGGGTTTGGGATCGTGGCAAGGTGGCGGAGTTTGATGAAGCTGGGCAACCGCTTTGGCTGGTGGGTATTGTTCAGGACATCACTGAAGAGAAGCTTAATCAGGAAAAGATTACGCATCTGGCCTATTATGATCAGTTGACAGGTCTGGCAAACCGCACCCATCTGGAAGAAGAAGTGAAGGTCGCTATCGAGGACAGTCGGCGAAGAGATGCCTATAACGCGCTTTTGTTCATGGATCTGGATCGCTTCAAGCTTCTCAACGATTCCCACGGGCATGACATGGGCGACCGGCTTTTGCAGGAAGTAGCCAAGCGGCTGACCAACTGCGTCGGGGCTGGAGACACCATCGCCCGGTTCGGCGGCGACGAGTTTGTGGTTTTGCTCACCGGTATTGATGCAACGAGCGAAGGGGAAGCAGCCCTTTTGGCGGAAGGCACCGCGCAGGCTATTCTCAATAGCTTCGAAATGCCATTCCAGCTGGGTGAAGTGGAATATTCCTGCTCGTCCAGTGTTGGTATCGCGATCTTCTCGACCGATGACATGTCGCTTGATGAATTGCTCAAACAGGCTGACATGGCGATGTATGATGCCAAGGGGGCCGGACGCAATGCCATTCGTTTCTTTGACCCTGAGATGCAGACGGCAGCGTATAGCCGTGCCGTGCTGGAAGCAGATCTGAAGCGTGACCTGAATGCGGGAAAACTGGAGCTCTACTATCAGCCTCAGATCAACAGTGGCGGCCAAATTGTCGGTGTTGAAGCCTTGTTGCGTTGGCCCCATGACGATCTGGGCATGGTGCCGCCAGCAGAATTTATTCCTATTGCGGAAAGCTCCGGTCTGATCCTGAGCCTTGGTGACTGGATCCTGAAAACGGCCTGTTTGCAATTGTCCGAGTGGGCGAAAGACCCGATCCTGTCGAAGCTGGTTCTCTCGATCAATGTCAGCCCTGTGCAGCTGCATGCCAAGGGGTTCGTCCGGTCGGTCATCTCCGCGCTGGAAGAAAGCGGCGCTCCGGCCGACAAGCTGAAGATCGAAATCACCGAGAGCATGCTTGTGCGCAATATGGACGAGTGCATTTGCAAGATGCTGAATCTCAAAAAGTACGGGGTTCTGTTCTCGCTGGATGATTTTGGTACGGGCTATTCGTCTCTATTCTATTTGAAGGAAATGCCGCTCGATCAACTCAAGATCGATCAGAGCTTCGTGCGCGACATCCTGATTGATCCCAACGATGCCGCGATTGCCGAGATGATTGTTGCCCTTGGCAAAACCCTTGGTCTGAGTGTGATCGCCGAAGGTGTCGAAACGGAAGCACAAAGAGTGCGTTTGCAGCAACTGGGCTGTCATGCCTATCAGGGATACTTGTTTGCCCGACCGATGCCATTGAAGGACTTTGCCTTGTTCACCCGGAGTTTCAATCGTGGAGCTGGTCAACAAGCCTTGCTTGATGATGCCGTGGCATTCGTCGCCTAAGCCTGATGGCCTGATTGGTGAGCCTTTCAGCGCGGCGCGTGTCTTGTGTGATTTGCTTGGGTGATGTGACTTGGTTTGCGCTTTTCATCCATGGCCAAAATGAGTAGGCTTTCCCGCATGCGTCTCGCACGTGCGGGGTGATGGTTTGCTCTCTTGGATCATTGGCGATCGGTATGGAAAAGTCTCTTGCAAGCAACCGGCGCCGTTGGCCTCGGTTGCCTATTTCGGTGATGCTAGGTGTCAGCGTCGGCGCACTGCTGATCATCACAACGATGATCATTATCTTTTACATGGGTTCGCATGCGCGTCAGTTGCTCGGTCAGCAGATCGCTTTGGAAACCAAGCAGCGGGTGACGCGCCTGTCGGACGCCGTCAATGGGCATCTTGATGACGTCGAGCGCCTTGCCCAGATGATTCATCTGGGGCTGTCTCCACTTGATGAGGTCAAGGCTCGCGAGACGCTGATTGTCTCTGCGCTATCGGCGCGTACTGCTCCCATGCGTATCACGCTTTCGGATCTTTCCGCGATGCGCACCGCCAAGGGTGCCATTGAGTTGGCCAGCGCCGGAGATCCTTCTGTTGAAGCGGTTGCCAAGGGCTGGTCCAAGGTGCCGGAGGATGGGGCTCTGCTCTTTCACCTGCCAGCGGACTCCAACAAGGCCAATGCGGTGTCCATCACCATTTTCCCCGCAGCTTTGTCCAAGACAATTGCCGACGTAAGTGACTTGAAGCGGGAGCGATCCTATCTGCTGGCCGACAAGACCAGCCTGATGGCTCATTCCAGCTGGACCACGGATGCGCCGCCCAGCTCATTGCCATTGGCCAAAGCAGGCGATCGTGACCTGCGTAACATCTGGCTCCATTCGAAGGATTATCGGGATTTGCCGATTGAGAATGCCCATATTGATCGGGGAGCCAGAGGAAAGCGGGTCTTTACCTGGACAGACATTGCCCGGCCAAACATCACCTTGATGGTCGGATTGCATGCGGAAGCCAAGATATTTGGCGCAGTCTTTTCCGAAAACCGGACAATGGTTTATGCATCATTGGGCATTGTTGCGCTGTCTCTGGCTATTGGCGTTTTCATCAGCATCATGATTGGACGACCGATTGAAAGGTTGGCAATAACAGCGCGAAAAATGGAGAATCTTTCGCTCGAGGAGATGCCGGAGCTCAATGAGTCGATGATGAAGGAACTGGATGAGGCCAACAGTGCGATCCTGTCTGCTTTCCGGGCGCTGGGTGCCTTTTCCAAATTTGTACCGCGCGATGTGGTGCGGCAGGTGATGGATGGCACGGCGATCGGGGCTGACCGGACCGAGCTACGCAACATGACGATCATGTTCACCGACCTTGCCGGGTTCACTACATTGGCGACACAAAAATCTCCGCAGGAAACGGCGACGCTGCTGAATGATCACTTCGAGATGGTGACAACCATCGTTGATCAGGCTGGGGGAACGGTCGACAAGTTTCTTGGCGATGGTGTGATGGCCTTCTGGGGGGCACCCGTGCAACAGCCTGACCATGCGGAGCGGGCGCTGGCTGCGGCCCGAGACATTTTGACGGCCTTCGAAGCACGCGCGGATGAAAGCATGCGGTTGCGGATCGGGATTTGCACGGGGGATGTGCTGGTCGGGATCAGCGGCTCCAAGGTTCGGATGAATTATACGGTGATTGGCGACACGGTGAATGTTGCTGCGCGGTTGCAGGAGCTTGGCAAGGAAGTGGCAGCCGATGCCCGCACTGTGGCTCTGGCTGGTGGCTCCACCGTCGATGCGGTTGCTGAATGTACTGGGTGGTCAGTTGTCGGCCAGAAGACCTTGCGGGGGCGGCAACAACCGATTGATGTCTATCGATTCGATAATTGAGCAGGCTTTTCCTGCTGCCAAAAACGATGCGCCACCAACCTGTTGGTGGCGCATCTTTGTCTTGTCGTGACCTGTTGGAGGCTAGTTGTGCAACAGGGTGCGGTTTGGCTTGGCCCGTTTCACAAAGAGGGGACTGATCAAGCGGCGCCATGCGAGGGCAAGACCGGTCCAGACCAGGAAAAGTGATGCCACCGAGGCGAGGCCTGCCAAGGTTTGGCCAATGATGCCATAGACTTCGCCGGAATGCAGGAAGCGGATATAGCGTTTGAGTGTCTGGGTTGGTGTGGCCAATTGATCCGGTCCCTGTTCCTTGATCACGTCTCCGGTTTCGCGGCTATAGGTGATCTGTTGTTGCAAAGCGACCTGTTTGCCATTGCCCCGGTCGATCAGCACATCGACACTTTTTGCCTTCTCATTGCCCGGCACGATGATGGACAGGCTGTTCCAGTCGTCACGTACGAGGCGCGCTTTCTCATAGATGGCCTGAAAGGAAACCAGCTCTTCGACAGGTTTGTTCGACACGCCGCTGCTTGAGGACTTGGCCCACATGCCACCACCTTTGCCTCGACCCATCGGGACATCAAGGCCTGCGGTCTCGAACACCAGTTTGTTGGCCCAGCCATAGGAAATGATCACCCCTGTGCCAACCACTGCGATGAGCGGGATCAGCATCCAGAAGGCAAAGACGTGATGCCAGTTAAAGTCACGGGCTTTGGCGGTCGGCATCTTTGTGAACAGGATGCGCTGTTTCAGAAAATACCCTTTCCACCTTTTGGGCATCCAGAGATAGATGCCTGACAGGATCAGGAACAGAAATGCCAGATTGGCGGCTTTGGCAATGTCAGCTCCGACGCTGTTGCGCCCGCCGGCCAGACTGCGGTGCAGGTCTTCAACAAACTCAAAGAAACCTTCGCTCGGATTCGTTTCTGTTGCAATGAATTGACCGGTATAGGGATCAAGCAGCTTGTAATCGTGCCGCCCCGCCTTCACGGCAACCGGCTTTGTGGAATCCTTGTAGATGTCAAGCGTGGTCGTGCGGCCCGAAAAGACAGGGCGGGCAATGGCCACCAGTTCATCGGTGGACAGCATTTCGGCCTTGTCGACGCTCGGGGCCACCGATGGCTCATAGGCGGCCTTGATCTGGGCTTCATAAGTGAGCAATGCGCCGGTCAGGGCTAGCACGAACACAACGATGCCTGTTGCGATGCCGACACCCAGATGGGTCCAGAACAGAATACGGCGGAAAAGGGATTGGTTGGGTTTCTTGGTCAACATAGCTGAACTCCGGTCCAAGAGTTTCATGGATATTTGACCAAGATACTAGTCCCGCTGCGTCGCACAACTGTGTCAAAAAATAGCAGATGTGTCGTGGACTGTAACAGGAATGCAGCCAGTTACAGTTCGTTACAAAGGCGCTATGGTGGGTTCCCTTTATCCTGCAAGGAAGGGTATAGGCACACCAAAAGCATCAGCCAGCAAAATGAAGTTGAGGCTGAGCACTGCGCTGGCACCGATCATCGACAGCAGGCGGACGACGGGACCTGTGGCGTAAGGACCCATAATGTCTTTGCGAGAGGTGAAAATGATCAGGGCGATCATCGGCACTGGCAGGGCGATGGACAGGATCACCTGACTGATGACAAGGGCCTGTGTGGCGTTGGCACCCATGGCGACCACCACAAAGGCAGGCAGCATGGTAACCAGTCGGCGGAGCAGCAAGGGCACGCGGAAACGCAGGAAACCTTGCATGATCATTTGGCCAGCCATGGTGCCGACAACAGAGCTGGAAATGCCCGACGCGATCAGCGAAATGAGGAAAACGCCAGCCGCTGCACCACCGAGCAAAGGGGTGAGCATGTGATAGGCGGTCTCGATTTCGGCCACTTCGCTATGGCCCTGATGAAAGGCGCTCGATGCCATCATGACCATGGCCATGTTGACCATGCCTGCGATCGCAAGAGCTATGACCACTTCTGTGTTGGAGAATTTTAGCACCCGTTTGCGGTCTTCTTCATTGCGGATTTCGGATCGGTTCTGGGTCAGGCCGGAATGGAGATAAATGGCGTGGGGCATGACGGTTGCGCCGATGATGCCAACGGCGATGGTCAGCGCGGTGGCGTCGGCCAGTTCGGGAGTGACCATGCCGACTGCGGCATCGCCCCAGCCAATCGGGGCAATCAGAATCTCCACCAGATAGCATAGACCAATGACACCAACCATGGCGCCAATGATCAGCTCCATCGGTCGGAACCCTTTGTTTTCGAAAAGCAATATACCGTAGGTGACTGTCGCTGTGATCCCCATACCTGCCATCAGCGGCATGTCGAACAAAAGAGCAAGGCCAATAGCTCCACCCAAAAATTCTGCAAGGTCGGTTGCCATGGCGGCAATCTCGCTGACGAACCACATCACCCAGACCATAACAGGCGAGAAGTTATCCCGTGACAATTCAGCCAGATTTTTGCCTGTGACAATGCCCAGACGGGCGGACAGGGCCTGAAATAACATGGCGATCAGGTTGGCGACCAGCACCACCCAGAGCAGTTTGTAACCATATCCGGCACCCGCTTGAATGTTGGTGGCATAGTTGCCGGGATCCATATAGGCGACGGAGGCGATGACAGCGGGACCAGCAAAGAGCAGTTTGCTGCGAAAACCGCGCCTTTCTCCTGACAAAACGGCATTCATGCCTTCTCGTGTTTGATCTGTGGCGAACATGCTGGTCGAACTTCTTCAGGGCTATGGGCAAAAGTAGTCTGGCTTAGAAATATAGCCAAGGCTACATCTCGTGCAATAGGCAAATATGTCGCGCCTTATATTTATGCGATTTGACAAATTGATTTTCCAAAGGTCAAACTGTACCCATGGCTATAAAGGATAATGAGGCGTGATCAATTGATCCGAGCCATCGCAGGTGTGTTCGCAATAAGCGGCCGTTGCATCTCGGGATTGAGTTTACCGCCAGACAATACGGCATAAAGCCGAGCCAAGGATAAGGACGGACATATGAGCAAGCAGACCTTGCAGGCACAGAGATTTGCCCGCGCTCGGGAGGCGCAAGCCAAGGCGGTTCTTGAGGACTATGTCGAAATGATCGGCGATCTGATGCAAGAGCTTGGGGAGGCGCGCATTGCTGACATTGCGGAGCGTATGGGGGTGGCCCATCCCACTGCGACCAAGTCCATTGCACGACTGAAACGGGAAGGTTTGGCGATGTCTCGGCCCTATCGCGGGGTCTTTTTGACAGAAGAAGGCGCCAAGCTGGCCGACAAGGTGCGGGCGCGGCATCGTTCCGTGGTCGATTTGCTGGTGGCTGTCGGGGTGCCCAAGGAAACAGCCGAGGCCGATGCAGAAGGCATCGAGCATCATGTCTCAGAAAGAACTCTGGCTGCGTTCGAAGCCTTTCTTGCGCAACGGGGTTAGGGCTGCTGTACTCAATTTCATGTGCAATGACATGAAGACAAGCTACTATAGACTATTGAGATAGGCGACTAACGCTTCGATTGTTTCGCGTTCAAACTCAAAGTCGGGCATCGTTTCGAAGCCTCCGGTTGCCATGGTGACCTGTTGCAGGTCGGCATCACGGATATCACCGGAATCACCGGATTTCGCATCCTCGCCGTGGCATTCGATGCAATTGTCTTCAAATAGGATTTTGCCGGCATTGATCAGTCCGTCATCCTTCGCCTGGACAGGGCAGGCTGCTGCAATCAACAACATAAGCGTTGCGAGGAAAAAGCGGGGCATGGTGGCGGCTTTCTGGCTTGATGATGTCTGCCGTGGCCGCTTTGCGCGGCCACGGTTTGCTTGTCTTTAAAGGGAAATCACTTTGGCAGGTTTGGCGAAAAGATGAATAGCTGACCGCCTTGGTCGGCCTTGACTTCTTTCACTGCGCCAGCACTTTCGCCTTTATGCTGAACAACACCGATGAGCGTGGAGTCGTTCAGAGCGATGGTGCCGTTGATCTTCTGCTGGCCGGTTCCTGCCAGTTCGTCTGCGGTGTAGAAGGAACCGTCCGATTTCTTGGCGATCAGGGAGGAAATATTCCACGAACCGGAGAATTCGGTCGAGGTTGCCTTTTTGAAGGTGCCCGGATAAGCGGCGATCTTGTTGGCAGCGCGCGGGTTCTTTTTGCCGCCAGCAATTGCCAGCAGATAGCCTTTGCCGGGCTCTGCAAGGGTCATGTCTGCGGCGTTCAGAGGCAGCGCCATCTTGCGCTCGCCAAGGGCGTTGCCGGAATCCTCATCGAGGAACAGAACGTCCTTGTCTGCAGCTTTGACCCAGTAAAGGCCATCAGGTGCCACGGTCTTAGCGGAGCCATCCTGCCAGGTGGAATGGTCGCCTTCACCACCATGCTTAATGCCTTTGTCTGCCACATCAATGGTCAGGGCCCCGTCAACAGCTGCAACTGTGCGGGTTGCCTTAACTGGCAGGTTGGCCGGCAAATCGCCGTTGGCTGCATCGAAGACCGCTTTCATATCACCAAAATCCAGACCGAGCAGGCCGCCCTTGTAGGTCATGGCCTGAACGTAACGGGTCTTGGTGATGTCCGGATCAACGGCAGGATGCTCGGCTTTGGAATCGCCAACGAAGAAAGTGTGTCCTTCTGGCTGCTCGCCAGCGTCCTGCCATTTCAGCATTTCGGTTTCACGGACGGATACGCCTTTGTCCCAGCCTGCCCACTGATAGGACGTTGGCGCGAAGACTGCATCAAAGCTGTTGGGTGCGTCGGCGTTTGTCAGATAGGCGTCGAACATTTTCTCTTTGGTGTCGACTTTTTCGATGCCAAGAGAGGCGAATTTGTCGTTGGCCAGAGCCAGACCATAGAGCTTGCCATAAAGCAGGCCGTTGCGTGCGAGGAACTGGTCACGCTCGGAGGCATCTGAAGGCAGAGGTTTACCGTCAACACCAACGCCCTTTTTGCCGACATAGACCTTCAGTGGTGCAGGCTCGACATCATGGTTGTAGCCAGAGGCGACAATCAGAACATAGTCAGGATGCTGTGGGTTGAGCGGTGCCAGTTTCTCATAACCAGTCTGACCAAGGGCTGGGACCGTATAGGCAACCTGATTTTTCACGTCGACGACGATTGAAGCCAGGCCCATGGTGTCGTGTGTGTCGATTTCGGATTTGACGACTTTCTTGTCTTCAGTGGTGTCAAACATCCGCTGGATGTTCCACTCTTCGGCCATCAGATAGGCGTCGTCAGCAAAGCCGATGCCCGCGCCATATTTGTTGGCAGGCTCGAACCAGGACCCGCAGAAGGAGTTGACGAAGAAGTCAGCCTCTTTCAGCTGCATCTTTGGGGCATAGTCGACAACGGTGCCGTCTGGCTTGGTCTGATTGCCCCAGACGCCGCCTTCGGACTTTGGCTTCATTTCATTGCCAAAGACATTGAAAATGCGATTGTAGAGATGGCCGGAGCCTTTGACGATCTCGGCAGAGATCTTGTCGTTGCCAAGGAATCTGGCCAGCTCATTGCGGTCAAAGTCGATGACATGCACCTGAGAGCCGGTAAAGGTGGCACCGGTTGCCATTTTCTGGGCAACAGTCTCGGAAGACATCGGGCCGTAGCTTTCAGACTGGTAGGCGATGCGAACGGTGTTCTCGTCGATCAACCAGGCGGAATGGCCATCGGGATAGCCGGTCAGTGGCTGGCCGGACATCTTGTCCACTTCGCCGACGGTGGCGAGTGGCTTCATGGCAGAGATATAGGGAAAAGCGGTGTCGCCGGAAGCGCCATCAATCGTGGCGTGTGCAGGGTCGACTGCGGTGGAGGCTTCCGGGATCAGGGCGGTGACTTCGCCGATATTCTTGATATGGCCGTCTGCAAAGGCAGACATCGCGGTCGTGCTGAGCAAAGCTGCGGTCAGGGTCAGCGTCTTGATCATTGAAAAATTCATGATAGTCCCTCAATTGGTCCAAATGCAACGAAACGGATGACAGCGGCATGTGGTCGGGGTGCTGTCTCCATTCAGGCTTCAGACCTAAGAGGGGTGGATATCGGTTATGTGACGAAACATGCAATAATTACGATGTACGACAAAATATCACAGCTTTTTCCTGTCAGTCAGGCAGGGGCTGTGAGAGCCCGTCCTGTCCTCCAGATCAGACCGGCAATTGTTGCTGCGATAGGCGCGTTTAAGTTTGCGGCGATTTCGCTCGCGTGACATGGACGGGAACTGACTTGAAGGCAGGTGTCTTGCTGCGCGGATCCACTTTGGTATCGGTCAGGATATTGGCTTCGGGATAATAGGCGAGGATCGAGCCTTGAGGCAGTCCGAAGGGATAGACGGTCACCCCATTCATCGTCCCGTTGGGTGAGGTGACGTTGGCCTTGGCTTCTGCTTCAATGCCCAGTCTTTTCATGTCGTCTGCATTCATGAGAATGGACCAGCGGGTCTTTGTGCCGCGATAGGTGTCCTTTTCTTCATAAATGATGGAGTTGAATTGACCTTCGCTGCGCATGGTGGACAGGATGAAGTCACTCTTTTCCTGTGTTGGCAGAGCGTGGGTGACAAAGCGCGCTTTGCCGTCAGGCATATTGAAGTCCGGGCTGTGAAGGATCCGGTTGCGAATGTGGAATTCCCGTTTGGCTACATCGATGTCGGCAAGCTCTTCCATGCCGGGAACTAGATTGGCAATGGCTTTGCGCAGTTGGCTATGTTTGCCGAACAGTTTGAAGTCAATGATGTCATCTCCCAGCAGGCGGGAGGCAATAGCAGACAGGATGACGGATTCTGGTCGCACATTGTCAAGGCGGTGAATGCCTCCATCGGACAGGCGGACATAGTTGAACATGCTTTCCTGTGTGGTCGGTTCCCATTCCTCATCACGGGCGGTGACCGGCAGGATCAGAACCTCGCCATCGCCCAGTCCATTGACGTGACCTTGATTGAGTGTGGTGGTCATGAAGAGTTTAAAGCCGATGCGCTCCAGCGCTTCTTTTGCCCATTTGGTGTCAGGTGTGGCTGCATAGAGATTGCCGCCCATGATAATGGCTGAATCGATCTTGCCGTCATGCGCTGCCGACAGGGACGCCATGGTATCAAGACCCTTTGTGTCCGGCAGCGTGATGCCGAACGCCTGTTCCATCTTGGCCATGATCTCATTGGGCAACACCGGCTTGACGCCAATTGTGCCTACGCCCTGAACATTGGAATGGCCACGCAAGGGGAGTAGGCCGGCATCGGGGCGGCCCACCATGCCGCGCATCAGGGCAAGGGCCGCAATCATTTCGACATTCTCGACGCCATGCAGGTGATGGGTCATGCCCATGCCCCATGCAAAGACCGCGGACTTTGCTCGGCCATAAATAGCGGCGACCTCTTCGATTTGCGCGCGGTGAACGCCGCATCTGTTGGTGATCTCATCCCATGTCGTGGCGTTGATATCCGCCAAGAAGGTGTCAAAGCCGTTGGTGTGGCTGGCGATGAAAGCGTCATTGAGACTGCCTGCTTCAATCAGCGCCTTGGCGAGCCCCTTGAACAGAGCCAGATCCTCTCCAATCTTGGGTTGAAGATAATGAGAGGCGACATCGCGACCGCCAGTCATCATGGCTCTGGCGCTTTTGGGGGAGGCGAAGCGAACCAGACCCGGTTCTTTTGCCGGATTGATCATCACCACGTGACCACCGCGTTTGCGGCATTCGAGCAGCTTATGGATGAAGCGTGGATGATTGGAGGCTGGATTGGCACCAATCACGAAAATCAGATCGGATCCCGTCAGATCTGCCAGTTCAACGGTTGATGTGCCGGTGCCGATGGTCGATCCCAGCCCCATGCCTGTGGCTTGATGGCAAAAATAGGAACAATTGGTGACATTGTTGGTGCCATACATTCTGGCCATCAATTGAAACAGGAAACCGGCTTCATTGGAGGAACGGCCTGAGGAGTAGAAAAAGCTTCTGGCCGGGTCCGTGGCTTTCAACTTGTCCGTCACAATCTGCAAAGCGTTCTCCCAATCCATTTTGGAGAAGGATGTTGCTCCTTGCGCCTTGTATAGGGGAACATTCAGGCGACCGAGGGTTTCCATCTCCCGGCCTGTCAATTCCTGAAGCTCGGCGATCGTGTGTTTGTCAAACAGTGCATCGGGGATCGGCGGTTGAATATCAGTCGACTGGGCCTGAACGCTTTTGTTGCAGACCGCCGGATATTCGCCAATCTCGTTGACCATGCCGCCCGCTTGACCGCCCATGCCAAGAGCGCAGGACTTGCAGGTGTTGTTGCTCGTCAAGGCTTTGGCCGACTTCACCACACCGATCTGGCGCAGTGTGTTGAGGGTGTAAAGAACCTTCTTGTGGCCGCCGCCGACAATCTGTTTGGACATGGATCTTTGCCTTTCCGGACTTTTGTCTTCACGTCGGGCCGTTCCCAATTGGATGCGGTTTCTCCAACGCTGTCTTACGGATAGAATAGTGAAATGATGTCTCAGCAGCAATGCGTATTCAGTGTGAAGCCTTCATTGTTCCTGCCCTTCGCGAACCACCGCGCGCCAGTTCACACTGTCTTATTGGGCATAAACCCCTAGTACATCTACCCCAATTGCGAGTTCCCATGGTCAGTGAAATATTTTGACCCGTTGAAACACTGTCGGCCGAGCACAGGCAGATCGTGTTTGGTATAAGTGTGGTGAAATTGGAGGAACCATGTTTGGGGGACAAATAAGCAAATCTTTCATCCGAGCCATCGCCGTTAGTCTGGTCCTTTCAGGCGCATTGATGGTCTCGACACCTCCGGCAAATGCCTATGTCGTCGTGAAGCGTTTCCATCAGTCGGCGGCACCCAATAGAGAGGAGTCTGATATTACCGTCATCCGTTGCCGGAATGGCCTTAGCTATTACATCTACTCGTACTATCGCACGAGTGGACCGCGCTACCGGGTGATTATTCCTCCGCATTGGGGCAAGCCGGTCGGCGGGCATGACTATCACTATTTCGAGCGGGCGATCAGGGCTGCCTGTTCGTGAGGGCAAATCCAGCGCTCACTGGTCTGTCGATTGCAAAGAAGATGACTTGATGTTGGGCGGACATGCGGTTCCGCCCTTCTTTTTTCGGACTAGTCGAGCCTTTGGGGGGCTCGTTGCTTGCATCCCAATCTGGTTAGGCTGAAGCCAGTTGGTGTTCTGTATCCAAAAACAGCAAGTTGGTATCTGTCACCGGTATGGGCGTTGAGGTGCCGATGTTATCGACAAAAGGTACGATTTGATCGGCAGACAGCGGCCGGCTGAAAAGATAACCCTGAAAGACCGAGCAGCCGAGCGCAGCAAAAGTCTCGACCTGCTCGTCGCTTTCGACCCCTTCGATAATGGTCGATATGTTGAGCGAAGCGGTCAGTTCCTGAATGCTTTTGACGATTTGTTCGTTGACGCTGTTGGCAATGGTCAAAGAGCGATCGATCTTGACCACATCCAGCGGAAGCAGACGTAAATAATGCAGAGATGTGTAGCCCATGCCGAAATCGTCGAGTGCAATTTTGACGCCAGCATCGCGAAGCCGCGTCAGACAGTCGATGGAGTGCATCTCCGGCAGCAGAGCGGTGGACTCGGTGATTTCCAATTCGAGTAGCTTCGGTGATAATCCTACTTTGTCGAGAATTTCCAGCACGCGGATGTCAAAGTCTTTTTCAGAGAGCTGCCTTGGTGCGACATTGACCGAAATCAGCAGGTCATGTGGCAGACGTTCTGACCATTTCACACGTTGCTCGCAAGCGATTTCGAGCACTCGATATCCAAGTTGGTTGATGACTCCCAGATCCTCCGCCAGTGCCACGGTAATGGGCGGGGCGATCCGCCCGAAATGTGGATGCTCCCATCGCAAAAGTCCCTCAACGCCAATGACCCTTTTCTTCTTGATATCGACCTGGGGCTGATATTCAAGAAAGAGATCGGTTTTCCCTCTGAGCGAACGCTGCAATTGGTCTGCCAATGCGCGCGCCATCCTACCTTCTTCATCGAGTTGGCCTATTAGTCGCATAGCTTGTCCCTGAAGTGGATTGAGGGTCGAGGCCTTCATCAGATTGCCAAGCACATGCTGATTGCGTCGGGTCGATAGCTGCTCCATCAAGCGAAGAAACGGATAATAGATCACACAGCCAACGGCCAGACCGACCAACTGCACCACAGAACCGGCTATGGAGCCTGTCACCAGATAGCCGCTGATCAGAGCAGGTGTCGTCCAGGCGATCGGGTAGGAAGTCAGGGGCATCAGATCCAGAGACATGGCCAGATAACCGATGATGATTTGGCAGACAGGGACCAGGATGAAGGGAATCGCGAAAATCGGATTGAGAATGATCGGAATGCCAAAAAGAAGCGGTTCGTTGATGTTGAACATGGCGGGCAGCAGGGCGATCAGAGCAAAGCGCTTGTTTGTGGTCGATTTCGAAGCAAACAACATGACCAAAATCAGACTAAGGGTGCTTCCCGCTCCGCCAAATCGCGCAAATAGATGGATCAATTGCGTGCTAACGATATGTTGTGGCGGCAGACCATTGGCCACCAAGGCGTGGTTTTCAATGGTGGCAGGAACAAAGGATTGTTCCGATACGACATGGAGAGTGCTGGTCCCGTGCAACCCAAAGAACCAAAGGACTTGCGCGGCCGTCTCATAGGCAATGGCGAAAGGGAGACCAAGTTCAGCTCCCTTGAATGGAGCGGAAATCAGAGTGTTGATGCTTTGAAGTATATCGGCATTGCCGCCAAGGATCAAAGCAGCCTTTGCGCCTGCAAAGATAATGATCGTGATGGCTGCCGCGGGGAGGGAGACAAAAACATCTCCAACCAATGGGTCGTGGGTTAATCCGGTCACAGGCAACCGGAACCAGCGCACTTCTAGAATCTTCAAATAAATCGTACCGGCCAGCGATGCGGTCAATGTGGCCGTCAACAGCCCCCGGCTCAGGCTCATGGCCGCACTGAGGTCCCCACCCATGGCGGGCGCAGCAAGCACCAGATAGCAGCACAGCACGACAGTGACCGTCACTATTGGATTTGCGATGATTCTGTCGGGCTTTTTGTTGTGAAGCTGGGACAGGATTGTGGCAAATCCAATGAGTACGACCAAAGCTGCGATGCCAAAGGTGCCGGCGATGATCAAATCCAGGGTCTTTACCAGAAATGACTGCCACCTATCTGGAATGGTGCTTTCAAGGATGTGAAAGGGCGAGTGTTTGACAAGAAGGGCAAGGGCACCAATCATGATCAGTGGAAAGGGCAGAATAAAACCGCGACGAATGGCAACGAAATAGTCTAGTCGGGTAAGCCAGTCTGATAATCCAACGATACGATCGCTTAGCGTGCGCGACTGGCAAGCTTCGTTTGTCATGTGTTTGTCCCCCGCCATTCTTCCTAGGGACCTGAAATTGATCCCGGCTCTATTCTTGAATAGGCTTTTTGAGCAACGTGTTTTTATCACACATGAGTAAAGTAATTAATAATCAGCAATGTCGTTAAACGGGAAGTATATTAAAGTTCTTGTAAATGGTTGCTTCAAATTGTTCGAATATCACGGCGCTATCGAAGCGCGGTTTGTCGTCAACGATTTACCCCATCGGTTCATCCTTTGGATTTTTCCACCGAGCTGGCTTTCAAAGATTGTCCTTCAGCAAGACTTCGATGCGTAGATTTTCCTGTTTCAGGTCCGGCTCTCTGTTTTCGCTTCTTGTGCGCAGCATCCGCACGGCCTTGCGTACAGCGCTGTTCGGGTTTTGCGCAATGATGGCGTCTATGTCTCCGGTTTTGAGAGCCTGTTCGCTGAAGGGTGTGCGTTCATGGGCAACCACGGTCAGGCTCGCCAGATCGCAAGATCGCGCACATTGGACGACGGGGGCGCGGGCTTCGGAACTCATCACATACAGGCCGACAATATCGTCATTTCTCTCAACCTGTCTGGCGATGATCCTGTGGGCGCGAGCGTCATCGGCGTAGGTTTCCAGTGAAGGCAAGACAGAGAGATGACCAAATTCGGTATTGATGATCTGATCAAAGCCCAGACGACGCTCGATGCTGTCCAGCGACTGCATGGTTTCCGAAATTACCATGATTTTGCCGGGCTGCTTGTCAACAAATCGCCCAATGATGCGGGCTGCGGTCGCTCCGGCTGCGAAGTTGTCGATCCCGACAAAATCCAGATCGTCATGGCTTTCCTGTCCTGACAGGAACTGAACGACCTTGATGTTGCGTTCCCCCAGTCGGGTCATCGCATCGCGCACCTGCGGCGATTCCGGGGCCATAATGGCGATGCCATCAACGTCGGTTACATCCAGAGTGGAGAGGTAATTTGCCACGGCATGTGGATTATTCATCGGCAGCTGAACGGTGTCCGCTGAGGCCAGTTCCTGCTGAAGGCTTTCATTGACATGACCGACTTGCTTGAGCAGTTCCTCAAGGTAGAGATCCCCTGCGGTGGGGAGAATGAAGCGCACTCTATAGGCTTTGTTGCGGGCCAGACTGACCGCCGCAAAATTACGGACGAAACCAATTCTTTCAATGGCTTCATTCACCTTTTGAATGGATCTTTTGCTGGCATTTGGCCGGTTGTTGAGCACGCGATCAACGGTGGCAAGACTTACCCCTGCGGCTTCTGCGAGATCTTTGGTTGTTGGCCTCATTTGACCCTCTTCTGGTTCTGAGGTGGTCACCTCAATATGAGATTTTTCGAACAAACCGCCTTGAAAAGCAAGCTGATTGGTAAAGAGAGTTAAAATTTTCTCTTGAATTGACGCACGTACCTCAGTTATGGTGACAGTGCGATGGGCCTTATGTAAATGGGAGTTTTTAAGGCATTTCATCGAATAGGGAGTGAAATCATACCAAGGTTGAGGCTCGTGCCTCGGTTTCGGTTTGCACCTTGGGCACGGCAGTGCTCGAGACGGCTTCGCTTTGTCTTTTGCGAGGTCGACATTGGGAGGAACATCACATGCAATCAAAGTTTTTGAATTCTGCTGCAATTTTGGGGCTGACCGTCGGCAGTTGCCTGTTTGGTAGCGCTGCGGCAAAGGCCGAGGATCTGACCCTGTGCTGGGCAGCGTGGGATCCGGCAAATGCCCTTGTTGAGCTCTCCAAGGATTTCGAAGCGAAGTCCGGCCACAATATGAGCTTCGAGTTTGTGCCATGGCCGAATTTCGCTGATCGGATGCTCAACGAATTGAACTCTGGCGGCAAACTGTGCGACCTGATGATTGGTGATAGCCAGTGGATCGGCGGCGCCGCAGAAAATGGCCATTATGTCAAACTGAATGATTTCTTCGAGAAAGAGGGAATCTCGATGGATGATTTCATTCCGGCGACCGTGACCGGATATTCGGAATGGCCAAAGAATACCCCGAACTACTGGGCATTGCCCGCCTATGCAGACGTGGTTGGTTGGACCTATCGCAAGGACTGGTTTGAACGCCCCGAACTGCAAAAGGAGTTCATGGAGAAATACGGCTACAAGCTGGACGCTCCTGAGACACTGGAACAGCTCAAACAGATCGGCGAATTCTTCCAGGGACGCGAAATTGATGGCAAGACCGTCTATGGAGCGGCCATCTATACCGAGCGTGGTTCGGAAGGCATCACGATGGGTGTGACCAATGCGCTCTACAATTACGGTTTCAAGTATGAGGATCCGAACAAGCCATACGAACTGGAAGGGTTTGTGAACTCTCCCGAAGCCGTTGCCGGGCTTGAATACTACAAGTCGCTTTATGATTGCTGCACCCCTCCGGGTTCCTCGGACTGGTACATGTCCGAAGATATCGACGCCTATAAATCCGGTCAGGTGGCCATGCAGATGAACTTCGCTTTCATCTGGCCCGGCGTTGAAGCTGATCCGAATGTCGGCGGTGGCAAGTCTGGCTATTTTTCCAACCCCAAAGGCCCCGGTGGTCACTTCGCGCAGTTGGGCGGGCAGGGCATCTCTGTGGTTTCCTATTCTTCCAAGCAGGATGCCGCTCTTGAATATATCAAGTGGTTCGCACAACCCGAGATTCAGCAGAAATGGTGGGATGCCGGCGGCGCACCTGCTTTCCGAGCTGTTGTGGAAGCGCCGGACTTTGCAAAAAGCCAGCCTTTTGCGCAGACCTTCCTCGACTCCATGGCGATTGTGAAAGACTTCTGGGCAGAGCCTGCCTATGCCGATCTGCTTTTGGCCATGCAGTCCCGCGTGCACAATTACGTCATTGCCGAACAGGGCACAGCGAAAGAAGCGTTGGACAGCCTTGTCAAGGATTGGGACGAAGTGTTTGAGGATGAAGGCAAGAAATAGCCCTCTCTGAGCCCGGTTTATCCTCCTGGTGAGACGGCAATGCCGGAGACAAAGTGACGTCCCGGCATTGCCACCCTGCACCCCTTTTTTAAGAGACTGTTATGTCGGAATCTGTATTGGAGCGTGCTGCGCGGTCCACGCCGCCGGATGTCGCTCATAAGATCACAGGATTGTCGGACAGAGCCATCGCATGGATCTTTGTTGCGCCAACAATCGTGCTGTTGCTGGCAATCAACATCTTCCCGCTGATCTGGACGATCTATCTCAGCTTTACCAACTATCGCGTCAACCGTCCCAACCGTGACGTCGATTTCATCGGGCTGCGCAATTATGAACGCATCCTGACAGACAATGACATCTGGATCACGATGCAGGCAACGGCCAACTTTCTGGTCTGGACCATCATATTGCAGGTTTTGATCGGCTTTTCTCTGGCCTATCTGATCAACAAGAAGTTCAAGGGCAACGATCTCTGGACGACCATCATTGTTCTGCCGATGATGCTGTCGCCTGCGGTGGTCGGCAACTTCTGGACTTTCCTGTATCAGCCGCAAATTGGTCTGTTCAATTACATCATCGGATTCTTCACCGGAGCGGATCCATCCAGCTTTACGATGATCGGGGAGGTGTCTCTGGCGCCATGGGCCATCGTCATCGTGGACACCTGGATGTGGACGCCCTTCGTGATGCTGATCTGTCTGGCCGGTCTGCGCTCCATTCCCGACAGTATTTATGAAGCGGCGGAATGTGACCGGGCCAGCAAGTGGCGGCAATTCTGGACTATCACCATTCCGATGGTGCTGCCGTTCCTGATGTTGGCGGTGCTGTTCCGCGGCATCGAGAATTTCAAAATGTTCGACTTGGTGGTTCAGCTGACGGGTGGCGGTCCCGGTTCAACCACGGAACTCACCTCTATCAACCTCAAGCGTGAGGCTTTCGAGAAGTGGCGCACGGGCTATGCCTCTGCCTATGCGGTCATTCTGTTCGTGACCGTGTTTGGTCTGGCCTCCATCTATGTCAAGGCGCTCAACAAGGTGAAAGAAAGATGAGTTTCTCCGTCACAGAGCCGTCCAAACGGCAAAAATGGCTCGCCGGCATTCTGGTCATTTCCTACGCGCTGCTGACAATGCTGCCGTTGGTCTGGATCATCGCGACTGGCTTCAAATCCTCGCCAGATTCCATCGCCTATCCACCCAAAGTGGTCTTTGAACCGACGGTGGAGGGGTATGTGAACCTGTTCACCACGCAGACCCGTATCAATCAGAATGACACCACACAGATCACCGATGACATGCCGTGGTATGAGCGTCTGGTGCGCGAGAAAGGCAACACCATTGTTGGCCCATCCCGCTTTTCTGAACGGTTCTTCAACTCGGTGATCATCGGTTTTGGGTCCACCTTCTTTGCAATCGTTCTGGGGACCGCTGCTGCCTATGCCTTTTCCCGGTTCCGGGTGCCGCTGAAGGATGATCTGCTGTTCTTCATTCTCTCCACACGGATGATGCCGCCAATTGCCGTTGCAATCCCGATTTTTTTGATGTTCCGGCAACTGGGACTGAATGACACTCATGCCGGGATGATCCTGCTTTACACGGCGGTCAATCTGTCTCTGTCTGTCTGGCTGATCAATGGCTTCATTGACGAGATACCCATCGAATATGAAGAGGCAGCGTTGATTGACGGCTATACGCGGTTTCAGGCCTTCTACAAGGTGGTTTTGCCTCAGGCCGCCACCGGCATCGCCTCGACTGCGATTTTCTGTCTGATCTTTGCCTGGAATGAATATGCCTTTGCGGTTCTTTTGACCTCTGGCACCGCCCAGACAGCACCGCCCTTCATTCCAACGATTATTGGTGTCGGCGGACAGGACTGGCCGGCTGTTGCGGCAGGCGCAACCCTGTTCCTGCTACCGGTCATGGTCTTCACCATCCTTCTACGCAAACATCTGCTGCGTGGCATCACGTTCGGAGCTGTAAGAAAATGACGAATTTTGTCAATGGTTTGCTGCGCCTGAGACGTGGCCCATGGGAGATGGTGGCATCCATCCTCATCGCACTTGGAGTGGTCATGCTGATGCAGCCAATGGTTATGTCGCTATTCACCTACTCCTTCATCATAACGCTGGTTGGCACTGTGATGTTCATCATCGTCAGCCATTTTCCGGAGTGACCCATGGCACAGATCAGAATTGAAAATGTGCGCAAGGATTTCGGTGCATTCACTGCGGTGAAGTCCTCGAGCTTCACAATCGAAGATGGCGAGTTCTTCATGCTTCTGGGGCCGTCCGGGTGTGGCAAGACCACAACCCTTCGGATGATGGCAGGGCTCGAGCTGCCGACCAGTGGGCAAATTTATATCGATGGTGAGGAAGTGGGCATGAAGCCAGCCTCTCAGCGTGATATTGCCTTTGTCTTCCAGATGTTTGCACTCTATCCGCACATGAATGTTGGGAAGAATATGGCCTACCCTCTGCTTAGTCAGGGCATGCCCAAGAAAGCGGCGAGGCAGCGGGTTCACGACGTCGCTTGTATTCTGGGAATTGAGCATATGCTGGATCGGCCCGTGGGTGGTTTGTCCGGTGGGGATCGACAAAGGGTCGCCCTCGGACGAGCCATTGTGCGTGAGCCCAAGGCCTTCTTTATGGATGAACCTCTGGGCGCGCTTGATGCGGAGTTCCGTGAGCATATGGCCGAGGAGTTGCGGGCGCTGCATGACCGGATGGGAGCAACCACCGTCTATGTGACCCATGATCAGCTCGAGGCCATGCAGATGGGGGACAAGATTGTCGTGATGAATCATGGTGTTGTCGAGCAATTCGGCAAGCCGCAGGAGATATATGATTGGCCTGCAACCAAGTTTGTTGCGGATTTTATCGGTTCGCCGTCGATGAACTTTCTTGAGTTTGAAGGCATGATCGGATCGGGGGCCAGTTCCGTTTCGCTGTATGGGCATCAGATCAAGGTGCCGGTGTCGCGCGAAGGGGCAGAGGGTCAGTTGTCGCTGGGCGTTCGTCCCGAGCATATCCATTTTTCTGACTCTTCCGCTTATCGGGGCAAGGTGCTGACGAGTGAATATCTCGGAACGACCCAGATCGTCATTCTCGAGACGCCAAACGGGGTCATCAAGGCCCGCATTTCATCGAAAGTGCCGGTGAAAGAAGGCGAGACTGTCGGGCTTCACTTCGATGAACGCACCCTGACCGTTTTTGAAGGTACCAAGGGACGTGCTTTGGTGTCGGAAGCGAATGAAGGAGTGCTGCATCATGGCTGAGGTTCGATTGGAAAATGTCACCAAGGCATTCGGCGACAACCTTGCCTTGAGCAATGTTTCCCTGACCATTCCTGATGGTGCCTTTGTTGTGTTGCTGGGGCCGACCGGTGCCGGAAAGACGACAACCTTGCGCATGGTTTCGGGGCTGGACGTGCCCGATAGCGGCGAGATCTTTATTGACGATCGGTCAATGAAGGGACTGACACCGGCCCAGCGCAATGTGGCGATGGTGTTCCAGCAATATTCGCTCTATCCGCATCTCTCGGTGCGGCAAAATCTGGAATTTCCGCTCAAGTCACCCCTGCTGAACACACCGGCAGATCAGATTGTCGAGAAGGTCAACCATGTGGCTGAAATCCTGCAGATCTCGCACAAGCTGGATAACAAGGCCACGGCCCTGTCCGGTGGTGAAATGCAGCGCGTTTCCATTGGTCGGGCGCTGGTGCGTAATCCATCCATCTATCTGATGGATGAGCCGCTCAGCTCGCTTGATGCCAAGCTGCGGGCTGATTTGCGGATCGAGCTGAAAAGCATTCAGGCCCATTCCGGAGCGACACTGCTTTATGTGACCCATGATCAGGTGGAAGCAATGACCATCGCGACCCATGTGGGCGTTCTGGATCACGGAAAACTGGTCCAGTTCGGGACGCCGCGCGATATCTATGAAAATCCGGTGAGCATTTATGCGGCCAGCCGCCTTGGGCAGCCACGCATCAATATTTTGCCTGCGGATCTGTTTCCCAATGCCCCTGCCAATGCGAAGTCAATCGGGCTCCGACCCGAACAGATAGAGCAGGGGGCCGGGGAAGATAGTTTCGTCAAACGGGTAGAACATCTGGGAGATCAGACCCGGCTGCATCTCTCGTTCAAAGATCATGATCTGGTCACCGTGACCGACGCTCATACGGGCCTCAATAGCGGTGACATTGTCAAAATTCAGCCAGAGAAGCCATTCTACTTTGATGCAGATGGCGATCGCATTGCCAACTAGGGGAACACTATGGCCCATTTTATGAATAAAAAGGAAGACATGGTCCTCGAAGCCATCGATGCCGTTGTCTCCTCATCAGGACGGACATTGCTGCGCCTTGACGGGTATCCTCATATCAAGGTGGTGACCCGCAAGGACTGGGACCGCTCCAAGGTTGCTCTTGTTTCAGGCGGAGGCTCGGGGCATGAGCCGGCTCATGCCGGGTTTGTCGGCCGAGGTATGCTGACCGCAGCGGTCTGTGGCGACATTTTCGCCTCACCAAGCGTGGATGCGGTTTTGGCTGGCATTCTCGCGGTCACCGGTCCGGCGGGTTGTCTGTTGATCGTCAAGAATTATACCGGAGATCGGCTCAATTTCGGCCTTGCTGCTGAACGGGCGCGGGCCTTTGGCCTCAAGGTTGAGATGGTCATCGTCGATGATGACATCGCTCTTCCGGATCTGCCGCAGGCGCGCGGAATTGCCGGGACCCTGTTCGTGCACAAGATTGCAGGAGCTTTGGCCCAACGCGGTGAGGATCTGGAAACGATTGCCGAAGCGGCCCGCAAGGTGATTGCCGGGACAAAAAGCATCGGCATGTCCCTGAGCACCTGTTCTGTTCCCGGATCTCCAAAGGAAGACCGTATCCCGCACGGTATGGCCGAACTGGGGCTTGGCATTCATGGCGAGGCGGGCGTTGAGCAGGTTGCCTTCACCCATGCAAGGGAAGCCATGTCGGCAATGGTTGAAAAGCTCGAAACCCTGATGCCCGAAGAGCGCTATGTTGTCTTGCTCAACAATCTCGGCGGCACGTCGATCCTTGAGATGAATGTGCTGCTGTATGAGTTGAGCCAGTCCCGTATCGGTGAGAAGATCGAGTATATTGTTGGCCCGGCTGCCTTGATGACATCCCTTGACATGCATGGCTTCTCGATTTCGGTTTATCCCGCAAGCAATGAGGAAATCCAGTTGCTGGATCAGCCGACACCTGTGGCGGCGTGGCCGGGGGTTTGTGAGATTGCTCCGGTTGAAACTGTCTCCTTGCCAGATGGCTTGACACCGATCACGCCACTGCCAAGTGATCATGCCGCAACGCGGGAGTTCCTGATCGACTGTTGCAAGGTGTTGATTGCTGCGGATGATGATCTCAATGCCCTTGATGCCAAGACCGGCGACGGTGACACCGGTTCAACCCTTGCCGGGGCCGCGCGTGCCCTGATTGATGCGATGGATCGTTTGCCACTGGCAGACCATACTCAACTGTATCGCGCCATTGGGCTGGAGTTGAGCCAGACCATGGGCGGATCATCTGGTGTCTTGCTCGCCATTTTCTTTGCGGCGACAGGCGATGGCGCATCCAGCGGGTTGCCTGCACGCGAGGCCTTTCAAGCGGGGCTTGCTCGCATGCAGGAAATTGGCGGGGCACGTTTGGGGGACCGGACGATGGTCGACGCGCTGGCTCCGGCTCTTGACGCGTTGGGTGACGGTATTGCAGCGGCTGCCAAGGCAGCCCGTGATGGTGCCAATGAAACAGCCTTGATGCTGAGCGCCAAAGCGGGGCGTGCGGCCTATATCAGCTCCAAGCAGTTGGAAGGGCACATTGATCCCGGAGCCGAGGCCATCGCGCGGCTGTTTGAGCATCTGCAAAAGCGGCGCTGACCAGCTACGGCCGCTTTGAAGAAAGGCCTTGTTTGGCAATCAATCGAGGCCTTTCTGTTCCGCGAACCGCTGATGATGATGTGGGGAGAGGGTAGACGTGGTTTGGTTGGAATATGTCTCGGTTTTCCTTTGGATCCAGGGCACTATTCCAGCCTATATTGCCATGCCTACCCTCAGACAATGTGATAAAATTACTGGATGACCTCAGCCAGCCATTACACATTTCGAAGAGTGACCTTGGATGATCTTGCCTTGCTGGAAGCATGGCAGAAGACCCCGCATGTTGGCGAATGGTGGGATGCATCTGAACCTTATTCTGAAGCGGATTTGGCGGATATTCGGGTGGCGCGCTGGATTGTTTCACGCGCTGCGCGTCCTTTTGCCTTCATGCAGGATTATGCAGTGCATGGATGGGAAGAGCACCATTTCTCCTATCTTCCCAAGGGATCCCGGGGGATCGATCAGTTTATTGGTGAGGCCGACATGGTCGGTATCGGACATGGATCGGCGTTCATCGCCATGAGAATGCAATCCTTGTTCGATGATGGGGCACCAGTGATTGCGACGGATCCCCATCCAGACAATGAACGGGCAATCGCCGTCTATCGGAAACTTGGTTTCGAACAAGTCGGCTCTCCTCAAGAGACCCGGTGGGGTTTGATCTTGCCCATGTTGGCTAGGCGATAATCAAACCCATCACAGTTGTGTGGTTGCGTCATCCATCGGTCTTGATCCGGGCTGACCGATGTTTCAGCTCCGTGGCCGCAGCAGAAGCGGTCCATAGACCATGGCAAAACCGGCGAATGCAACGAACCAGAGCCCACCCGCCATGTGGTAGAGCATATCTTCGGGCCAGAAACCGGCGATGAACCGGACGATGGTTGACGCCATGATCGCCAGATAGATGACGGAGGTTCCAATACCGGCATGAAGAGGTTGACCGGTATGCCCAAGGGATGCCCGTGTCATGACCGCCAAGGTCATGCCGCCCAGTGCGCCCGCCATCCAGAGATGTTGTGCTGCCGAGGCTGGCAGAATGTCAGGACGGACAATTGCAAATGTCATGGCGAATGCCCCAAGCGGTAGAAACAGATAGGCAAGATGCAGGATAACCACCAGTGGCTCGGAACGTGTGAACCAACCCTTCCAGCGCCCTAGCCTTGCTGTGTGTCCAACACCGACGAGAAACAACAAGGCCGCCGTGAGCGGAGAGTCTGGCCAGAGAACCCACATGATGAATGCCGGTATGCTCACCAGCAGAACCAGTTTGTCGAGGCGTTGCATGGGCGAGGCGGGCATCTGTTTGTGGCCTTCACGCACCAGCCAATTGCGTGTGAAGGAGGGCACGATGCGTCCACCGATGACGCCGATCATCAATAGGACTGCTGCCAGCCCCAAACGGGGCCCATATCCTTGTGCCGCATAGTACCCATTCTGCACATCGATGTGGAACAGAAGGTTGGCAAGCGTGAAGACGACAAGAAGCAACAGGATGATCAGATTGCGCCAGTTCTTGCCCGCCACGATCTCGCGCAGGATGACCAGCCCGAGCACAATCGGGAAAGCCAGATCACCGACTATCACCACCCAGTATGGCAAGGCTTGTGAAAAAAGGATACCGATACGACCGGCAATCCAAAGGCCGACAAGCCCTGCCAACGCCCAACCTATAACGGGCAGACGACCAGTCCAATTGGGAACGGCGGTCAGCAGAAAGCCAGCGATAATCGCGCCTGTATAGCCGAACAGAAAGGCGTGGGCGTGCCATGATACCGGGTCCATTTCGCTCGAGAGCGTGAGGTTGCCGGACAGAGCCAGAATCCAAACCACCACCGCAACCGAGGCCCAGATGGCTCCCAGAAGAAAGAAAGGACGGAACCCGTAGCTCAGGATTGCAGGTCCTTGCCAGCGTCTCATTTGGTCTGCAGTTGATTGGCTCATTTGCGTGATCCTTGGGTGAAAATGGCTACACAGAGTCAGTGATGAGGGCCTGCATCGGCCTGATCCATGAGTGCCCGGATGTGACGGGCGAAAGCATAGGTGGCAGGCAGGCCGATCACGGCTCCAATCGCAATTGCTGCGGTGGTGGAAAGGATCGGACCTCCGATCCAGCTGAAAATTAGGGACGCGAAGAAGGCATTGACGGCCATGGCTCCAGCCCCGAAAGGATAGAGTGCCAAGGTGATTTTTTCCACTGACCAGCCTGTCCTTCTCATCGCCGAGACACCACACGGTGCACGCAGTATAGCGCGGCAATCAATGTCACGCTGGCCAGTGCGAACCATAATTCTGCAGTGGCTGATTGGGCCTGCGGGAGGGGGCGATCATAAGGGGCTGCAAGCGCGGAGACTGGCAGCATGGTGAGGGCGAATGTCAGGTAACGCATGTCGATCTTCCTTCTTATTGATCTCTTGTCAGTGTGCGGTAAATTTCAGGCAAAGCCCTGAGCAGACGCTCGGGGTCAGGCAGCAGTGTGAAGCCACCACGTGCGAAGATCCGTGCGAACCAGTCCTGACCATCTTCGTCTATGATAACACCATGCAGGGTGAGTCCGGCTCGACGTGCTTCTCGCACCGCCATGTGGCTGTCTTCAATGCCGTGTTGGCCTTCATAGTGATCCAGATCGTTGGGTTTGCCATCTGTCAGGACGATCAGCAACTTGCGCGTGGAAGGTTGCTTTTCCAGCTTGCTGGCAACATGGCGTATCGCTGCACCCAGTCGGGTGAAATGTCCCGGTTTGAGAGAGGCGATATTGTCGGCGATGGTTTGGCTCATCGGATCGTCAAAGTCTTTGACCTTGGTAACAAAGACACGATCGCGTTTGAGCGAGGAAAAGCTCCAGATCCCCAGATGATCGCCCGCGGCATCGATGCCAAAGGCAAGCGCCGTCATCGCGTCCTTGGCGACATCGATCACCGAGGTGTCGCCGATCGCGGCTTCCGTGGAGCGGGAGGTATCAATGAGGAAAGCGACGGAGAGGTCGCGCTCGCTCTGGCGTTGATCCATCCAGATCCGGTCACTGCCATAGCCAGTTGCCATAAGGTCTGTCTGCATGCAAATCAGGGCGTCCAGATCAAGCTCGGCACCGTCGATCTGACGCGGTTGTATTTTGCGCCTGGGTCTGAGGGCTTCGAACTGTTTGCGGACTGCGCGAATGCGGCGCGGATCGGCAACGAAGCTGTCACTGGCTTCGGGGTGCGCGGGGGCTTCCAGCACACGACAATGACCATCAAGATAGCTTCGTGTCCGGTGATCCCATTCCGGATAGACAAATTCTCCCGCCAGTTTTTCATGCAGGCTGTCGGCAGGCGACAGGTCGAGATGAAGTCTGAGCCGGGAGGCAATCCGCCTGTCATGCTTGGACAGGGTGATGCGATCCTGATCTTCGGCGGCTTTTTGGGCATTGTCGAGATCGTCATCATCAACACTGCGATTGATGTTCATGGACTCGACCCACGACAGGATTGATTCAAACCGGTGAATGACAAAGCTGTCTTTCCGGTTGGTCTGTTCTTGCTCTTTTCGCTCTCCCACTTTGCGCGACGTTGTCGCACCAAATGGTGCCTTTGCGGTGTCATCGCCTGTCTGCTCATTACTTGATGACCCCGCTTGACGGTGATCAAACCGCAGCCAGAGGGGAACCGTCATGAAAGGAGCATGGTTGCGTCCCTGTTTGTTTAGAGATGGACGATCCACGCTCTCTCTGCCGAGGACCGCCAAGAGTGCAGCTTCAATTTGTGCCT
The DNA here is from genome assembly GCF_003324485.1 of Cohaesibacter intestini. Taxonomy (NCBI): domain Bacteria; kingdom Pseudomonadati; phylum Pseudomonadota; class Alphaproteobacteria; order Hyphomicrobiales; family Cohaesibacteraceae; genus Cohaesibacter; species Cohaesibacter intestini. Next base: position 50,785 of record NZ_QODK01000002.1, on the reverse strand, counting down.
CAGCGCCAGCCTTGGGTAAAGCCTTTCGCTGGCTGAGGTGATGTAGACGCATTTGCTCGAAGGGAGCGGCCAATCCGGGACAAGCCTCAAGTGACCGGTCCGTTGCCTTGCGGTTGGCTTCAATCTGTGCCCAGTCTTGTTGCGGACTGGTTCCTTGGGGCGCGGTGTTGATGTCGTCTTCGGGACGGTGCAAAGCCGCAAGGGCCGTCAGCCAGAGGTAACAGGCACGATTGAGTGCGCGACTTGGAAAATGGGAGATGGCCGGCGGCAACCGGAGGCGTTCTGCGTCAAAGCTGGCCACCCATTCACGATCCCGCTCGGCACCGAGCTTGCGCAGCTGGGGCCGTCGATGCTGCACAAGCGTGGCGGGAGATGGCACCAGATCGACGGATGGACTGCCTCCCAATGCCCGGAAAAGCAACAGAAGGCTGGTGCCCAGACCGTCAAGCGAGACCGCTTCATCGGGATAGCTGGCGTCGATCCCCATGCCACTGGCCAAGTCGTGCCAGAGGTTGCCAACGGTTTCTTCCGGTTCCATCAAGTCGAGCAAATGCATGAGGTTACCCGTAGATCGTTGAAACCAGATCGTTCAGAGCAGTCTTCACATCTGGTTCGTCTGTCAAAGGTTCGATGATTGCGACGGTGATGGCCTGATCAATCCCCATACCGCCAGCTACCAGTTTGGCAGTGTAGATCAGGAGACGCGTGGAAACACCTTCCTCCAGATCCATACCCGAGAGAGCTCTGATGTGCCCTGCCAGACGGACAAGAGGCGCAACGCGGCCAGGTTCCAGCCCGGATTCACTCGAGATGACGGCAATCTCACTTTCCGGATCGGGAAAGTCGAAGGACATCGACAAGAAGCGTTGTCTTGTGGAGGGCTTCAGGCGTTTGAGCACATTCTGGTAGCCGGGATTGTAGGAGGCGACCAGCATGAAGCCCGGAGGGGCTATGAGCTCTTCGGTGGTGCGGTCAATGACCAAGGTCCGCCGGGTGTCTGTCAGGGGATGCAACACCACGGTGACGTCCTTGCGGGCCTCGACGATTTCGTCGAGATAGCAGATCGCACCTTCTCGGACGGCGCGCGTCAAAGGCCCGTCAACCCACTGTGTCTGCCCGCCCTTGAGCAAGTAACGTCCGATCAGGTCTGCTGCAGACAGATCATCGTGACAAGCAACGGTATAGAGCTTTTTGCCCATGCGTGCTGCCATATGTTCGACAAACCGTGTCTTGCCGCAGCCGGTCGGCCCCTTCAAAAGAAGGGGCAGACCTTTGTCATATGCGGTTTCAAAGAGATCACACTCGTTACCGGTTGGAAAATAGTAAGGGATCTGGTTACGCATCTGCATATTCATCTCCTTATTCTCCTGGGGCCGGATTGGCTGATCCTGGCGCGATCACTTCACGTTTCTGGGCGACAACGATCGAATAGATGAAGGCGAGGGCCCCCAATACCACCGCTGCACCGGCTCCAAAGCGCATCAGATAGAAGACCGACAGGCTGTCTTGCACTTCCATGAAATAGTCGCCGATCACACGCTGCATGTGCGTCTGGATGGTTCCTGCAAAGGTCAGAACGAAGGTCATGAAGGCCATTCCACCGGTCATCAGCCAGAAGCTCGCCATGTTGATCACCTGATTATAAGGATCGCGGTTGCGCAGCATTGGCATTGCGTAAGTGAAGACCGCCAGATTGAGGGCAACATAGGCGCCAAAGAAGGCCAGATGCCCATGGGCTGCGGTGATTTGCGTGCCATGGCTGTAGAAGTTGACCCCATGCAGGGTGTGCAAGAAGCCCCAGACGCCAGCGCCAAAGAAGGCAACCGTGGAAGACCCCAGCGACCACAACAAAGCGGCCTTGTTGGGATGATTCTTCCGCCCTTTCCAGACCATGACGAAGGCGAAGGACATCATCAGGAAGAAGGGGATTACCTCGAAAGTGGAGAAGATGGAGCCGATCCACTGCCAGTAACCCGGCAAACCAATCCAGTAGAAATGGTGTCCCGTCCCCAAAATACCCGAGAAGAGGGCGGTGGCAACGATGACATAGAGCCATTTCTCGACCACTTCACGGTCAACACCAGTCAGTTTGAGCATCAAATAACCAAGGATCGCAGCCATTACCAGTTCCCAGGTTGCTTCCACCCACAGGTGAACAACGAACCACCAGTACATTTTATCAAGGCTAAGATTCTCTGGATTGATGAAGGCAAAAATCCACAACAGGGACAACAACCACAGACCCATCAGCAGCACGTTGGTGATTGCGGTTTTGCGCCCAGCCAGAACGGTCAGCGAAATGTTGACCAGGAAGATGACTGCAGCAACCAGAATTCCGAATTTCACCCAGAGTGGCTGTTCGAGGAATTCACGTCCTTCATGAATGCCGACCAGATAGCCAGCCACGGCACCCAGCGTGCCCACCATCAACAGTGCAAGCTGGATGTAAGCCAGCTTGACCGAGAAAAGCTCTCGTTCTGCCTCTTCGGGGACGAGAAAATAGGCCGCTCCGAAAAAGCCCAGCAACAACCAGACGATCAGCGCATTGGTGTGGATCATCCGGATGATGTTGAATGGTACAAGGTCGGATAGAAAGTTTGGCGAGACATAGATCCAGCCAGCCAGCAGTCCGCCAAGCACCTGCACGGCAAACAGTGCCATGGCACAGTAGAAATAGGCCTTGGCCACCTTTTGAGATTGATATTTCATGGTCCTCTCCCTTAGCCCGCGTCGTTCGGCGGCCAGCCTTGCGTGTCCGTATGATCAGCCCAACGCAGGAATTCTGCGAGCCCTCGGATCTCTTCGTCAGTCAGATGAAAGTTTGGCATTTGGCGTCTGCCTTCGACGCCCGAAGGCTGGGCTTCCATCCAGGTCTTGAGGGTTTCGAACGCCCCTTCGGGATCATCGGCAACACCCCAACGGGTCATGACGTTGCCAACTTCGGGGGCAAAATACGCGCCTTCACCGTGAAGCGTGTGGCAGTTGATACAGGAGTTTTTCTCCCAGACCCGCTTGCCCAACACCACTTCCTCGGTCAGCGGCAATTTGGATGTAGAATTGTTGAGTACATAAAAATGGCTATGCACGGTGAGGGCGATAAAGACGGCAACGAAGAAAAGTGAGCCTCCGTAAAACACATTCCTTGCCCGCGATTTTGTCAGTATTTCTGCCATCGACGGCCTCCAAATCAATCGGGAATACCGCAATAGCTAGCGTGTTTCGTAAAGGCGAAGTTTGCGCTGGAACAACGTTTGAGGCGATCAACTCCCTAGAATGGCAGGAAGGAGATATTGACCGATGACCATTGCAAATCTGGAAAATCCTGACCTGACGCTCGATGAGGTTATGAAAACATGGCCTCAGACCGTAGGTGTGTTTCTGCACCATAAAATGCTGTGCGTGGGGTGTCTGGTGAACCCCTTTCACACGATAGCAGACGCCTGTGCCGAATATGATCTGGATGAAGAAAGCTTCCGGGTTGAACTTCGCGCAGCCATCAACGCTGCTGACTGAGCAACATCAAACCATGGGGGTCGGTCACGAGGATGCGTTTCCTGCGGCTTTTGATCAGCCCCTGTTTTTCCCAGCCACTCAAGAGGCGTGAAACGGTGTGTAATGTCGTCGCCGTCATTTCGGACAGGTCTTGCCGCGTGATCGGAAAATCCACCTCGATTCCATCGTTCACTTTTCGGCCCGTCTGGCTGATCAGGCGCATCAAGGCGTTTGCCACCCGTTGCTCGACTTGCTGAGTTGCCATCTCCACAAGACGCATGTTCATTTCACCGACCCGCTTGCCGACAATCTTGTAGGTCTCGGTTGAGAAGCCATCATAACTCGTCACAAAGCGATCCCATAAGGAAGTCGGCCAGCTTAGAATGATGGCCTCCGAAGCCGTCACCGCTGTGGCGGGGTAGGTGTCGCGCCCCAGGGCCTTGGCAATGCCGAACAATTGTCCCGATGGGATATGCAGAGCGATGACCTGTTCGCCGGTCTCTGTCACACGAATGACGCGGATATAGCCGTCCAGAAGCATGAAGAAGCGATCGGCGGCTCCGCCTTCCGAGAAAACGGCAACGCCTTCGCTATAGCGTCGCGAACTTGCCTGATCGAGAATCTCACGAATCTCGTTCAGCGCCAACTTTGAGAAGGGCGGGATATGCGTCAGAAGGCTTTCATCAAGCCTCGGCATTGTCTTTGGCGGTTTTTCTTCTCCCATAGCCGTTTTCTAGCGTTTCATGCGCACAACTTCCACCACTCATTTCGGTTGCTGCCCGGAAAACTATTGAGAAGGTTGTGCCAGAACAACGTTCTTTTGCTCGTGCGATGTAGCTTCGACAGCAACAGATCAATAACCAATGAGGATATCGACACATGCTTCGCACACTGATCACAACAGCAATCGCAACGGGTCTTATGGGAGGCGTTGCTCTCGCGGAGACTTTCGAAGTCAAAATGCTCAACAAGAGCGGCAAGGAACGTATGGTCTTTGAACCCGAATTCCTTCGCATCGCCAGCGGCGATACGGTTCGCTTCATTCCCACCGACAAAGGCCACAATGCTCAAACCGTCAAAGGGCGTATCCCGGAAGGGGCTGAGCCGTTCAAAGGCAAGATGAGCAAAGAAATCGAGGTTACCCTGACCACGGAAGGTTTCTATGCAATTGAATGTAAACCCCATTTCGCCATGGGCATGGTGATGACCATCGCTGTGGGCGATGGTGCAGAGGCACCTGCTTCCTTCCTTGAAGGGCGCATTCCCAAAAAAGCCAAGGCACGCTTTGAAGAGCAACTCTCAAATCTCTAAGACGCCCAACGCCGAATTCTACTGACATGCAAGAGACCGGAGGACGCAATGTTCAAGTCAGGAAAACAGAATAGCATCAATCTTAATCGCCGCGCCCTGTTGCGGGGTGGCCTCGTGGGGGGCGCTGCAGCCGTTGCCGTCGGAGCGGGAGCAGCCTCATCTCAGGCAATGCCTCATTTGCGTTCCGTAACACCTCGGAGCCCTTCCGCAAAATTCGTAAGCGCTGAAGCAGAAGCGCAAACGAAGGCCAAAGCGAAACCGGTTGATCTTTCTGGCTATACACGCGTCAAGCAAGAGCTTGTTGATCCTCCTTTTGCTCCAAAGCATGATCAGGTCGCCAAGGGTGGTCCAAAGATTGTTGAAGTGGAACTGGTGACCGAAGAACGGTTGATCACGGTTGATGAGGACACCGGTGCCAGTATCTGGGCCTTGACCTATAACGGGTCTGTGCCCGGACCACTCATCATCGTGCATGAGGGTGACTATGTAGAGTTGACCCTGCGCAACCCGGAAAACAGCATCATGGAACACAATATCGATTTCCATGCATCGACGGGAGCGTTGGGTGGCGGTGGTTTAACCCATGTCTATCCGGGTGAAGAAGCTGTGTTGCGTTGGAAGGCGACCAAACCGGGTGTCTTCACCTATCACTGCGCCCCTGGTGGAGCGATGATTCCCTATCACGTTACGCACGGCATGAATGGTGCGGTTATGGTATTGCCGCGCGATGGGCTCAAGGATCGTGATGGCAACCCGCTGCGCTACGATAGCATCGCTTATATCGGTGAGCAGGACTTCTATCTGCCGCAAGACGAGAATGGAGACTACAAGACCTACGAAGCGGCCGGCGACGATTATGCCGACAGCATTGACGCGATGCGGACTCTTGTTCCGACCCATTCCGTCTTCAACGGATCGGTTGGCGCACTGACCGGAGATCACGCCTTGCTGGCAAAAGTGGGTGAAACTGTTCTGATGATCCACAATCAGGCCAACCGCGATTCACGCCCGCATCTCATTGGTGGGCATGGAGAATATGTCTGGGAGGCCGGTTCCTTCTCCGACGCGCCGCAGACCGGTCTTGAAAGCTGGTTTATTCGCGGTGGTAGCGCAGGCGCGGCCCTGTATACCTTCCAGCAGCCCGGTGTCTATGCCTATGTGAACCACAATCTCATTGAGGCTGCATTGCTTGGCGCCACAGCCCATTTCGTCGTCGATGGGGAGTGGGACAATGAACTGATGGAGCAGGTCGTTGCTCCAAGGGCAACCTCAGTCTAACTCCCTGGGGGCCAAATAATGACAGGACTGCAGATATGACCAGCATCATCTCCCCCCCCCACTGCAGAATAGGGATAAAGCCCCTAACTATTCTGTGCCTGGTGATGCTGTGTCTCGCTGGAGCGGTATATATGCTATATCGCTCCGGCACCCTTCCCAATCGGGCCTATTTGCCGCAAATGGCCGAAACGTCCGTTCAACTGCCAGATGGGCGCGTTATTTTCGTCCAGAAATACGAAGTCTCCGTTGCCGAATGGAATGCATGTCATGCCGAGGGCGTCTGTTCTGAGAAGCTTCGCCCACCAAAGGGACTGACCGCAGCGGATGCGCCGGCCACTGGATTGAACTATCTCGACATCAGTCAGTATGTTCGCTGGATCTCGGAACGCGCCAATCATCCCTTCCGGCTGCCTGCCACCAAGGAATGGGAGTTTATGGCCAAACCTGTCTTGCCCGAAAAGCCTGACCCAATCTTTTCCGATCCTTCTCTGCGTTGGGCGTCTGACTATCTGGTCAATGCACGCAAGCCCCGGCGTTTGGAGAAAAGAGGCAGCTTTTCTACCAATGCACAAGGGATTGCAGACTTGGATGGCAGCGTTTGGGAATGGACCGATGACTGCTATGTCGGCGAAAGTGGAACAGTTTCCAAACAGCGTTGCCCTGCATTTTACGTTGCCGGGGAGCATATGGCCGTTATTCCGTTTCTGGTCAGAGACCCGGCGCGTGGCGGCTGCGCGGTTGGTACCCCGCCGCCGCATTTGGGCTTCAGGCTGGTAACCGACAAAAAGATCTAACCCTTTTTGGGAACAGTCACCATCAAGCAAGAACAAGGGAACTATTGCCTGCCTTGGCTCGTTCTTTCGATATTCAAAGGGATATGGCGGGGAGGGTGGTTTTGATGGGTGCTTTCGCAGCACAAACAAACAGAGCCGGAACCACCTGCGATGGTTCCGGCCCTTTGTCTTAACGTTCGCTCATCTCGCAATCAGCGAGGAGAGGTCCAGCCTTTATAATCTTTCAGATTGTCTGCCGTGATCAGGACAGGGTCGATCAAGACGGTGTCTTTTTCAGGCTTCTTGCCATTGAAGAAATCATAGCCCATTTTCAGTGCTTCCCCAGCCATGACATAGGGATCCTGCGAAGCGGATGCCTTGATCAGGGAATCTGGATCGGCCAGCGCTTTTTCAGTGTCAGGCGCCCCATCAACACCAGTGATGATGATGTCGGTCCGTTTCAGCTGCTTGGCGGCGAGTTGCGCACCAAGAGCCATTGGATCATTTGCACCAAAGACAGCATCAAGATCGGAGAAGCGGGTCAAAAGACCTTGCATCACATTCATGCCGCCTTCGCGCGCGGCCAGACCATTCTGGTCGTTGGAGACAACCTTGATATCTGAATTCTTCTCAAATACACCCATGCAGCCGTTGAAGCGGTCGTTGAGCGAGGAGGACGACGGGCCTTTGATGATGGCTACATTGCCTTTGCCATCAAGCGCATCGACAATATATTGGCAGGCTTTGCGGCCAGCTGCCACATTGTCGGTCATCACGGTGACATCTGCGCCAGGTGCGGACACGTCAAAAGCAGCAATCGTAACGCCAGCCTTTTTGGCGCGGTTCACAGCCGGTGCGATCGCAGTATCATCCACTGCATTGAGCATGATGATGTCCACGCCTTTGGCGATGAAGCTATCGATCTGGCTGACCTGTTTGTTCAGGTCATAGTCCGCAGAAACGGATGTGATTTCAACATCTGGGTTGATTTCACGTGCACGGTCCTCGATGCCTTTGATGGTGGCAACGAAGAATGGATTGCCGAGCAGCCCGACAGAAATCCCGATGCTTTTGAGTTCCTTATCGGCGGCCATTGCGCCCGATGCCAACACGGACAAAGCGGTTGCTGCGCCCAGTACGAGTTTAAGTGCTTTTCCCATTTTAAATCCTCCCTTGGAAAATGGATAACAAGTTTGAAGATGGGTTTGTCGATCAGGCGGTCGTGCTTTTCCCGCGGAAACGATCCAGCGTGACCGCCGCGATGATGACGAGACCCTTGATGATGAACTGCCAGATGTCCGAGGTACCAGTGAGGATCAGGCCGTTCGAAAGGACAGCTATGATCAACGCGCCGATCAAAGTGCCCGTAATGGAGCCGACGCCACCAACAAAACTGGTGCCGCCAAGAATAACCGCCGCGATGGCGTCAAGTTCATAGGCCTGACCGAGTTGCAGGCCGTTGGCCGCATAGAGGCGTGCGGCTGACATCACCCCCCCAAGGCCCGACATCATGCCGGACATGGCATAAACGAACAGCAACACCAGCGGCACCTTGATACCGGTCAGTCTCGCCGCTTCCTCATTGCCACCGACGGCATAAATCCAGGTGCCCAGAATGGTGCGCCGCAGGATGAACCAGGACAAGATGATCACGGAAATGGCAATGATCGCCAGGATTGGCACACCAAGAATAGTGCCGTCCCCGATCACGGCAAAGGGCAGATCCGCATTGAACACCGTGGTGTCGCCACCCAGAAGCCGGGCAATCCCGCGCACCGCCGTCAGTGACCCCAATGTCACGATAAAGGGCGGTAACTTCAGAACGGCCACGAAGGCGCCATTGACAAGACCAAACACAAGCCCCAGAGCAATCCCGGCTGGAACGCCGATCCATCCCAGCCCCGGAATGAGTGACATAATCACGGCGGCCATGGCCGATGCTGCCAAAATGGAGCCCACCGACAAATCGATGCCGCCGGTCAGGATGACAAAGGTCATGCCTGCGGCCAAAACGATGTTGATGGACGCCTGTTGCAAGACAATGGACAGATTGCCAGCTGCAAGAAACTTGCCTGTCAGGGCGTGAAAGGCGAGCGCCAACAGGATCAAGACAGGCAACATGCCCAAAGCCCGAATGATGCCTTTGAATTGAGCGGATGAATTCTTGGAATTTGAGGTCGGAGCAGAGCTCATCTTGAACGATCCTTTTGGCGCATTGCTAATTATTGTGCGGGGTGACTTTCAGCGATCGTACCCGTTGAAAGCCTCATAATCGCTTCTTGTTGAATGGGTTGGGCTTGGCTGGCTTTGACCTCGCCTGCAATTTCGCCTTCCCGCAGCACGAGGACGCGGTCAGCCACGCCAACAATTTCCGGTAGCTCACTGGAAATCATGACGATTGCCATCCCTTGCCGAGCCAACTCATCGATCAGGCGATAAATTTCCGACTTGGCCCCGACATCGACACCACGTGTGGGTTCATCCAGCAGAATGACCTTGGGCTTTGCTTCGAGAAGGCGGGCAAGAAGCACCTTTTGTTGGTTTCCGCCCGACAGAGACCCGACCAGAACCGACGCGGACGGCGCTTTGATGGACAAATCCTCAAATGCCTTGCCGGACCTTTGAGTTGCTTTGGCGAAGTTTTTGAGAACCGCCATTGTCGCATCTTCACTCATCACACACATGTTGATGTTGTCTGAGATCGACATCTCAAGAAACAACCCCAACTGCTTGCGGTCTTCGGTCAGATAAGCGATGCCTTTGGACAGGGCATCACCGGGGCTTTGTGGGTCAACCTGCGCGCCATCAAGAAAAATCTGGCCCGTTTCTTTGCGGTCCGCTCCATAAATCAAACGAGCGAGTTCCGTCCGGCCAGAGCCGACCAGCCCCGAGATGCCGAGCACCTCACCACGATGAACCTCAAATGAGCAATTGCGCACCTTGCGGTTGTCACCCAACCCTTCAACGCGCATGACAATGTCCGACAGATCCTCGGCTCGGTGTTCCTTTTTGTAGAATGAAGACAGCTCCCGCCCAACCATCATCGAGATCAGGCGTTCAGCGCTCAGTTCCTGACGATCCAGCGTGCCGATATATTTGCCATCGCGCAGTACCGAGCAGCGATCGGCGAGCTTGTACACTTCTTCCATACGGTGGCTGATATAGATGATCGCGATGTTATCTTGTTTGAGGGCTTCGATGACATCAAATAGGCGCTCGGTTTCCCGGCTGGAGAGGGCGGTTGTCGGCTCGTCCATGACAATGATGCGCGCATCTGCCGACAAGGCGCGTGCGATTTCCACCAATTGCCGCTCGCCAAGAGAAAGATCGCTGACTTTCGTGGAAGGGAGGAACGAAACGCCCAGACGGTTCAATATAGGCTGGGTTTCGTTGCGCATGGCTGCATGATTGACGAGCCCGAAACGAGCGCGTTCGTTGCCAAGGAAAATATTTTCAGCGACAGTGAGATTGGGTGCGAGAGACAATTCCTGATAAATGACAGCAATGCCATATGCCTTTGCAATCTTTGGATTGCCAGTCGGCATGGCATTTCCTGAGATTAGGACTTCTCCACCTTTGTCGGACTTGTAAGCGCCCGACAGGATTTTCATAAGCGTGGATTTGCCCGCACCGTTCTCACCCATCAAAGCGTGAACTTCACCGCCATAGGCCGTGAGAGATACATCGGATAAAGCGCGAATAGCCCCGAAGGTTTTGGAAATATCGCGCATTTCCAGCGCTGGATTGGAATCCCTCGCCATACCTGCCGCCCCCCTCAAATTGGCTTAACGCACTCGCGCAGAATGACTTTTTCCTCCCTTGGCTCCGTGGGAACCAAGCTCGTCGAATTGTGTTATAGCTCTCCCGCAACCGCAACCACGGCGAGTAGAAAATAACACGATAGTCTATGAAAACGACAGGTTACTCTATGTGGTTTGGGTGAATGATTTTCTTCGCAAATATGCATAAAGCACCATCAGGTCCAATATCCGGCACAGCTGCAATCCTAAATAAGCACGTGAAATATAGGTACATTTAAAATAGAGAGATTTGATTGCTGCCGATGATCAGAATCATCGTTTCAGCGCATCAAAAGGCAGAATTGCCTTATCACCCGTGGGCTGTTTCAACCGTGTTTGGCTTTTATTTTCCCGGGAAACGACTTCGGAAGACGTTCGCGGCTTCACCATAGCAGCGGCGGAAAGATCGATTGAAATGGGCTGCATCATTAAAGCCCCAGCGGAAGGCTATTTCGGTGATGGATTTGCTTGCTGCCGCGCTGGCCGGAACAGGGGCTGCAGGCGCAATGGACCAGCTGGATGTCATCGAGGGATGCGGCATCATAGGAGGCATGGAACGGATCGGATGGAATGTCATGCAGCGCCCAAGTGAGATGGGAGACGCTCAAGGCTTCCTGCCAGGTATCAAATCGCGCTGTGGAAGCCAATTGACGGCGGCGTGGGATTGCTCCCTGCGCCGCCTTATTCGTGGCTGGACTCAGGACCATCGTGCCGTCTCATACAAAATTGCACGCTACAACCGTCTGATGGAACAACGGGAAGTCAAACCCTCAAGATATCAATAAGTTGTTGAGATCATTTGCCAATGCAAGGGGATGGCGGAGAGGGTGGGATTCGAACCCACGGTACGCTTGCACGCACGCCGGTTTTCAAGACCGGAGCATTCGACCACTCTGCCACCTCTCCACAGTGTGTGGCTGATCGCCCTTTTGCCGCTATTTGCTGGCAAATGCAAGCGTTCGCTACAAAAAGGGCGTTGACTGTTGAAAAACGCTGAAAGGGCGATCTCTAAGAGCCAGCGTCAAGGGGGATTGGGCTTGCCTCATAGTTAAAGAGCCAGCGTATATGGCTTTGGATTTTTTAATCAAGTCTTTACCATGTGGAGCGGAAGGCGTGGTTTTTGCTGGAATTTTGACCCAGATTCAGGAATAACAGTCTTTTGCAAGCTAAACTGGATCCTGTATGTGGTCTCGGCCTTGTTAACCTTGATTATTCACGTTACCGCCGGGACGGGTGCGTCGGCTTTCGAGTTGTGAGTTTTGTCGACATGAACACGTCAATCAAGTGGATTTCCGCCATGGGGGCTCGCCCTTCGTCTGGTCTTGTGTCGGGCCAGAAATCAGCTTTTACGTTTTGTGCCATTGCGGCTGCATCCATGCTGCTGGCAGCATGTTCGTCTGGTCCGGGCTCACCGAGCAAGGGCAAGTATGACCCGAAATACGGGGTATCTGCGAGTGTGCGCGTGGCCAACAAGCGGTCAGATTTCCGCAAAGGTGGTGGGCATTACAAGGTTGGCAGACCATACAAGGTAGCTGGCCGGACTTATGTGCCAAAACACCAGCCCAACTATAACAAAACGGGCAGGGCGTCTTGGTATGGCGATGATTTTCACGGCCGTCTGACTGCCAATGGCGAAATTTTCGACATGCATGATTTGACGGCAGCCCACCCGACGCTGCCACTGCCTTCTTATGCGAGGGTGACCAACCTGAAAAATGGTCGCTCGGTGATTGTCAGGATCAACGATCGTGGCCCTTATGCGCACAATCGGATTATCGATTTGTCAAAACGCGTGGCAGAAGTGCTTGATTTCAAGCGCGACGGGATTGCCAACGTTCGGGTGAAATATGTCGGCAAGGCACGGATGGACGGCAAAGATCGTACATATCTCGAGGCGTCCTATCGTGGGCCGGGCCAGCGGATTGGTGACGATCGGAAGTCCTTGCCTGGCAATGGCAGTGAACGTGATGCGCCTCAGCGGATCATGGTTGCCTCTGCCAAGCCGCAACAGAAAACGAAAAAACGGGGCAATTATCTTCTTGCCCACTTGCCGCCGCTCGGTTCGAAGGCGTCTGCACCAAGTCCGGTCGAGTTGTCAGCACCGGCGCCAGCCGGTTCTTGGGCACCGATTGATCTGGTGGGCGATGGAGCGGTGTTGCCATCCAAAGGCGATTTGCCGCCTTTGGTCGAGTTGGCTCCGATCCAGCTGAATTACGCTGCGATTGAAACCCGGATTGCGGCAGGTCATGCTGCGATCGATGCGATCGTGTCGCAGCCGAACCAAAGGGCGATGTCCGAAATTTTATCCCGCGAGGCCGCTGGTTATGTGAAACATCATAATGGCTCTCATGCCGTTTCGCTGAGCGAGCCGATCAAGCTGGGTGTGTTCAAGCCTGCCTATGCCAAACGTTTGGCAGAAGAGTTTGCCCAATTGAGTGCGGTCGACATGGTTGCTCTGGTCGATGGGCGTGTGTTGCTGCGTCTGACTGCGCTGAAATCAGGTGTCGGCGTGGGGGATATTGACCTGCTGCGGCAATCTTTCGGGCTGCCACGAGGCTAGGGGTCTGGATAACCTTTCCTTGGGTTGGAAATTCTGACGCATATTCAAGCAGTTTTGAAGGGAGAGGCCAGTCCTCTCCTTTTTCTTTTTGGGTTTGCGTTGTACTATCGCCAGAGATTCAGGCCATGCAGGTCTAATGCTGATGATTGATGTTGTGCCGAACAGATCGTGGCTCAGTGTTTACTGCCTGCATGCATAAGAAAGCCATTGAAGAACCAAGTGGGTTTCATTGATTGTTGGGATTGGCGAGGCGAGGGACTCTCCCCCAACTGAGAAGACTTTACGAGGGAAGAATGCTAAATTTGTTTTGCAAGCGTAATAATTTTTTCGCTCTTCTGACAGCCGGTCTGATTGTCTTGCCGGGCCTGTCTGCCGAGGCTCAAGTGTTTCAGACCAAGGCTGAACAGGCCTACATGATTGATGCCAATTCTGGATCAGTGCTTTTGAGCAAAAACGAAAATGAGCAAATTCCTCCTGCGTCTTTGGCGAAATTGATGACGTTGGAAGTCGTCTTCAATGCTTTGAAGACCGGCTCTTTGTCTATGGAAGACGAGTTTCTGATCTCAGAATTTGCATGGCGAGAGGGCGGCGCCAATTCGGGCGGCTCGACCATGTTTGCAAAGCTTGGGTCCAGTGTCCCGCTAGAGGCCCTTATTCAGGGCATCACTGTGCAATCGGGCAACGATGCCTGTATTGCTGTTGCCGAAGGCATGGCGGGCAATGAAGCGAGTTTTGCGCAACTGATGAATAACCGGGCCGAGGATATCGGTCTGACCGGCTCCAATTTTGTCAATTCCACCGGTTTGCCTGCCGAGGGACAACATGTAACCGCCAAGGATCTGTCGATCCTCGCGCGGCACATCATCGAAACCTACCCGGAATATTATCACTTTTTCTCCATTCCCGAGTTCACTTGGAACAACATCACCCAGCGCAATCGCAATCCCACCCTTGGGTTTACGCAAGGAGCCGACGGGATGAAAACCGGTTACACCGAAAAATCCGGCTATGGTCTCGTTTCGTCCGCCAAGCAGGGGGATCAGCGTCTGATTGCCGTGCTCAGTGGCATGAAAAGCAAGAAAGAGCGTCGTGAGGAAGCCCGCAAACTGATGGGTTGGGGCTTTCGGGCCTTTACCTCCAAACGCATTTATGATGCCGACGAGGAAATCGCGACTGCCAATGTGCATGGTGGGGATCAATCCAATGTAATGCTGGTCAGTGAACGCCCTGTCAGTGTTTTCATGGCCCGGTCACAGGAAGGTCGGCTGAAGGCTCGCATCTACTATCAAGGACCGCTGAAAGCGCCGCTAGAGGAGGGAGCCAAGGTGGCAACCCTCAAGGTCTGGTCAGATGACACAGTCATTTTGGAGACCCCGCTGGTTACCGGTCATTCGGTAGGCAAGGGAACACTGAGCCAGCGCGCCATGGATGGTCTTCAAGAACTGTTGCTTGGATGGCTGTGATTCAGCTATCGCGCGTTTGACACATAGGGGATTCTTTAAGGGTCACACAAAGGCGTGTATGCAAGAGGCTTTTTTATGAAAAGCCTCTTGTTTGTCGGAGCGTCTGCCTGACTAATCGGCTTGTAGAGATTCGCGCAGGGTGTCGGCGCCGGTGCGTGGTGCCAGAGAAACAACAATCGAGATATTTATGCGAAAAGGCAAATTCATAACCTTTGAAGGGGGCGAAGGGGTCGGAAAAACCACCCAGATACGCTTGCTTGAAGAGCGTTTGGCCAAGCAGAATATCGATTGTATCAAAAGCCGTGAACCTGGCGGCTCACCGCGCGCAGAAGCCTTGCGGCATGTTTTGCTGTCAGGCATCGCCGATCAGATGGGGTTGGGGGAAAGCGGTGAGGCGATCCTCTTTGCTGCGGCCCGTGCTGATCATGTGGACAGCAAGATCAAGCCTGCGCTTGAACAGGGACAGTGGGTTCTGTGCGATCGGTTTATGGATTCCACCAGAGTCTATCAAGGGGAAAGCGGTGGTGTGGCCCCTGAATTGGTTGATCAGCTGGAACGTCTTGCCATTGATGGCATGCGGCCGGATCTGACGCTCATTCTGGACTTGCGCGCTGAAGTGGGCATGAGCCGGGCGCATGCAAGACGGTCCGCTGACGAGATTGCCGACCGGTTTGAACGCGAAGATCTTGTCATTCACGAAGCCCGACGCAATGCCTTTTTGCAACTTGCCTATAGTGATCCCAAGCGCTGCAAGGTGATTGATGCGTCGCAGAGCGTGGATGAAATTGCTGCGGATATTTGGCAAGTCGTGGAAGCCAAACTCCTGTCGGATCAGGACGACAACAAGCGTGAAAGCGTAGAGGCTTAGATGGCGGATATGGATCTGGATTTTCCGATTTTTGATAGTCTGGAAGGATTGGCAGCTCCGCACCAGCAAGAGCAGTTTTTCGGTCACAGCAAGGCGGAAGAGACCTTTTTGTCCGCTTGGCAGTCGGGCAAGATGCATCATGCATGGTTGTTGACTGGACCGAAAGGGATTGGCAAGGCAACCTTTGCCTATCGGGCAGCGCGGTTCATTTTCAATGAAGGGTTGGGGTCGTCAGGGATGTCTGCAGGGGATTCCTTGCTTGGTGATGGTTTCGGACCTAGCAGCCTTGATGTCAGTCCCGACAGCCACGCGGCCAAACTGGTTGCCAATTATGCTCATCCAAATCTGCTAGCGATTGATCGTCCTTATGATCAAAAAACCAAGAAATTCCGCACCGAAATTACGGTTGATGAAGTGCGCAAAACCGTGCGCTTCTTTGGCTCTACGGCGGGTGAAAATAGCTGGCGTGTTTGTATTGTCGATCCCGCTGACGATTTGAATGGCAATGCGGCCAATGCCTTGTTGAAGATACTCGAAGAACCACCCAAGCATGCTATCTTCTTTTTGGTCTCCCACGCGCCCGGGCGCCTGTTGCCGACCATCCGGTCGCGTTGTCGTCGCCTGTCTTTCGCTCCGCTCGAAAATCCGGTTTTGTCGGAAGCCCTGATGGGGCTGGACATAGCATCCGGTGATCAGGTGGCAGATCTCAGCGTTCTGTGTGACGGGTCAATCCGCAAGGCTGCCGAACTGCAAAGCGATGAAGGTCTGGTGCTGGTCCATGCGTTCGAGCGGTTGTTGCAGCCCCCCTACAATCCAGATTATGAAAGCCTGAGTGCTTTTGCGGAAATGGTCGATCAGCGCGGCAGGGATCAACGGTTCGACGGATTTGCGGATCTTGTTCACCGCCACCTTTCCAATCAGCTGCATAAAGGCGGCGGGAAGGGGGATGTGAGCGGGGCCGACCTCTACCCTTTGGCCGAGGCCTGGGAAAAAGCAGGTTCAATCTTGCGCGAAACCCGCATTTTCAATCTCGACAAGAAACAAGCCGTCATCGCCGTGATGCGGATGGTGGCAAAAGCCTCCAAAGGCCTCTGAGTTTCTCCCATCACTGTCAGCTATTACCAGATTGTGTACCTGACGAATGGGGGCAAATTGACCATAAACGGGCAAGCATCAATGAAAAGCCTTGACGCAACCGGCCCCTTCGCCCAAAACCTCAGGTGACCATTTCCAGCCCGACCCCTCATGGTCGCCCGATTTGTTGCGGCGACATCAAGGTCGCTATCGTCTGGAAATCCCGCATCGAGACAACAACCTTTTGAAAAGACGACATCCGGCATGACTGACAAGCAACCGTTTTTCATTTCCACCGCCATTTCCTATCCCAACGGAGCGCCTCATATCGGGCACGCCTACGAGATGATGGCAACGGATGCCATGGCACGCTTCAAGCGGCTGGATGGTTACAATGTCTTCTTTGTGACCGGCACAGACGAGCATGGCCAGAAGATGCAACAGACGGCGGAGAAGCAGGGACTGACCGCCGCTCAGTTGGCGGACCGCAATGCGCCTGTGTTTGAAGAAATGGCCAAGGCCCTTGGCTGTTCCAATGATGATTTCATTCGCACCTCGCAGCCGCGCCATTATGAGGCGTCAAAGGCCATCTGGAAGGCAATGGAAGAGGCTGGCGACATTTATCTCGACAGCTATGCCGGTTGGTATTCCGTACGCGATGAAGCCTTCTATGCTGAAAGCGAAACCGAACTGCGCGAAGATGGCGTGCGTTATGGTCCACAGGGTTCGCCAGTGGAATGGACCGAAGAGGAAAGCTATTTCTTCCGTCTGTCCAACTATCAGGACAAGCTGATGGAGTTGTATGAAAGCCAACCGGATTTCATGGGCCCGTCCGAGCGCCGCAACGAGGTGATGAGCTTTGTGAAGGGCGGTCTGCGCGATCTGTCAATCTCGCGCACCACCTTTGACTGGGGTATTCCGGTGCCGGGCACAGACAATCACGTTATGTATGTCTGGGTGGATGCGCTGACCAACTATATCACTGCGCTTGGTTACCCGAACATGGACAGTGAGAAGTTCCAGAACTATTGGTCCAATGCCACTCACATCATCGGCAAGGATATCATTCGCTTTCATGCGGTTTACTGGCCTGCTTTCCTGATGTCCGCAGGCATTCCACTGCCCAAGCGTGTCTATGCCCATGGCTTCCTGTTCAACCGCGGCGAGAAAATGTCCAAGTCGGTTGGCAATGTGATCGATCCCTTTGGCTTGATTGAAGAATATGGTCTTGATCAGACCCGTTTCTTCTTCATGCGCGAAGTGCCGTTCGGTCAGGATGGCAATTACAGCCACGAGGCCATCGTTAACCGGACCAATGCCGATCTTGCCAACGATCTGGGCAATCTTGCCAGCCGTTCCTTGTCGATGATCGCCAAGAACTGCGACAAGGCTCTGCCTGCACCGGGGGACTATAGCGCTGAAGACAAAGCGATGTTGGCCCAGGCCGATGGGATGCTGGAAAAATGTCAGGCCTTCATGGACAAGCAACTGATCCATAAGGCGCTTGAAACTGTCTGGGATGTGGTTGGCGAAGCCAACCGGTATTTCGCTTCGCAAGAGCCTTGGGCCTTGCGCAAGACCGATCCAGAGCGGATGAAAACCGTGCTTTATGTCACAGCGGAAGTGATCCGTCAGGTTGGTATTTTGGCTCAGCCTTTCATTCCGACCTCCGCAGGCAAGTTGCTGGATCTGTTCGCTTTGGTAGAAGAGGAGCGTAGCTTTGCGTCGCTTGGTGCTGAGCATCGCCTGAAAGCTGGCACGCCAATTGACAAGCCAAGCCCGGTCTTCCCGCGCTATGTTGAGAAGACCGAAGAAGAGGAATAAATCGCCCCATGCTTGTCGACAGCCACTGCCATCTGGACTTTCCTGATTTCAAGGAAGAGTTGGACGATGTGATCCGGCGTGCCGAATTGGCAGGTGTCGGGCATATGGTGACCATCTGCACTCATATTCGCAAGTTTGATCAGATCAAGGCCATTGCGGAACGCTATGACAATATCTTCTGCTCGGTCGGTACCCATCCGCATAATGCGGATCAGGAGCTGGATTTCAGCGCAGACGATATTGCCAAGCTGGCGGAGCATCCCAAATGCGTGGCGATTGGCGAAGCAGGGCTTGATTATTTCTATGACAATGCCCCAAGGGAAGCGCAGGCTCAGGGCTTGCGCACCCACATCAAGGCGGCGCAGATGACCGGTCTGCCGCTGGTCATTCATTCGCGTGATGCGGATGAAGACATGATCTCGATCCTGAGCGAAGGAATGGAAGAGGGGCCTTATAAAGCCATTCTGCATTGCTTCTCTTCGGGGCGAGAGCTCGCCATGCGGGCGGTGGATATGGGGATGTATGTCTCCCTCTCCGGCATTCTGACCTTCAAACGCTCTCAGGATATCCGTGACATTGTCAGTGATGTCCCACTTGATCGGCTGCTGGTGGAAACCGATGCGCCGTATCTGGCACCGATGCCATATCGCGGCAAGCGCAATGAGCCTGCCTATGTGGCACACACGGCGGAGGTTCTGGCTGACGTCAAAGGCGTCTCGAAGGACGAGATTGCGCAGATCACCACAGACAACTTTTTCCGTCTGTTCAGCAAGGCAGAGCGCAGCTAGACTGCGGATCCTGCGACTTGAGGAAAGCAATGACGGAAAGCGGCTATAAATTTCACATTCTCGGATGCGGGTCTTCTCCCGGCGTGCCACGGGTTGGCAATGACTGGGGCAAATGCGACCCAAACAATCCGAAGAACCGCCGCACCCGTTGTTCTGCACTGGTGGAAAAGTTCGACGGTGACATTGTCACTCGACTGCTGATCGATAGCGGTCCAGATTTTCGCCAGCAAATGCTGACGGCGGGAATCGACTGGGTCGACGGTGTTGTTTACACCCATCCGCATGCGGATCATTTGCACGGTATCGATGACTTGCGGGCCTTTGTGTTCAATCGTCGACAGCGGGTGAAAATCCACGCCAATGCAATGACGATGGAGCGGATCGAGCAAGCCTTTGGCTATTGTCTCAAAACACCCCCGGGCAGTTCTTATCCTCCGATCCTGGATCCGAGCCTGATCGAGCATGGCAAGTTGGTTTCTGTCGAAGGGCCTGCAGGGACGATTGATGCCATGCCTTACAATCAGGTGCATGGCGACATTCACTCGCTGGGCTTTCGTATCGGTAATCTGGCCTATAGCTCCGATGTCAGTGACATTGAGCCTGAGACCGAACTAATGCTGCAGGGCCTTGATGTCTGGATCGTCGATGCACTTCGCTATGCACCTCATCCAAGCCATTTCTCCCTCGATGAGGTGTTGAGCTGGGTGGAGCGGCTGAAGCCGCGCAAAACCATTTTGACTCACATGCATGTCGATATGGATTATGACACTTTGTGCCGGACCTTACCGGACAATGTGGTTCCGGCCTATGACGGGATGGTTCTGTCCTTTGACCGCATCTGAGCGGACTGATGCATGAGCATGCATTGCTGCTGGACAGTCAGCTTCTTTTGATCCAACATTTTCTGATAGCTGATAGCTGATAGCTGATAGCTGATAGCTGATAGCTGATAGCTGATAGCTGATAGCTGATAGCTGATAGCTGTGCTGCGTCTTTGGTCTTTAGGCCTTGCCGCGTTATGCAGCTGTCCATAGGAGACATCGTTGGTTCCAGATAATGCGGATGACAGGTGTGATGTTTGAAGTAGGTGAATTAAGAATATCAGATTAGTCTTTGTTTTTATGATATAATCCAGTCTCAATCGAGAGTGGTCCTCAAAATGACTTTAAGATAAATATTCCATAATATAGATTACACGAATTATGTATATGATCATTGGGACCGTGATACCGATCTCGATATATTTTCAAATTGCCCCCGCTCCACTCTAGCGGATTTGCGCCCTGGCCTCTGATCATGTGCTCACACCGTGACGGCATATGCGCCGCCACGGTGATGTGTGTTGATCGATGCTACCAGTCTTTGCCATCAAGATGATGGGCCATCTCGAAGCTTGCAGGCAATTGGATGGTTGTTTCCAGTCCGGCAATCCGTTCTACGGATACCTGAGCGATGTCATATGCCAATCCGAAGCCAATCTTGAAACCGCCCGTGGCGACAAAGATGCTTTTGGAGTTTGGCAGGAAGCCGACCATCGGGTCTCGCTTGGTGGCTTTTGGGCGAATACCTGCCCAGCGTTGCAGGATTTGAGCGTCCTTTAGCATTGGGCAAAGCGTGTTGGCGTGAGCCCAGATGTCGTCGCAGCGCTCGTCAGTGCTGTTCTCGTCGTCCCATTCTTCCTCTGTGGTGCTGCCAATGGCGCAGACGCCGCCATCGTGCGGTACGACATAGATCTTGCGGTCATAAAGAATGGGCAAGCCATCCGCCTGCCCGACCTTGGCGATCAAGGCCTGACCCTTGATGCCTTTGCCAAGCGCTTCAAGACCCGTCAGACGTTCGAGCATCGGGAAACTGCGATAGCCTGCGGCAAGAACTACGATGCCCGCAGAGAGCGTTTCGCCGCTCTTGAGGGTTACTTCAGCACCGTTGCCAGTGTCTTTGATGTCGACCACTTCCGTGCATTCCAGCAAAGTGCCCGCGCGTTTCTCGACCGATGCTTTGGCTGCCGCACAATAGGCGCGCGGATTGGCCCGGGCTGAGAAATTGTCAAAGGCATAGCCTTCCGGGCAAAGGTCTGTATTCAGCCAGCCATTGAGATTGCTTGGTTCATAGACTCTGTGAAAATAACCAGTTTCTGGTCCATTCCACAAAGTCTCGGCTTCCTTGGATCGGATTTCATGACGCTCGCGAAGATTGGCGGTTGCCAGTGGCACGACGCGGCCGCAGCGGTCGTAGCCAATGGACATTCCAGTCTCTTCCTCAAGTTGCACTTTAACTTTAGAAAGATTTTTCAATGCATTGAATTGAAACTGTTTTTTCTCATTCCATCTTTCAGACATATGGGGCAGCAACGCCCCTAATAGACCATAGCTGGCGCCCTGCCCGATTTCGCCTTTGTCGATCAGCATGGTGCTCAAACCCGCGGCCAAAGTGGCGCGAGCGATGGAAAGGCCAAAGACACCACCACCAATGATGATGACGTCATGGTGCTGTTTGGCGAGAGTTCGGGTGACAGGCGTTTGAGGGCTTGGCATGGGGCTCATTTCTTTTTATGACAGGTAGACTGGCGGCAAACTAAAGCCGCGTATTGTTTGCTGCAACCTACTCCTTTGCCGGAAAAAAGCCATGCCTAAACAGCCCGAACTTGTCTGGCTGGACAATTTGACCCCCAAATCCACACGCTTTGACGATACCTATTATTCCCGCGCCGACGGTCTGGAAGAAACACGTTATGTGTTCCTTGATGGCAATGGCCTGCCGGATCGCTGGCGAGCGGGCGACAATCCGGTAATTGGTGAATTGGGGTTTGGTACCGGATTGAACTTTCTCGCCACATGGCTTGCTTATGGGGCGGCGGTGAACGGTTTGGATGGCTCGGCGCGCTCTGCGCAACAGTCTCTGACATTTGTTTCGGTAGAGAAATATCCGATGGATCGGATGAGCCTTCTGACCGCTTTGTCACCATGGGAGATTCTGCATCCACTGGCCAATCAGTTGGCTGCCGCATGGCAGCCGGAGCAGGCTGGTTGGCAGGCACTGTCCTTTGATGGGGTGCGGCTGCTGCTCTATATCGGTGACGCGGTGGATGCACTCGCTACAATGCCTGTCACCGTCGATGCCTGGTATCTGGATGGCTTCAATCCGAAAACCAATCCGGACCTATGGTCGGGGGCGTTGATGCAGGCTGTGTTTGATGCCAGTACCGATCATGCCACGCTGGCCAGTTACACGGCGGCCGGTTGGGTACGGCGTAATTTGCAGGCCGCTGGCTTCTCCATTGCCAAGCGCAAGGGCTTTGGGCATAAACGGGATATGATCACCGGGTGTAAACCGCCTTCCTCCCTCTCCTCCCATTCAGAAAAATGAGCCAACCATGACAATTGCCCCTTCCCGCGACATTGAGATGCTTGTCGAGATCATGCAACGGTTGCGCGACAAAGAGAGCGGTTGTCCATGGGACATTGAGCAGACCTTTGCATCAATCATTCCCTATACGATCGAAGAAGCCTATGAGGTGCAAGATGCGATCGAGCGCAATGACATGCATGATTTGCGCGAGGAGTTGGGAGACTTGCTGTTGCAAGTTGTCTTCCATGCTCAGATGGGCAGTGAACTGGCGGACGAGCCGGCGCGCTTCGACTTCGGCGATGTGGTTCATGCCATCACCAAGAAGATGATCCGACGCCACCCTCATGTCTTTGGCGATGCGGGTGAGCGTGGCAAAGCCTTGGTGCGGGAGGCATGGGAAGCAATCAAACAGGAAGAAAAAGCGGAGCGTGCCATCCACCGGGCCGAGTTGGGGCTGGAAGATGGGACCAAGGGTCTGCTGGATGATGTGCCGCGCGGGTTGCCGTCCATGAAGGCAGCGGTGAAACTGCAAAAGCAGGCCGGTAGAGTCGGGTTCGACTGGAATGACCCGAAGCTTGTGCTCGACAAGATCATCGAGGAAGCCCAAGAGGTGCGGGCTGAGTTGGATCAGGCCGACGGCACCAATGATGAGGCCATCAAGGATGAGATTGGCGATCTGCTGTTCGCTGTGGCCAATCTTGCGCGTCACATGCATGTGGAACCCGATGAGGCACTGGCTGCGACCAACCAGAAGTTCCGCGACCGCTTTGGCTTCATCGAACAGGAGCTGGAACAGCAGGGCCGCTCGCTCGAAGCCGCCTCACTTGATGAGATGGAACAGCTTTGGCAGCAGGCCAAGAAAAAGTAAGGCTGAAGAGTCCTGGATTTTGGGGGGCTGCGCGAACCAGTCGCTGGGGCTTGAAGGATAGAGAAATGCCAAAGGCCGGGAAGGTTATGTTGCCTTCCCGGCCTTCTCATTATCCGCTCAAACACATCAGTTGACCTGAAAGCGATTAAGCAATTCGGTCTGTAGCTTTTCCGGTGCCCGGATCGTCAGGTCAATACCGTCTTCGCTGTCATTTCGTTCCAGAACATCACAATGACGATAAAGCCACGCGAGCCCTTCTCCATCTTCAAAGCCGAGATGGATCGAAAGAATGTTGTCATTCTGTGCAAGCTTGACTTCGATTTCATGCAGCAGGATATCGGTGCCCTCGCCTGTCGTTGCTGACAGGGCGACGGGTTGCAACTGGCCTGTCGTGCGTGACGGCTGCTGCAAAGCGGCGCGGTCGAGAATTGTTTGCCGCTCTTCCTCTTCGAGCAAATCAATCTTGTTCCATATTTCGATAACGCGTGGATCCTGATAAATTTCGATACCGAGATCATGGAGCACGCTGGCCACATCGGCAGCCTGTGCGCCGGTATCTTCATGCACGATGTCGCGAACATGAAGGATAACATCCGCCTCAAGAACTTCTTCGAGCGTTGCCCGAAAGGCGGCGATCAAATGGGTGGGGAGATCTGAAATGAATCCCACCGTGTCGGACAGAATAATCTGGCGTCCATGAGGCAAAGCCAATGTGCGAAGTGTTGGATCGAGCGTTGCGAACAACAGATCCTTGGCAAAGATGTTGGAGCCGGTCAGCTGGTTGAACAGGGTCGACTTGCCGGCGTTGGTATAACCGACCAGAGCGACAACCGGGTGTGGCACTTTCTGGCGGTTGCTGCGATGCAGGCCACGGGTGCGCCGCACTTGCTCGAGATCTTTTTCAAGGCGGTTGATCTTGTCTTGCAAGGCCCGTCGGTCAGCCTCGATCTGGGTTTCACCGGGGCCACCCATGAAGCCAATGCCACCGCGCTGGCGTTCCAGGTGGGTCCAACTGCGAACCAACCGCCCTTTTTGATAATTGAGATGGGCTAGCTCTACCTGCAGTCGACCTTCTTTGGTCTGGGCGCGACGGCCGAAGATCTCAAGGATCAAACCGGTACGGTCAAGGATCTTGCAACCCCATTCCTTTTCCAGATTGCGTTGCTGGATTGGCGACAGGGCGTGGTCCATTATGACCAACTCAATCTCTTCGTCTTTGATAAGATGGCCCAGTTCGGCCACCTTGCCGGTGCCCAGCAGCGTTGCCGGACGCAAGGCATTCAGAGGAACGCGCAAAACGTGAATGATATCAAGCTCAATCGCTGCGGCCAATCCGGCGGCTTCCTCCAGACGTGCATCATCTGTGCGCCGGATCAGTCGACCTTCAGCGGCGGCCTTGTTTTGCAGCGGTGTGGAAAGAATCGGAACTAGGACAAGTGCGCGGGTCGGGGTTGCTCGGCGATCAATCAGTTTGCCTTCGCCTTTTTCAGCGACCCCGTTTCCCATATCTTTGAAATCGGACAATCAGCCCTCAGTTTTCTCGTTAGTCTCGCCAGCCTCAAAAAGAGACAGCGGGCCGTTTGGCATGATCGTAGAAATTGCATGCTTGTAAACGAGTTGGGAATGCCCATCACGCCGCAGCAGCACGCAAAAATTATCAAACCAGGTTACAACACCTTGCAACTTCACGCCATTGACGAGGAAAATGGTCAATGGTGTCTTCGTCTTACGTACGTGATTAAGAAAGGTATCCTGGAGGTTCTGGGCTCTTTCTGCCATAAGTCCTGCCTTATTGTTGTATTTCATCACTCGGTTATTAACCCGGAAAACGGTTGCAGTATGACGCAGTCATTCCTAATAGACCAGTGACATTCTGATCCTTTTGCAACCGCATAACTTGATTACGGGTCTTGTCCACAAATTGGGGGAAATAGATGCCGAGCACACAGCACAACATCCCCACACATGCCATGCTGCTGCAAATTTAGCGTTTTAAAACGGTTCTAGGGACCGATTCTTTACAGTTTAACCATATCCGTTCGATTGCCAAGCGACAATTGTTATAAATATTCACTTTTGACAAGTCTAAAGCCTTGCAAATGCGTTGAAAGATGAATGCGTTGCTAGTATTGGCGTTTGAGATGCACAGGGTTGCACTATATCTCGTCCTAACGACGCCAGAAATTCAGATTTAACGCCCCAAGCAAGACAATAATTTCGATGCGCCCGAGAACCATCGTGACAATCAGGGCATATTTGACAATCAAATCCATGTCGTAATAGGCCGGCCAAGCGCCCACCTGACTCCAGCCCGTTGTATAGAGGGGGCCGATATTGGAAAAACTGGAGATGGCAGCGACAAGACCGCCATCGAAGTGACCAATGTCATAGGTCACCATGCCGGCAACCACGGCAATCAAAATCATCGACAACAGGAAAGATGACCAGATTGCCTTGAGCAATCGGACAGTAAAGGCACTGCGGCCAATCCTGCCTCCTTGCACTGATGAGGGATGGATGAGACGGCTAATTTCGCTCATTGCCTGAAGGGTCATCGCGCCAATTCGATAGAGTTTCAAACCGCCTGCGGTCGAAAATGGTGTGGCACCAACCAAGGCGACACAGATGACAAGCAGGCTGGGCAGGACGGTGACGTCGGCATGGCGCAGTTCGAAGCCCGAGGTAGAAATGAGCGAAATGGCGGCAAAGAAACCCTGACGCAGCGCCGATGACGGCGGCAAGACGGAGGCACTGCCTGCCAAGCGGAACAAGACAATGGAATAAAGCAAGCCCAGACTAAGCACCAACACCAGCATGGCTATGCTTTCCATATGCTCCCGCAGCAACGGGAACTTGCCGCGTACCGCCATTCGATGCCAGAGCACGCTGGTTGAGCCTATGATCATGCCCATTGCGATGATCAGTTCCGCCATTCGATTGTCATATTCTGCCAGTGTTCCGTCAATTGGCATGAAACCACCAGTCGACAGAGTGGAAAAGGCGAGACAGATAGCATCAAAAGGGGGAATGTCGGCAATGATCAGCAACCAGGCGAGCGTGAGTGTGAGAACCGAATAGGCTGCCGCAATTTGGCGCACCACATAAAGCAGACGCCCCGCATCATCGCCAAGATTGCGTTCGATCACACCAACCTGCTGATTGGGCAAGCCGCCGATGCCGCTCGGGGCCAGAATGAGCAAAAAGCTCAACAGGGTGAGAAGCCCGCCGAACCATTGCAAGATCGCCCGCCAAAAAATCATTGCGGTTGGTACATCGGCTAGGCTGCGAAACATAGTCGAACCCGTCGTGGTCAACCCGGACGCAGCTTCAAACAAGGAATCGATGCCGTTGAGTTGACCGGAAATGACAAACGGAAAGGCCCCGGCCAATGGCAGGCCGAACCATGCCAGCACACACAGCAAAAAGGTCTGGGCGTTGACCAGTTCCTTCTTGTGGCCACGCAAGGCGAAATAGACCCCGCCAGAGAAAAACCCGGTCAGGCCGGATGTCAGCAGGAAGGATCCTGCCAGTTCGCTATCACCTGCGCTCAAGGCGACAAGGGCCGTAGGCAGCATTAACCCGCCTAGGGCGCCAAGCAAAATCGACAGGAAATAGAGGATCGCGATCATGGGTCTCGATATCCGTCGGAATCAGAAGAATTCGAAGCTGACGCGGAACAAAAGCTCCACCTGCTTAACGCGATCGGCGAGAGCAAAAAGGATCACACGGTCGCCGGCCTGTATGGAGACGTCTCCATTGGGGGATAGCACCTTGCCGTCGCGATAGATGGCACCTACGCGAACCCCGTCGGGGAACTCGACACTGCGCAACGGGCGGCCTACCAGTGGTGACGTTTCGAGTGCTTCGGCCTCGATGCCTTCCGCGGCCCCATCTTCTACCGCATGAACGCCTCGAATGCGACCCCGGCGCATATGCTGCAGGATCTTGGAGATGGTAACGGAGCGCGGATTCACGTAGGAATCAATCCCTAGATCATAAGCGAGATCCGGATAGTGAGAATCATTGAGCAGTGCCATGGTGCGCTTGCAGCCCATGCGTTTGGCCATGGCGCAGGACAGAATGTTGACCTGATCGTTGTTGGTTAGGGCGATCAATGTGTCGGTGTCGCGAATGTCTGCTTCCTTGAGAATGTCGCGATCAAGTGCACTGCCCTGCAACACGATCGTATCGTTGAAATCGTTGGCAATCTTGATGGCGCGGTCGCGATTAAGCTCAATCACCTTGGCGCGCGTGCGGTTGCGCCGTTCCTCGATGGCCAGGGCGACATAGCGGCCAATATTGCCCCCGCCTGCTATGACCACGCGATTGGCCTGCCCTTCTTCATGTCCGAAAATGCTCAATGTACGCCAGACCTGTTCGCGTTCAACAACCACATAGGCGCGGTCACCCGCCAGCATCTGATCCTCGGCGTGCGGCACAAACAGGGTGGCGTTGCGCCGGATACCGACAACGACTGCGTTCAAATCCGGGAACAGTTCGGTCAGCTGTCGCAAGGGTGTGTCGACAACAGGGCATTCTTCGGAGCATTCGATGGCGATCATCAGGACCTCACCATCGGCAAAACGGACGGTGTCTTCGGCTCCTGGCATCGCCATGCGCGAAAGAACCATTTCGCCCACTTCCACCTCTGGTGAAATGATCACGTCGATTGGCAGATGTTCGCGCGAGAAGAGATCAGCCCAGTGTTTTTCCAGATAGGATTGCGCGCGGACACGTGCCACTTTGGTCGGAACATTGAAAATCGAATGCGCAACCTGACAGGCAACCATATTGACCTCGTCATACAGGGTGACTGCAATGATCATGTCGGCTTCGTCTGCTCCGGCACGGGCGAGCACGTCGGGATGGGCGCCGTGACCAACATAGCCTCGGACGTCGAGAGAGTCGCGAATGGCAGAAACCAGAGCGGGTGAGCTGTCGATGACCGTGACGTCATTCTGCTCGGATGCCAGATGCCGGGCGATGCCATAGCCAACCTGCCCCGCGCCGCAAATCACCACTTTCATAGCCGATCGCCTTCTATTTATTTTGCATGTTGGAAGGTGTCAGCCAAAGCACTGCCCTACCCTTCACCATGCAACTGGTCCTGCCACAAAGTCTTGTCGAGCCTGCTTTATGGCATATTTTGTCATTCAGCCCAATCTCTTAAACGCATGCCTAGGTTCAATTCCGTGCATGACCGGGATGCCATTTGCTTTCGCTCTGGCTGTGAAACCGCTAAACCACACCCAGACTCTTGAGTTTTCGATGTAAAGCGGATCGTTCCATGCCAACAAATTCTGCGGTTCTTGAGACATTGCCGCCAAAGCGCGCTATCTGGGCTTTGAGATATTCCCGTTCAAACACCTCACGGGCTTTCTTCAGTGGCAGAGACATGATTTGCTCGCCCGCTTCGCCGCTGCCCGGCACACTGGGCGCGGTTTCTCCGACTTCCGAGGGGAGAAGATCGGCGGTAATGATGGCTTGTTCGTCGCCTTTGGTGAGAATCAGCAGACGCTCGATATTGTTGCGCAATTGACGGATGTTGCCCGGCCAGTTATGCGCCTGCAAAATCGCCATGGCGTCTTCACCGATCCTGCGGGCTGGCAAACCAGAAGTGGATGAGAGCATTTCCATGAAATGCAAAACCAGTTCCGGGATATCCTCACGGCGGTCTGCCAAGGCTGGAACAGAGAGCGGAACCACATTGAGACGATGGAATAGATCTTCGCGAAAGTGCCCCTCCTCAACCATGCTTTGCATGTTGCGGGCGGTGGAGGAAATGACGCGGATATCGACCTGCACCGGCTTTTGTCCGCCGACGCGAATAAACTTGCTGGTTGTCAGAACACGGGTCAGTTTGCTCTGGATCTCGTTTGGCAGATCCGCGATTTCCTCAAAATAGATGGTGCCGCCATGGGCTTCTTCCAGCACGCCAATCTTGCGGGCGCTGGTGCCATCGGCTTCGGTACCAAACAGCGCGATTTCGAGATCTTCGTCATTGAACTGGATGGGAGAGAAAGCCACAAAGGCATTGTCGGCGCGGTGGGATTGTTGATGGATGCAGCGTGCGACCAGCTCCTTGCCGGAGCCGGACTGGCCCGAAATCAGGACGCGACTGTTGGTTTGGGCAACGCGGTTGATGGTCTGGCGCAGATGATTCATGACGCTGGACGAACCAACCAGCTTGGTTGTGTCGCCAGAACGAGACTTCAGATCCTTGACCTGCCGTTTCAGAGTCGAAGCCTCGAGGGCGCGTTCAGCAACCAGTATCAGCCGGTCAGCCTTAAAGGGCTTTTCGATGAAGTCATAGGCCCCACGTTTGATGGCTGCCACCGCAGTCTCGACGCCACCATGACCAGAGATCATGACCACTGGCAGCTCCGGATGTTTCTGCTTGATGACAGCGAGCAGGGCGAGGCCATCCAGTCGCGATCCTTGAAGCCAAATGTCAAGGAATATCAGTGATGGACGTCGCTTCTCAATCAATTCGAGCGCTTCGTCGCTATGGGCCGCCATGCGCGTTTCATAGCCCTCATCTTCCAGAAGGCCCGCTACCAGCTCGCGAATATCCACTTCATCGTCAACAACGAGAATATCGGCCGTCATGGTCATTCTCCTTCACTTGTCTTGGTTGCAGGGCTGGCTGGCAATCCCAATCCGGAATTGTAGTTTGCCTCCGATCCATCGTCAGCGCCTTCATCCTGATATTCCGCGACCTTTGGCACCCGCATTTCGATACAGGCTCCACTCGCAAAATCAGACACTTCCTGTGCATCGCGCAAATGAATAGATCCGCCATGCTCCTGCAAGATCTTTCTTACGATCGCCAATCCCAGACCACTGCCGGATTCACGCGTCGTCATATAGGGCTCGAGCAACATTTGTCGGTTGGAGCTTGGCAAGCCGACACCATTGTCGATCACCCGAACGCAATAGGCGTCCGCATCTTCTTTACCGCAGACGGTGATCTGGCCGGGACTGGTTGCCTTGTCCTCGCTCCTGCCAATCGCTTCCGTCGCATTCTTGACCACATTGGCAACCGCTTGCGACAGAAGCCTTTGGTCAAATGATCCGGGCATCTTCTCCGGTATGTCTGTGTTAAAAGTGATATCCTGATTGGCCACCTCAATCAGAAAGACCGATTGCTTGATCACTTCGGACAGGTCTCCGGGCTCGAATACCGGTTTGGGCATGCGGGCAAAGGAGGAAAATTCATCGATCATGCGGCCGATATCGCCAACCTGACGCACGATGGTGTTCACGCATTGGTCAAACACCTTGCGGTCATCTTCCGCCACCTTGTTGCCATAGCGTCGTCTGAGGCGCTCGGCTGACAATTGGATGGGTGTCAGCGGGTTTTTGATTTCGTGGGCAATGCGGCGGGCGACATCTGCCCACGCAGCTGACCGTTGGGCAGATACGAGGTCGGTCACGTCATCGAGGGTAACGACATAGGAATGCACATCTTCTTCGCCTCGTTCCGAGGTGACGCGGACGCGCATGGCGTGTTCTATGCCGTCGCGTACAATGGCTACCTGTTCTTCTTTGTGCGCCCCGATTTTGCTTTCGGCCCCTTCGACCAGCGGAGCGATCTCGGGCAAGACATCGCGCAAATCCTCCCCAAGGAGATCGCTTTCCCTTGCATTGAGCAAGTCCTGAACCGACGGATTCGCAAGGGTAATCAATCCAGTCGCATCGACACCGATGACACCGGCACTGACCCCTTGCAACATGGCTTCGGTGAAACGTCGACGGGCATCCATCGCGTCGCGTGCGAGAATTAACTCATCCCGCTGGGACCGCAGCTCCATGGTCATGGTGTTGAAGGTGTTGTTGAGGTTGCTGAAATCAGACGAACGCTGATCGATTGGCAACTGAACGAACAGATCGCCGTTGCGGACGCTTTCTGCCGCCGAAATCAAGCGCCGGATGGGCGAAACAAGGGTGTTGGCAAAGCCAATGGCGAACCATGTGGTGGAGAGCAGGATGATCAATCCCGCACCAACATACAGAATGGCAAAGGCGGTCTGGATACTCGAACGGCTTTCAAAAAATGCCTGATATTCCTGCACATTCTCCGATGTCATGCGCAGGAAGTTCGACACCACCGGATCAATCACGCGCACAATGAAGAGATAGGCATCGCTAAACTCATCCAGCCGCATGATGCCGGCGACGAGGTTGGACTCGCCCAACGCGATCAATACGGGCTGACTGCGGGCCTGTTCCAGCAAATCTTTGGTTGGCATTCTGGGAACCGGCTGATTGAGGCGACTTGGTGAGGCCATCATTTCCGTTCCCTCACCGTCCACGACAAAAGCAGCCGGAATGCCACGAATACGGGTTTGACGCGCAAAGATTGCCCTGAAGCGGTCTTCTGCCAACAGAAAATAGGGTTCGGATTCATTCAGCACACGACCAATGCCGAGCAGCTCGTTGCGCAGAACACGGGCATGCTCCTGATTGTACGCATCGGCAACTGTTTTTGAGCTGTTGATGATGGCCAGCGTGCGCGACGAGAACCAGCGATCAAGGCCCTGATCAAGTGTGATAGAGGCAAAAATCGCCACCAGAATGGTCGGGGCCGCTGCCACCAAAGCGAACAGGCCCATCACCCGGATATGAAGCCCTGCCCCGGCGCGGCCCTTCTGGCGCGCCCACAGCATTCGAGTTGCTTCCCAACCGATCATCAGGGTCAGCAGCACCAGCATGACCCCGTTGATGATCATTGCAATGCCGATGACCTGCTCGGTTGGCTCAATTGATGTAAGACCCAGCAGGATGACGAAAGAAACCATCCCGGACAGCACGGCCAGGATGACCATGATCAAGCCGGCGATGCGCGACCAGCTACGCTTGTCCGATTGGTTGGCGCTGACGCTGATATTGTCGGTCAGTGTATCCAACGGGTCACGCCACAAGGAGGCTTTTTGTTTGGGTTCGTTATGAGACATACTCGACACGCGCGGCGTTTCCTTCGCAAAGGGCCTGGCTTTTGGAAGAAGCAGGCCCTTTCTATTCCTCTGAATTGTTGCCTAAATGTGACAGGTCTTGGAGGGCCTGTCCATGGTCAACGGAGAAACTGTGTCGGAAAAGTCACAGATGTTCTGTATCAAAGAGCTCGAATAATGTATCAGGCTCCTCTAACGACTTGAATTTCTAAGTCTTTTATCTTCTTGCGCAAGGTGTTGCGGTTCAGCCCGAGGAGCTCGGCAGTCTTGATCTGGTTGCCTTTGGTTGCAGCCAAAGACGCACAAATCAGGGGAAACTCGATTTCCCGAAGCAGTCGATGATAAAGGCCCGGAGGTGGAAGGCTGTCACCATATTCCTTGAATAGTTGTTCCAGATAGGATTCCATCGCGCCGGACAGACTCTGAACCTTCTGTTCTGGCTGGATTTCCGAAGTCAGACTGATCTGATTGAGTTCATTTTCAATCTGAACACTGGTGATGGTTTCCTGCGGATAAAGGGCTGCAAGACGCCGCACCAGATTTTCCAACTCTCGCACGTTGCCCGGCCAGCGATAGCGCAGCATGACGTCGAGGGCTTCTGGCTGGAGTTGTTTGACCGGCAGGCCTTCGCGTTCACCAATGGCAAAGAAGTGGCGGACCAGATCCTTGATGTCTTCAGAGCGTTCACGCAATGGCGGCAAGCGCATCGGGACAACATTGAGACGGAAGAACAAATCTTCGCGGAATAGCCCCTGATGAATGAGAGACTGAAGATCCTTGTTGGTGGCGGCGACAATGCGAACATTGGTCTTGATCGGGGTACGACCGCCGACCGTGGTATATTCGCCCTGCTGAAGGACACGCAGCAGACGGGTTTGCGCCTCCATCGGCATGTCGCCGATCTCGTCAAGGAACAGGGTGCCGCCTTCGGCCATTTCGAACTTGCCTGCCGAGCGGCCATGGGCGCCGGTGAAGGAGCCTTTTTCGTGGCCGAACAACTCGGACTCGATCAGATCCTTGGGAATGGCCGCCATGTTGATGGCAACGAACGGACCTTTGCGGCGCTTGCCATAATCATGCAGGGCGCGGGCGACCAGTTCCTTGCCGGTGCCGCTTTCGCCGGTGACCATGACGGTCAGGTCGTTCTGCATCAGGCGCGCCAGCATGCGATAGATGTCCTGCATCGCGGCTGACCGGCCGATCAGAGGAATGTCCATCCCATCCTCTTCGGAAACCTGCAGGCTGGGGCGTGGCTCAGACAGTGCGCGCCCGGCAATGTTGATCAGCTCTTTCAGATCGAAAGGTTTGGGGAGATATTCATAAGCGCCGCGCTCGGAGGCCTTGATGGCGGTCATGAAGGTGTTTTGTGCACTCATGACGATGACCGGCAAATGCGGTCTTGCCTTTTTGATGCGCGGCAGCACGTCAAAAATATTCTCATCCGGCATCACGACATCGGTGATCACCAGATCGCCCTCGCCCTGTGAAATCCAGCTCCACAAAGTGGTGGCGTTGGAGGTCAGCCGCACCGTGTAACCTGCCCGGGACAGGGCCTGATTGAGCACTGTGCGGATTGCAGTATCGTCGTCGGCAAGAAGGATTGTCCCTTTGCTCATGGTCCAAACTCCTATGAATGGCTTTCGTCGCTGGTGGGCAGCATGACGCGGAAAACGGTATGGCGGCCTGCAGTGTCAAACTCGATGACGCCGCCATGGTCGCCAATCAATTTGGCAACCAGCGCCAATCCAAGGCCGGATCCGTTGGTCTTGGAAGTAACAAACGGGTCGAACAGGCAATCCTCGATTTCTTTCGGGATGCCGGGTCCATTGTCTTTGACACAGATCTCCAATGGCAGAGAGGTCTTCTCTGCAGAACCCGGCACCTGTATGCGGATGCCGGGGCGGAATGCTGTGGTCAGCTCGATTTCCGGATCCTGCGTATCAAGGATCGCTTCGGCAGCATTCTTGACAAGGTTCAGGAAGACCTGAACCAGTTGATCCTGATTGGCATAAACGGCAGGCAGGGACGGGTCATAATGCTCGGTGAGGCGGATTTTGTCCCCAAACTCGGCGTGCGCCAATTGCTTGACCCGATCAAGAACGACGTGAATGTTGACCGCTTCCCGCTCTACCGGGCGCTGATCGGAAAAGACTTCCATCCGGTCAATCAGGCGCACGATGCGGTCGGTTTCTTCGGTGATCAGTTGCGTCAGGGCGCGGTCTGCATCCGAGACTGAGCTTTCCAGCAACTGGGCAGCCCCACGAATGCCCGAAAGTGGGTTCTTGACTTCATGGCCCAGCATGGCGGCAAGTCCGGTGACCGAGCGGGCAGAGTCCCGATGCGTCAGTTGGCGATCCATTTTGTCGGCGATTGAGCGTTCATGCAGCATCACCACGACCGCGCCAGTGCGGTCTTGCACCGGACCGGCATAGACATCGACAACCTTATCGACACCGATGCGCGGGTTGGAGATGTCGACGCGATATTCATTGACCGGAGCCAACCGGTCACGGGCCTGTTCTACCAATGCCAGCACCGGACTGCCAAAGGGCAGAAGATCTGACAATTTGTGTCGGGCCAGATAGGTTGCGCTTGACTGGAAGAAGAACTGTGCCATGTCGTTGGCTGCAATGACAAAACTGTCCTCATCGACCATGATGACAGGATGCGGCAAGGCGCTCATCATTGACTGGTAAGGCACTTCTGTCGGATTCGGGCTCTTTTGTCTCTCACTCATGCAACCTGCCTCTCTGCAGCCACGCTGAAAAAGTCGCGCAAGCCAGCGCGGACCTCTTTCGGATCGTCGGCTGTTAAAATTCTCTTTCTCAGTTGTGCCGCGAGTGAACCGCTAAGGTCTGTCTGCTCGGTCACAGTATCCATGTACCAGCCCAGATGCTTGCGGGCGCAGCGCACACCGACCACATCCGGGTAATAGTCGATCATCCTGTCATAATGCTCGCAGATCAGCTCAAGCAGAGCTGTGCTTTCAGGTGCGCTCCGGCGCGAGCCAGTGTGTAGATAGTGCGCAATGTGGCCGGGAAGCCAGGGACGACCATAGGCACCACGTCCGATCATCAGCCCGTCTGCGCCGGACTGTTGGAGAATGTCGGGCGCGTCGCTCTCATCGAGCACATCGCCATTGGCAATAAGCGGAATGGTGACGGCATCCGCTACCGCCTTGATGGCAGACCAGTCAGCATTGCCTTTGTAGAATTGATTGCGGGTGCGGCCATGGACGGTTACCAGAGCGACGCCGCTCTGTTCAGCACGAGCGGCAAGTTCTGGTGCGTTCAGACTGTCAACATCCCAGCCGAGGCGCATCTTGACCGTTACGGGGACTTCGACGGCTTCCACCACGGCATCAATCAGACTCAGGGCCTGATCGAGATCGCGCATCAAAGCCGAGCCGGAATAACCGGAAATGACCTTCTTGGCCGGGCAACCCATATTGATGTCAATGAGGGAGGCCCCTGCCCCTTCGCTGATTTTGGCAGCTTCGGCCATCCAATCGGGGCGGTTGCCTGCCAGCTGTACCGCATGAATGTCCATGCCCTGCCCTTCGGCTCGCAGACGCATCTCTTCCTTGCCGACAGCGAACGCTTTGCTTGCGACCATCTCGGAGACCACAAGCCCTGCCCCGAATCGCCTTGCGATCTCCCGGAATGGCAAATCCGTGATGCCTGACATCGGAGCCAGAAAAACGGCGTTTGGTACCGTTACCGATCCGATGGACAGTGGATTTGCGGCAGAATGGAGGGGTGTAGTCGTCATAAAGCTCTCTTGATACAGCTACAATTGGAGCTCAGTATAAAGATGCCTAATAAATGTGCAAGCTAATTCGATGGTCAATATTTAGTCATTCACACCCTTTGCACCCAAAAGCCCCAGAAAGCACCTTGACCCCTCGCCTAATATGTTTGAAAGCAGCTGGGAAGAGTTCATAAACCGGAAAAGGCTCCGAAATGACGTCAGCCGCCATCATTGTCGCCGCAGGGTCCGGCAGTCGTGCACGCCGACCTGAAGATCAGGTAGCCAAACAATATGTCGAAGTTGCGGGCAGAATGGTGCTGGCCCACACGCTGGATGTGTTTGCCAAAAGCACTGTGATTGACGTTGCGCTGGTTGTGATTGCCGAAGGCGATGAAGCGCTCTATGCGGCGGCTTTCTCCTCTTTGTCAGCGTCGGAGCGCGCGAAATTCTGTGCACCGGTGATGGGTGGCGCAACGCGGCAGGCGTCGGTTCTGAATGGACTGCGTGCTCTAGAGGTCCATCAGCCCGACAAGGTGTTGATCCATGATGCAGCGAGGCCCTTTGTGACCGGCGACACTCTTGAGCGCTGCCTTGATGCCCTAGCCAGTCACAAGGCTTGTCTGGTTGCCAGTCCGGTGACCGATACGATCAAGCAGATTGATGGCGCTGGCTATATTGCCGCGACAATTGATCGCACCGTTCTTTGGTCCGCACAGACACCACAGGGCTTTGACTATCCCTTCATTCTTGCGGCCCATGAGGCGGTGAGCGAACAACATGATCTCACTTTCACGGATGATGCTGCGGTCGCTGAATGGGCGGGTGAGCGCGTCTGGATCGTTGAAGGCAGCTCAAAGAATATCAAACTGACCAATCCGGAAGATCTCGATATGGCTGACAAGACAATGCGTGAACGCACCTCATCCACCCAACAGGGCTCTTCTGCTCCACTGACGGATATTCGCTTAGGCACCGGCTATGACGTTCACGCGTTCGATGACGGGGATGCCGTGATCATTGGCGGCGTCTCAATTCCGCATGACAGGAAGCTGAAAGGGCATTCAGACGCTGATGTTGGCCTGCACGCGATCACGGATGCGATCCTCGGAGCGATCGCTGATGGTGACATCGGCACACATTTCCCGCCATCGGACCCGCAGTGGAAAGGGGCTCCGTCTGATTTGTTTCTCAAGGATGCGGTACGACGTGTGCGTGAGCTGGGTGGCAAGATTGGTAATATTGATCTGACCGTCATTTGCGAGGCGCCGAAAATTGGTCCGCATCGTCCGGCAATGCGCACCACGATTGCCGGCATCTGCGAGATCGCAATCGGGCGGGTCAGCGTCAAGGCAACCACAAGCGAACGCCTTGGTTTTACTGGCAGAAAAGAGGGTATTGCGGCACTGGCAAGTGCTTGCATACATTTGCCGGATCCTGATCTATAATGCGGCCGGATGGGTAGCTATCCCAAGTTGCAATCACTCAGTCAAGGATCAAGCCATGTACGCGCATTCGGTCGCCACAGAGATGGCCAAGGAGGCCATCAAATTCGCCATCAGGAATGAAATCAAAATTGTCACTGCAGAATCTTGCACGGCCGGCTTGGTTAGCGCGACCTTGACCGAGGTTGCGGGTGCATCGGCTGTTCTGGATCGTGGCTTTGTCACCTATTCCAACGAGGCCAAGGTTGAAATGCTTGGTGTGGATGCCGGGTTGATCGACAAATTGGGAGCCGTGAGTGAAGAAGTTGCACGTGCAATGGCGGATGGTGCGCTGGAAAAATCGAATGCCGATATCGCAATTGCGGTGACTGGCATAGCCGGGCCTGATGGTGGAACGCCCGAAAAGCCTGTCGGTCTTGTGCATTTTGCTCTGTCACGCAAAGGCAAGGAGCAGCGCCATGAGCGACGGATATTCTCTGCAATGGATCGTGCAAATGTGCGTGCGGCCACGGTGGAGCGTGCGCTCGTGATGCTTATCGAGTCAGTCACCAACAGAGGATTTGTTTCCATTGATTGAATGATATTCTTTTCTTGTGAAACGAAATATTCTTGCAAGGGGTGTCCGATCATGGAGGCCCCTTTTCTTATTCTGTTTCAGACTCACAAAAAAGGCCCGGTCATGCCGGGCCTTTTTGTCAGCTAGTGATTGGAGACGCTAGCCAATTGGCTTAGCGACCGTCTGGCGTGCGCAGACCGAACCATTTGTCTTTCACTGCGGTATAGTGTGCAGCAGGATCGTAGGTTGCGACTTTCAGCCCCAGATTGGAGGCGCTGAGATTGCCGACAGAGGAGGCAACTCGGAAGGAAGCGACAATGCGTCCGCGCTGTGCCTGCACCAGAGCAATGCGCGCATCGATCAATTCGGCCTGAGAGTTCAGGACATCAAGCAAGGTCCGTTGGCCGACTTTCTGCTCTTCGATCACACCGCGGGTTGCTAGCTGGGATGCCTTGACCTGCGCCTGTGCGGCTGCAATTTGCGGAATGGTTGCTTCCAACAGGCTCCAGGACGACACAATGTTTGCCCGCACCTGATCGCGCGCCAGATCAAGCTGGATACGACGTTGGCCAAGTGTTTCCTTTGCCTGACGCACTTTGGAATGCGCAGCCCCGCCTTGATAGAAGGGAATGGAGACCTGACCGGTGATCGAGGCCGAATTGGTCGAACCCGAAACATTGGTGTTGGAGTTGTTGTTGCTCCAGTTGCGGCTGGCGTTGCCGCTCAGAGAAACGGTTGGCAACAACGCGCCTTCGGCGATTTTGACCGCCAACTGCGCGACGTCGACATTATATTGCGAGGCCAAAACGGATGGGTGGCTGTTGATGCCTTGCCCGATCGCTGCCTGAAGGGTTTTCGGAAACAGGCGGTCGACCGCAAAGCCGGTGGTCAGGTTGCCGGGCTTTTTGCCGACCAGCATCTGATAGGTAGCGCGGCTGGTTGCCAGATTGGCTTCGGCGACCCTGACCTGAGAAATAGCGCCGGACAGACGGGCTTCGGCTTGGCTGACATCTGTGCTGATGGTTTCACCAACGGCAAAACGGTCGCGCGCCGAGCGGGCCTGTTCACGCAGGAAGGCCACATTCTGTTTGCGCAACTCGAGGATTGCCTGATTTTGCAGGATGTCCATGTAAGCGGTGGCAACGTCGAACAGGACCGATTGTTCCGTCGACTTCAGGCCTTCGCGGGCGGCCTGAATGGCGGCATCCGCTTGGGCAACGCCATTTTTGGTGCGATTGCCGCGATACAGGATCTGCTGAACCTGAAGACCGAGGCTGGTGGAAGTGGACTGTGTGTTGCGGGCAGAGCCGGAAAGATATTCGCGCTCGGACCAAGAACGGGTGGCCGATGCAGTGCCGTTAACGGTCGGGCGATAGGCTGATTTTGCTTGTGGAACATTTTCGTCTGTTGCACGCAACTCAGCCCGGGCTGCATTCAGGGTGGGATTGTTGTTGTAGGCCAACGACAATGCTTGAGAGAGCGTTTCAGCAGACGCCGGATTGAGGGAGAATAGCAGCGCCGTGGCGGCGCTCAGCGTCAGTGTTCGAAGGCAAACCACACCCAATACTCCTACTTCAGCGACCTGCGTCCCGGTTTCTCCGGGTTTCAAGCCACCTTGTTTCAATAATCTAGTCTCTTCCAGCGCGCCACTTTGGGGTGGTGGCGGCATAAAAATCGGGAATTCCCCATTGCTGGCGCTTGGAGAACATACTTTTTTGCGGCACCCATCTGCCAAATTTTGCTTGGAACATAATCGGTTGAGTCGAATTTGCAAAGCGGAAGAATTCGGTTAATGGTTAAAAAATCTTTAATGCTGCTTTCTGGCAACAATCATGCAGACTATGCAGTCTTGGATGCGGGATAAGTTTTGCAAAATCGAATATAGCAGCTGCAACAAAGTCCATCAGGTGTATGGACTTTGTTGCCGTCAATGAAGCTTGGGGGCTTTGCTCAGTACGCGATTGATCAAAAGACGAAAGCGTCTTCCTTGACGAATTCCGGGAGAATTGGTGCGTTGGTGTCAAAGGCGGACATGCGGGAAAAGTGGTCGCCAGTGCGAAGGATCTTGATGGCTTCCGCACGGCGTGCGTTGCCTTCGACAGTGACAAGCTTGCCACCATCCTTGAGCTGATCCAGCAAGGTTTGCGGCACTTCGCCGACGGTGCCTTCGATGAGAATCACATCATAAGGCCCTTGCGTCGGCACCCCTTCCTTCAGATGGCCGGAAATCATGGCAACATTGTCATATCCAAGTTCCGAAATGACAGTTTCGGCCTGTTGGGTTAGATCGTCGTTATTTTCAACCGCAACCACCGTGTTGGCCAACCGAGAGGCAAGCGCTGCTGAATAGCCGGAATTCGACGCGATAATCAGAACCAGATCGTCGGATGAGATGTCTGCAAGCTGCAACAATTTTGCCAAAGGAGACGGTTGGGTAAGGATTCTGCCATTGTCGATTTCGATGTCAGCGTCCGAATAGGCCAAAGATCGTTTCTTTGAGGGCACAAACAATTCGCGCGGTACAGTCAGGAAAGCGTCCAGAACATTATAGTCGGTGACGTCGGTGGTGCGTACCTGATTGTCGACCATTTGCTCACGCGCTTGTCGAAATTTGTTCATGGCGCATTCCTCACGTTGCTGATCAGTGCTTGGGTCCGATGGCAAGGCAACCGGTGCTGGTCGCACATGCTGGGCATGTTAGACACTCTTATGAGTATTTTCCATAGGCCCGCAGACCGCGAGTTGCAAGCATTGTTGTTTAAAATCAATCCATAGACTGACGTGCCAGTGGGCCTGTGTCACCCGGCCTTCACAAAAAAATCAAAATGTGGTGGATATTGACTTGAGTGCGGCAACGGCTTTTGCTATTGACCATGCACCACACGCATGGATGGCTCGATGGCGGAGTGGTGACGCAGCGGATTGCAAATCCGTGTACGCCGGTTCGATTCCGGCTCGAGCCTCCAACCTCTTCTCATATAATTGAATTTTGAATCTCGGCGCGGGTTATGCCGTTGACGTCAGCACCTTGTTGCGGCCGTTGGTCTTGGCTTCATACAGGTAGTCGTCGGCTTCATTCAGGATCGCGTTGATGGTCTTAAGGTCCGAGTTTGCGTGATCTGCAAGGCCAAAGCTGGTCGTAAATTGCATGATATGGCCCCCTTCTTCGATTTGGCAGGTTTCGAACTGGTGGCGAAGCCGTTCAGCGATCACGCGGGCATCCGACAAATTCGTTTCCGGTAGCAAAACAACAAACTCGTCCCCTCCAAAGCG
Organism: Cohaesibacter intestini; assembly: GCF_003324485.1. NCBI lineage: Bacteria > Pseudomonadati > Pseudomonadota > Alphaproteobacteria > Hyphomicrobiales > Cohaesibacteraceae > Cohaesibacter > Cohaesibacter intestini. Next base: position 9,363 of record NZ_QODK01000002.1, on the reverse strand, counting down.
CGATGCGATATCGACGGACCGGAGATTCGCTTTGCAGATTTCAGCGACTTTTTGCAGCACGAGGTCACCGGCGGCGTGACCATGCGTGTCATTGATGGTTTTGAAATGGTCGATGTCGAAGATCAAGATGCTGAAATTGGAGCCATAACGAGTCGCGCGCTGCAATTCCGTTTCCGCAACTTCCATGAATTTGGTGCGTCGATGCATCCCTGTAAGGCAGTCAAAGGCCGCCAAAGCGCGGAGTTCTATCTCGTCTACCACCAGACGGGCCAGATCGCGCAGGATTTCGATATGCTCCAGAGATGCTATGCGGGGTTGCTGGTCCATGACGCACAAAGTGCCGAGGTTGAAACCCTTGGGCGAGCGCAACGGGATGCCTGCATAGAAACGGATGTTGGGATCGCCTGTTACTAGAGGACTGTCCCTGAATCGCGGGTCCTCACTGGCATCGTGGACGATGAGAGGTTGGTTCTTTTCAATGGCGTGGGTACAGAAGGAGATGTCACGTGGGGTTTCGCAAGTCTCAAGCCCCTGGCGTGATTTGAACCATTGCCGATTCTCGTCGACAAGAGATATCAGAGCAATAGGAACGCCGAAGACTTTCTTTGCGATGCGGGTAATGCGATCAAAAGATTCTTCCGGCGCAGAGTCGAGCAAGGCATAGTGTTTGAGATCTTCAAGACGCTGCTTCTCACTGGATTGATCCACCTCGCTGGCTCCCCTTTGGCAAAGTACCTTTGGTGTTCCAATTGAAGCAACTCCGCAGGATATTCTGTTTCGCAAATAAACTAGCAACGGCTTCAATCAATGTCTTCTCACATTTTTCTTACATACTTTTAAAAAATATGTAACTTCTGCGAAAGGCGGCTAGTTGAATTACTGGGAAGGACTTGAATAGTGGTTTTTACTTATAGGTAAATAGTCAGCTAGAGGCTTACGTTTGACCGGCTCGCCCCATAGCGCTGACAAGTTTTTCCCATTTCAGATCTTCAAGAGTAATCAGATCAACATGCAAAGCCTTGGCCTTGCCGAACAGAGCTTCATATTTTGGACGCTTGTTGTATTCGTCATACAAATCGGTCGAGAGGATAAGACCGACAAAGGCATTCGGGGTGCCGAAATGGTCAGCCAAATTGTCGGCCTCATGTAACGCTTCCATCAGTTTTTTGCGGCTGCGGTCGTTTTTGCGCCGATAGGTGGCGCCATAAGCCTTGCAGGAATAGAAAGCGAGGCGATCACCAAAGCGTGCAAGTATGTCGATTTCATTCTCGCCCCAATAGCCATCGCTTTGCCATGATATCTGCTGGCTATAGAGCGCTTCATCTGCACCGGCCTCCAGGGCTGCCAGACAGGCGATTTCTTCCAACCAGCCACCGGTAATATAACGGCGGCTTTCCGCGCTTGCCGCCCGATAACAGCCATTTGACAATGGATCGGCGAGGCCGGATTCCACAAGTGCATCGAGAATGCACAACTCGACCTCATCCAACCGTTCGCGTATCACGCTTCCCTTGAAAAGCTGTTTGCGGATCCGCTCGAAGGCCCGATATTGGCCCGCAATGGCTAGTGATGCGTCCTTGTGACGCCTTGCTGTCTGTAGGTCGCCTGTGCGGTTCTCGTCTATCCAGGCATTCTTGCGGGCGATGAGGTCTTTAATTGTCATGCTGATTTCCATCTTGTGGTGCAGTCTTGTAAATTGCGCGGTGGAAACAATCAACTCGGACCTGCTCTTTTGGAATAGTGTTGGCCGGAAAAGACAGGATTTGGGCGTTTTTCCGATTGCGGACTAACCAAACGGACGTCGCGTATAGTTTGCATCCCTTAGATAAAAAGTCTATGTGCTAAGCGTGCTTCTCCTCGAACATGGAAGTGTTGATATGGTTGCCAGTGACGACAATATTATGATGCATGGCGGAGACTTGTCCGCTGCCATGGCCAAGTATGGTGGGACCCGTGAAGAGTGGCTGGATATGTCCAGCGGCATCAACCAGATCACCTATCCATTTGATGGCCCACAGGCGATTGCCGATATCGGTGCCCTGCCCAATCAGAGTGATCTGGTTGAGTGCCTTGCCGCCGCGCGAGCCGCCTATAAGGTGCCCGATGAAATCTCGGTCGTTGCGTCCCCCGGCACGCAATCTTTGATTCAGGCGATGCCGGTTCTGCTTGGCACCAACCAGAGTTGTCTCATTCTTGGGCCAACCTACAGTGAGCATCAGCGCGCCATGGCGCGCGCGGGCGTTGATGTTGCTATGGTTGAAGAAATGCCAAAGGAATTCTTCCCGGGCGATTGTCTTTTGGTGGTCAACCCGAACAATCCGGATGGACGCAAGTTGCCGCCGGATGCGCTGGTTGAAATTGCCGAGAAGTTGCGCAAGCAACGAGGTTTGTTGATCGTTGATGAGGCTTTTGCCGATCTGACGCCAGAAAATAGTGTTGTTGATCGCTTGTCCGATATGCCCAATGTCGTGGTGCTGCGATCATTCGGCAAGTTTTTCGGTCTTGGCGGTTTGCGCCTCGGTTTTCTGGTGGGACATGAAACGCATATTAGCAAGATCCGCGACATGCTCGGCCCATGGGCCGTCTCAACCCCTGCCCTGCGCATCGGTCGGCAAGCCTTGCGCGATGTGAAATGGCAGGATGAGCAACGCCGCAATCTGATCGACTTCTCGGAGAAGCTTGATGCGATTCTGAAGAAACGCGGATACTATGTCGCCGGTGGTACGCCGTTGTTCCGGCTGGTTCTTAAAGAGAATGCACGCGATCTGCACGAAAAGCTGGCCGAGCAAAAAATCTGGACCCGCGTCTTCGATTACAATCCGGACTATATCCGCTTTGGTGTTCCGACGGATCAGGCGATGCTGGATCGTCTCGACGCAGCATTGGACGTGGCGAGCATCCGGTGATTGCGTTCGGGCCTGAAATCCTCCTTGTGCTTCTCGTTGCCCTTGCGATTGATGCCCTGCTGGGTGAACCGAACTGGGTGTGGGAGCGGTTCCCTCACCCGGTTGTCTGGTTTGGCAAGGCAATCGGCCTGTGCGATCGACTGTTCAATCACCCATCCGAACAAAGCCCCTTTGTCGGGCGTCTCACAGGATTAATGGTGATCATCGTCCTGTTCGCGGGTGGTACAGCGTTGGCGTGGTTTCTACAAGAAAGCCTCCTATCGCTCGGAATTTTCGGAGGCATCGTGCTGGCTCTGGTCAGCTCTGTGCTCATCGCTCAAAAGAGCCTGTATGATCATGTTCTTGCGGTGCAGAAACCGCTTGAGGATGGTGACATCATCGCCGCGCGGCAGGCGGTGTCGATGATCGTAGGGCGCGAGACGAAGTTCCTCGAAAAAGACGGGGTTGCCCGTGCAGCCATTGAGAGCTTGGCCGAGAATTTCTCCGATGGCATTGTCGCACCTGTCTTCTGGTTCGCTCTGTTCGGATTTCCCGGGTTGGTGGCCTACAAAATTGTCAACACAGCCGACAGTATGATTGGCCACAAGAATGACCGTTATCTTTGGTTCGGATGGGCATCGGCGCGATTGGATGATCTGCTTAATCTGATGCCTGCGCGGTTGACCATGTTGTTGCTGCTCTTATCGCCCTTTCATCCGGTTGGCGGGCGGGCGGCGATGGGCGTTGGTGCTGTCTGGGCGGCGATCAAGCGGGACGCACCGAAGCATCGCTCACCGAATGCCGGCTGGCCGGAATCGGCGACCGCAGGGCGGTTGGATATTGCCCTGTCGGGCCCGCGTTATTATGGCAGCAAGCTGGTTGACGAGCCATTTGTCAATGATGGCGGCCGGGTGGATATCGGCCCAGTGGAAGTCGGCGATGCCTTGCGGCTCTATCGCTCCAGTCTGATCGTCCAGTTTCTGGCCATTGCAGCGATTGCCGGTTTTTGTCTTCTTTGACAGCCCAATTCGAAGCAAATGCAAACAAAAAGAGCGCCTGATTGGCGCTCTTTTTGTTTTTTCTTGCGGGGCTAGATGCCTCTATTTGCGACATCCAGCAGGCCGTCGACCTTCAGATGCTTGCCAATGTGATCGGCCAAGGCGTCAAGGGTGTCTTCGACCATCGCTTCATAAGAATGGCTGCTTGCCTCATGACCAAGCTGGGTGAGGAAATGTTTGCGGAAGTCATCCTGATTGAACAGGCCGTGGACATAACTGCCCATGATGCGGCCGGAGCGAGAAATGGCGCCCTCTTCCTTGCCTTCTATGCGGAACATCGGGCGAGCGCGGTCGGGGCCGTCACTGCTGCCGATATGGATTTCATAGCCATGCATCGGCAGATCGCTGGCGGCATGGTGACCAGTCACTTGTACGGTGCGCTTTTCTGCAGCCATGTTGGTTTCGATGTCCAGAAGGCCGAGACCTTCACAGACAGCCCCTTTCGGGCCCTCAATGCCTTCGGGATCGCGGATAACCTTTCCCAGCATCTGATAACCGCCGCACAGACCCAGTACATAGCCACCACGGCGGGCATGAGCCTTGATGTCGATATCCCATCCCTCGGCCTGCATTGCCTTGAAATCATCGATGGTGGTTTTAGAGCCCGGCAGGATAATCAGGTCCGCATCAACCGGGATGGCCTGGCCCTGACGGATCATTTCCACTGAAATGGCTGGGTCTGTACGTAGGGCGTCCAGATCATCGAAATTGGCGATACGGGGCAACACGGGAACAGCGATTTTCAGCCGACCGTCGCGCTTTGCAGCGGCGGCGTCGCGGGAGAGATCCTCGCTGTCTTCAGCAGGCAGGCGTCCTGCCAAATCGAACCATGGCAACACACCGAAATCCGGCCAACCTGTTTCTTTGGTAACGATATCAAGGCCGCTATCAAACAGGGTCGGATCGCCTCTGAATTTGTTGATCACATATCCCTTGATCAGGGCACGATCCTCATCGGTGACAATGCGCTCGGTGCCGACCAGCGAGCCTATGACGCCGCCTCGATCAATGTCCCCAATCAGGATGACCGGCAACTGGGCTGCGGCAGCAAAGCCCATATTGGCAATGTCGCCAGCGCGCAAGTTGACTTCCGAAGCGCTGCCCGCACCTTCCACCACCACAATGTCGGCTTGGGATTTGAGGATGTTGTAGGATTCCATCACGGATGTAAGCAATTTCTGCTTGTTGGCCGCGTAATCGCGGGCCATCATCTGACCAATGGATTTGCCCTGCACCACCACCTGAGAGCCGATGTTGCTTTGCGGTTTCAACAAGACCGGATTCATATGGATGCTTGGCTCCAGCCCACAGGCCAGTGCCTGCATGGCCTGTGCCCGACCAATCTCCCCTCCCTCGTGGGTGACGGCCGCATTGTTCGACATGTTTTGCGGCTTGAAGGGAGCAACCTTCAGACCCTGTTGAGTCAGATAGCGGCAGAATCCGGCCACCAGCATCGATTTGCCGACATTGGAACCGGTTCCTTGAAACATGATCGCGGACATGAGGGGCTTCCTTGTTCTTGCTTTTGTTGGCGCGGGCCGTTGATGTTGGCTCAGAGCGTGATGGCGGGTTGCTGGATTGGCTTGAGAATGAGTGGGAGGCCGGCGCGCACTTCGATGACGCGGTCGCAATGGGCAGCGAGGGTCTGATTAAGGCGCCCTTGATGATCGCGAAAGCCTCTGACTTCCGGGTTGGAAGGAACGATGCCCTGCCCCACTTCGTTCGAGATCAGGATAATCCTGGACTGGCAGGTCTGCATCGCTTCGATAAAGGCCTTGAGACGGTCCTCAAGGGATAGATTGTGATAAAGCACATTGTTCAGCCACAGGGTCATGCAATCGATCAGGATGGCGAGATCAGGGCGACTTTCGGCTTTGAGTATCTCGGCCAGGGCCAGCTCTTCTTCGATGACCCGCCAGCGTGGCCCACGTCGATCCTGATGCATCTTGATGCGATCGGCATATTCTGCGTCTCCTTTGATCACAGGCGATGTTGCCACATAGAGCAGATCACAGTCGCTCTCATGGCAAAGTGTTTCTGCAAATTGGCTTTTGCCGGACCGCGCCCCGCCAAAAATGAAATTGGTGCGGGCATTGTGTGCATCCATCAAGGGTTTTCCTGATTTATTGGCCGTCGGATTTTTGGGGTTTTTCCCGACGGCGTTTTTCAAATTTCACTTCCCACTTTCTGCGATATTTACGCAGATAAGGCAAATCAACCGAAAGGACCACCAGCCCCAGAGGAATCATCCAGAAACCCAGAATTGGCAGAAATCCGAGGATTCCACCAATGACCAGAGCAACACCAAGGCAGTAGCGGCCAAAAGGAAAACCTGGAATGGGGAAAGTCCAGCGGCCGATTTTGAATTCACGCTTCGGTTTGATCATTCGGTTTGTTGGTCCTTTGCTTGATTCCGTCGGGCATGGCCTGTCGTGGATGTGATCCACACCCTAGAATCGCTCGCTGTTAAGGGGATGATTTATAGATGGGGTTGGTGCTGTGAATATCCAGTTTCTCAAAAACGTGACAATTCCGGGCGCTTTTCCACTCTTCCACAAGAGAAGCGAAAAAGTTGAAAAAAGGGGCTTGGCAACACGGCAAAGCTCGATTAGAAACCACCTCACCAACGTTGAGACGCTTTGAAGCGCTAACGAAAAAGAGTTTTCCCCAGTAGCTCAGTTGGTAGAGCAAGCGACTGTTAATCGCTGGGTCGCTGGTTCGAGTCCGGCCTGGGGAGCCAATTGAGGGGTCTGTGATTGAGTTCACAGACTCCTTTTTCGCAGAAATCCGCCGATCCCATTGATTTCCAAGGACTATTGCAATAGAAAATGCAATAGGAATGCAATAGGAAATAAGGCGTTTCAGCGATGGGCAGCACAAGAGAATTGAAATATATCACGTTGAATCGAGGGGTCCTCTACTACACCCGATCAATCCCCAAGGACGTGAAGCATCTCGATCCTCGCCCTGATCCGATTCAGAAATCCCTCAAGACCAAGAATCACGACATAGCCATGTCCCGGCGCGATGCGCTCGTTGAAGCGGATGATAAGTTTTGGCGTTCGCTCCGCGCTACCCAAATGACCAATCAGTCAAGGAAAGAACTTGCCATTACTGGCGACAGTTTCATGGACCTGCTGGGCACCGAGAAGATATCTCTGGACCTTCCCAGCCTGCCCAAGGGAAAGGCCGGATTGACGCTCCATGCCCTTTATCAGAAACAAGCGGAAGAGATCTTTTCCGGCCCAACCGAGGACATGATGGAAAGGTTCAACGCCTGGCTTTCGACCCTGCCTGAAGACGTTGCCGAAAACTACAGAATGATCATTCGGAATATGCAGTTGATCGGGCCCGCAGCCGCCAACTTTGACGATCCATCGCAGATCATTACCACAGCAATGGGCATCCATAGTGACGAGGAGGATCGGGTGATGAAGATTTCCGAGGCGCTCGATAGTTTCTTCGGAAAATTCGCTGTTGCCCGTATGGCGAACATGTCCCCGTCGCAAAAAAAGAACTACGAAACCCCCAAGAAGCGTGCCGTGAGACACTTCATCGATTTAGTGGGAGACGTTTCCCTTCAAGCTGTCACGCGTGAACAGGCCGTTCAGTTCAAGGATCATTGGCTCAAACTCATGCACAATCCAGCACCAGGAGATGAAGCTTTGGGTCGATCTGGGGCATTGAAGGAAATTCAGGATCTCCATTACATCTGGCAATGCTATGCGGATGAGTACAAATGGAAAGACCGGTACGGGCACGCGAAAGCCAATCCATTCGATAATCTAAAAAAGCACTTTCCTGCCCCACCCAAAACATCGGTTCGGGATGCTTCCGAAACCCGCGTAACATTCCCGAATGTCATCATTCGGGACAAATGGCTGCAAGGGGGCGGCCTTACGGGAACCAATGAACAATTGCGGCGGATCCTCTATACCCTCGTGGAAACGGGATGCAACCCTCAGGAAATCCTGCATCTGACGGCACAGAAAATCTGCCTTGGCCACTCAACACCGCATATTCTCATCCAGCCCACACTCGAAGGGGAACGAAGGCATATCGTAAAAACCAACGCTCGAGTGCGGGCGGTCCCGCTTGTCGGCATTGCTCTGGAGGCCATCAAAGAGCATCCCGGTGGTTTCTCTCGCTATTACGACAAAGGGAATTCGTTCAGCGCAGCGGCGAACAAGTACCTCATCGAAAATGACCTGCGCACCAAGGATGCGCCGGTCTATGCGTTGCGGCATGAATACACCGTCCGCATGCGCGATGGGAAAGTGCCAGAACACATCCAGCGTCACATTGTTGGCCATGCGGCTGATGATGTACATGGCAATTACGGAGCTTTCCCGGATCAGCCCGATTTTGATGACAGGTTAGCTGAACTGGCAGATCATATGCGGCGGATAGCCCTTCCATTTGATGCAGGTGTCCTATGATGTCCAGGACGTAGCCTTCTTGGGCCGGAGGGCAAAGAGCCGTCTCCCGAGGTTTCATTAATGTATTAATGAAAATCTCACATCGGTCTGGTGTGCTGCACCAGGAACACCACCTCGCTTGATTCCCATTCACAAAACGGCCCTCTCCTGCCGTTCGTACCGGGCGCAGCAAATTCAAACTCAGAGCCAATTTTGTTCTCTAATTCGTTCGCGCTGCAAACCCTTTAACTGATCGAAGGGTTTTTCCGCGCGAACTAATGAAAGTCCCAGACCTCTCCCTCTAGCCAGATAGGGAGGCTGAGGCCAAAGCTGACGTTTCCCTCCGCACGACCTTGAAGCAGGCGTTCTCGACTCATGCAATGGCCTCCGTCGCCAAAGCGATTGCTGGAACTGAAAATTGACAAGGCCTTGCGCCGTCATGCTGGTGACGAACAACCGGATGCCGCGTCGATCAAAATGGCGTCCGAAGCCGAACACTATCGACAGGGCCTCGCCGAAGAGCTGGCGATCATACCCTATCTCAGAGTCACCAAGATCGGCCGGTCAAACAACTGCTGGACCCATTTCCTCGTCGAATACAGGGTATGGAATTGGCCGCAGTATTTTTTGTCCGGCACTGCTGGTGCATCCGGTTCGGCCTTGAGCTCATACACAGGGAACCTGTCATACGCCCTGCTCCCTTGGCGATACCCGCAAATCAAGACTTTTGACCGATCAGCCTCGTATCGTCATTAACATATTAATGGAGGGATCCGGGCCTCTTGTGTGTGGAGCAGTGGACCACTAGTGAGTTCAATTTGCAATAGATGCAGAGCCGCTATACGCGGCAATGCAGAAAGCTGACAATATGGGTGTGGGGGACTGGCGGAAAAGTTGTGTTTGGCGTTTTGGGCGGCCTGGGCCTTGAAGAAGCAGTCGAGGGAGTCGTTGCCGCATGTGAAAGACACTCGATCGTGATGTTGATCGAGCATCCTAGTTTCG